>NZ_CAKOBX010000019.1:0-1419 GCF_932750685.1 Limosilactobacillus urinaemulieris | reverse complement strand
TTTTCGTTTCAAAGATGGTTTCGGCTATCACTTCAGGATGGGCCCGCGGTGCATTAGCTAGTTGGTAAGGTAACGGCTTACCAAGGCGATGATGCATAGCCGAGTTGAGAGACTGATCGGCCACAATGGAACTGAGACACGGTCCATACTCCTACGGGAGGCAGCAGTAGGGAATCTTCCACAATGGGCGCAAGCCTGATGGAGCAACACCGCGTGAGTGAAGAAGGGTTTCGGCTCGTAAAGCTCTGTTGTTGGAGAAGAACGTGCGTGAGAGTAACTGTTCACGCAGTGACGGTATCCAACCAGAAAGTCACGGCTAACTACGTGCCAGCAGCCGCGGTAATACGTAGGTGGCAAGCGTTATCCGGATTTATTGGGCGTAAAGCGAGCGCAGGCGGTTGCTTAGGTCTGATGTGAAAGCCTTCGGCTTAACCGAAGAAGTGCATCGGAAACCGGGCGACTTGAGTGCAGAAGAGGACAGTGGAACTCCATGTGTAGCGGTGGAATGCGTAGATATATGGAAGAACACCAGTGGCGAAGGCGGCTGTCTGGTCTGCAACTGACGCTGAGGCTCGAAAGCATGGGTAGCGAACAGGATTAGATACCCTGGTAGTCCATGCCGTAAACGATGAGTGCTAGGTGTTGGAGGGTTTCCGCCCTTCAGTGCCGGAGCTAACGCATTAAGCACTCCGCCTGGGGAGTACGACCGCAAGGTTGAAACTCAAAGGAATTGACGGGGGCCCGCACAAGCGGTGGAGCATGTGGTTTAATTCGAAGCTACGCGAAGAACCTTACCAGGTCTTGACATCTTGCGCTAACCTAAGAGATTAGGCGTTCCCTTCGGGGACGCAATGACAGGTGGTGCATGGTCGTCGTCAGCTCGTGTCGTGAGATGTTGGGTTAAGTCCCGCAACGAGCGCAACCCTTGTTACTAGTTGCCAGCATTTAGTTGGGCACTCTAGTGAGACTGCCGGTGACAAACCGGAGGAAGGTGGGGACGACGTCAGATCATCATGCCCCTTATGACCTGGGCTACACACGTGCTACAATGGACGGTACAACGAGTTGCGAACTCGCGAGAGTAAGCTAATCTCTTAAAGCCGTTCTCAGTTCGGACTGTAGGCTGCAACTCGCCTACACGAAGTCGGAATCGCTAGTAATCGCGGATCAGCATGCCGCGGTGAATACGTTCCCGGGCCTTGTACACACCGCCCGTCACACCATGGAAGTTTGCAATGCCCAAAGTCGGTGGCCTAACCATTTGGAGGGAACCGCCTAAGGCAGGGCAGATGACTGGGGTGAAGTCGTAACAAGGTAGCCGTAGGAGAACCTGCGGCTGGATCACCTCCTTTCTAAGGAATAAAACGGAAACCTACACATTGTTGAAACTTTGTTTAGTTTTGAGAGGTTTACTCTCAA
>NZ_CAKOBX010000018.1:0-1635 GCF_932750685.1 Limosilactobacillus urinaemulieris | reverse complement strand
TTTCTACGCTTAGTCAAGTGGGATTACCGACATTAACTGTTTTAGTGTTGGTAATCCCACTTTTCTTTAATTTAAATTTAGTAATTGAATGCGTGTAACGGTGATCTAGATCCACGACAAAAAAGCCCAATGTTAATGCTGATTTAAACAGTGGACTGAACTTGATCCTATATCCAATTCTGCTGGTTATCCTTTAGTAGCTAAGGAGTAATCATAGAATTGATTATTGATGACGAGATGATAAATTGTTCGAATTAGTCGGTGAATTGCTGCGATTGCGATCTTTTTAGTTCCGTACTGCCCAGCGTCCATTTTTCGTCGCTGATAGTAATCGTTAATATGGTTAGGGTGGTAATGAGCTGCTGAAGCGATGTTCTGAATTGCCTTAAAGAGGATCTTCCTGGCAACCGTGTTACCGCGTTTACTAATGTGATCATTTGCGACATAGTCACCAGATTCATAATGCCGTAGATCGATTCCGATGAAAGCATTTAGCGCATTACTATTACGAAAGCGCCGAATATCACCAAGCTCACCGATTAAAGAAACAACGGTCCGGGCACCTAATCCAGGAATGCTAAGGAGTTTATTATATTCAGGTAATTCCTTTGCGAGGACGGTCATCTGTTCAATGATCTTGCTCTTAAGCTTGGTTTCTTCCTGAATTTGGGTTACCAGGTGATTTACTTGCAGGTAGACAGGTGAATCATCATCAACTGCTGAATACGAAAGGCGAGCTGCTGAATAAAGACTATGCGCAATCTGTTCAGCACGGGCTTTGGAAATATTCTTATGGGTTCCTTTAAGGATACTATCGACGACTTCATCGAAAGTGTATTCTCCAGTAACCCGAGTTGCTTGAGAAAATCGACTAACTACCGACCAGTACAGTTCGTTATTAGTATTACTTAATACGTGTTCAATCTCAGGAAAGACAAGCTGGAGTGAGCGGTGGAGACGATTTTTGTGAGTTGCAACGTCTTTACAGACTTCTTGATAAAATCGGCTGAAATCCATTAACTTACGGTAAGTTGGGCTGATCTTGTAAGTAATTGCCCGGTTCATGATAAATTGCGTTTCGGCAAGGTGCCGGGCGTCATTACGATCAGTTTTATACGGTCGAAGGCCATCAAGCTGCTTCTTGGCAACTAGCGGGTTAAGACAAGTATAGTCCTGGTCAAGATCATCAAGAAAGCGCTGAAGTCGCCGTGAATAAACACCTGTTGCTTCAAACACAACTTCGGGATTGCTAAAAGATTGGAGTGCCTCTTCTAGTTTTTTGAAGCCATCACGATTTAGCGGAAGCTTCATTTCCCTAAACATCGCTTGATCAATAACAATTGCCACACTAAATGAATCCTTACTAACATCAATTCCAAATACGCAGCGCATTTTTTCATCTCCTCATGAAGTTCAATCGTTCCTCCCATTTCTAATTTTCTGTACACGACTTTAAAGCCAGCAGACTCAAAACAGATTATGGAAAGAAAATGAAGTTGCCACTTTTTATTCCGACATCGAGTGTCAAAGTACTTTTCGACATGTCAACTTCGATAACTACTTTCTAAAACAAAAAGTAGTGAAATTCTTAATCCGTCGATTAAAAATTTCACTACTAATCTTAGTCTGTTTTTA
>NZ_CAKOBX010000017.1:0-1648 GCF_932750685.1 Limosilactobacillus urinaemulieris | reverse complement strand
CAGATCTTCTACGTTAAGTCAAGCGTATTATTGATTTTAAGGGATTTAATTCTATTACTCTCAACTTAATTGAGTAAACAGAATTGGATATTGATGAAATTTGCTTAATTTAGGGTATACTAAAGGTGCCTCATCTAATTTAACAAAATTAATGGGGTGCTTAGAATATATGATGATCAAGATTCTAGTTATGAACGAGCAATGTCATAATCATAAAACTGATCATATTTAACGAGATGATACATTGTTCTAAGCAAACGATGCATCGTGGCAATCGCAATTTTCTTTGTTCCAGAGGACGAAGAAAATTGCTTTTTGCGTTTTTGGTAGAAATCGTTAATGTGATTAGGATGGTAGTGGGCGGCAGAAGCGATACTTTGAATTGACTTAAAAAGAATCTTTCTGGCAATCGGATTACCACGCTTGCTGATCCGGTCAGCAGCGACATAGTTGCCGGATTCGTAGTGACGTAAATCAATGCCAACAAAGGCGTTAAGAGCATTACTACTCCTAAAGCGCCGGAGGTCGCCTAACTCACCGATTAAAGAAACAACTGTTTCTTTACCAAAGCCAGGGATACTGAGAAGTTCATCGTATTCCTTAAAGCCTTTGGCAAGTTGAATCATTTGTTTGATAATTTTGTTTTTCATCTGATTTTCCGTCTTTAATTGACGGGCCAGATAGGAAATTTGATGGTAAACGTAAGAATGTTCAGTAACAACCGGGTAAGCTTGACGAGCTAACTTAACTAATCGTTCAATAATTCGTGATAGGCGTTGATTGGATAAAAAGAAAGACTTCTTTACCTGAACAGGAATTGAATTTAAAATTTGATCAGGAGAAGATTGGCAAACCTTTTGTGGATTGGCATAATGTTCAACTAAGTACCAATAGAAGTTACCCGATGGTTGACTTTCTACTTGTTCAAGCTCTGGAAAAGTTAACTGAAGGACACGGTGAAGCCGGTTCTTATGAGCAATAGAATCTTTAACTAGTTCCTGGTAGAAGCGACTCATATCCATTAATTCTTGGTAAGCGGGATCCATTTTGTAGGAGGGCTTTCGCGATAAAATGAATTGGGTTTCTGCTAAACGAAAGGCATCAACTTGATCGGATTTAAATGAGCGCAGCTTATCTAACTGCTTTTTAGCTCGTAAGGGATTCAGATAGACATAATTAATCCTTTGCGAGTCTAAAAAGAATTTTAATCGACGAGAATAGATACCGGTAGCTTCGAAAACAACGATTGGTTGTTTGAACGAAGCCAGCTTAGCCTTTAAGGAAGAAAAGCCTTGTTGGTTCATCGGTAAAATAACTGCATCAACTTGGTGCTTATTTACTAAGATCGCAACGTTCATCGAAGCTTTACTAACATCAATTCCAAAAGCACAATTATATTCCATATGATCATCTCCTAATGAAGTTCAACAACAATTCAATAATTCTAATTTTCAATACTCGACGTTTAATCGCCAACAGACTAAGAAGAGACTTTATTGAATTGATGAAGTTGCCATTTTAGACTACGACATCAAGTGCCAATCTGCTCTACGACATGTCAACTTCATCCCTACTTTAACAAAAAAAGCAGTGAAATTTGAGATTCGTCAATCTCAAACTCCACTGCTTAGCTTAGTCTGTTTAGACT
>NZ_CAKOBX010000015.1:0-21843 GCF_932750685.1 Limosilactobacillus urinaemulieris | reverse complement strand
TATGCTCCATGGTATGGACAAGGAAATTCGTATTATTTTGATGTCAATGGACACTATGCAACAAATAGCTGGCATTCATATGATAATGGAAAGAATGCATACCCGAGATATGACTGGTCATATTCTAAGGCTGATGGTACGCGAGCAGAAAGTGAATGGTTATGGATCAATGGATCATGGTACTATTTTGATGCTAGTGGGGAAATGGTAAACAATGGCTGGCACTATGCTCCATGGTATGGACAAGGAAATTCGTATTATTTTGATGTCAATGGACACTATGCAACAAATAGCTGGCATTCGTATGATAATGGAAAGAATGCATACCCGAGATATGACTGGTCATATTCTAAGGCTGATGGTACGCGAGCAGAAAGTGAATGGTTATGGATCAATGGATCATGGTACTATTTTGATGCTAGTGGGGAAATGGTAGCCAATGGCTGGCACTATGCTCCATGGTATGGACAGGGAAATTCGTATTATTTTGATGTCAATGGACACTATGTAACAAATAGTTGGCATTCAACAAGCAATGGTAATAATCAATATCCTACATGGACATATTCTAAAGCAGATGGTACGCGAGCAGAAGATGAATGGTTGTGGATTAATGGTGCTTGGTATTATTTTGATGCTAGTGGGGAAATGGTAGCTAATGGCTGGCATTATGCTCCGTGGAATGGTGAATACAGGGAATATTACTTTGATGTTAATGGTCATTGTCTATAATTAAATATAATCTAGAAGGTTGTCTGGATTGGCAGCCTTTTTGTTATACAAGAAATTGATGATTAGAATATAAAAAGAGGAATCAACGCTAATTGTTGACTCCTCTTTTTGTGAAAGAATGCTATTTCCACTATTTTAATTATTCGTTATGACTTACCGTAACTTCACTTGGTAATGCCCCTGACCAGTCCTTGTATTGAACTTGGGAGCTTCCCTTGGTAGTGTAACGATCCATCCCATCGCTATCAACATTGTGGGTAATCCCTTCAGAATCAGTCCAAGTTGCGACATCACCTAGACCAAGTTGAACTGATTTTTGTTCCTTAACGCTGCTTGATGAACTAGCAACCTTAGCTGGAGCAGTAACTTGCTGGTTAGCACTATTGTTAGTTGTATTTGCAGGCGCAGTGGTCGTTACGTTCTTAGCGGAACTTGTGCTACTACTTGAAGATGCAACGTTTGTATTTGCTGAGTGGTTAGTAGCAGCTGCAGTTTTAGCACTGGTTGAAGCTGACTTTTCACTCTTCTTATGGCTTTGTTTAACTACTTGTGAGCTTGATGCTTCGTGGGTCTTATGTGATGTGGTTGTAGAACTACCTACAGCACAACCGCCTAGACCTAGCGCAAGTAAAATAACAAGTGAACTATTTAAAACTTTCTTACTCATCTTCATAGTAATAGCACTCCCTCCGGCAACGTTAATTTTAACGTTGTTGTTTCCTTTCAATATCTATATTGTAACATAGTTGAAATATTAATGTAAATATTTAGCAATTAAAACGGTGGGTTTTGCAACTTATGTAACAAAATGCAATAAAAGAGTAATAAAGGAGAGTTAATTAATGTTACTTGGACTTTTGTTGATTAAAATTATGTAGATATTGCTGGAGCTGTAGTGGGTACCACAAAGAACACGTAAGACTGTAATACCAGCGATTATCGTTGACGTTACAGGTTTCTTTGTTACTTAAATGGCGCTATTTTAACACGTTTGTTAACACGGGCGGATGTTGGTAGACAATTTTTGAATGGTTAAAGTGCCTGAATTGCTGGTGTAGCAAGGATAGTTGCGTGTTAAAATGTGTTAAAAAGTATTTATGTAGATAAATTTACGTATATATTATATAATGAAAATGTATATACGAAATGAAAGGAGCCTTGATTATGGTTATTAAGTCACCAACTAAAATTTTCAAATCAGGTAATTCTAGTGCTGTGCGGATTAGTAAAGATATTATGGATGCAGCTGGGCTCAAAGTAAACGACAAGATTAATGTAACCTTTAATTCTCATGATGGCAGTGTTGTGATTAAGGCTACTGATACCGATAATAAATCCCATGATCATTTTTCTGAAGTTTTGGATCAGAGTCTAGATGAAGATCAAGCAATATTGGACTTCCTAAAGGATAAGTAATCATGGAATATTTAACTGAAGAAGATCTAATTGAAATCAACCGACGAATCATTCGCCGTGCTGGTGAAGGTTCAATCGGCGTATTGGATAATAACGGGTTAAATAGTGTTGTTGAAGCGCCCAAGCAAGTTTTCTTTGGACGTGAGGCTTACCCAACCGTCTGGTTAAAAGCGGCCTACTATCTGCAAAAGATTACTAAAAAGCATCTCTTTGCTGATGGAAATAAACGGACAGCATTTGAAGCTGCCAAAGTATTTTTAATCCTGAATGGAATAACTCTTCACTTTGAAGGAATTGAAGCTGGTCAAATGGTTTTAGATGTTACTAATTCTCCCGATTCAGAAGAAGTCATGTTAAAAGTGGCAGAATATTTGAAAAAACATCAAGTGGGGGAATAAATTTAATCTGCGCTCTTCCCCGTCACACCAGCTTTTGACCATAGTTTCTGACCATGCTTTTAGCACAAAACCTTAACACATTTAGAGTTGAATGCTGTCGTATCAATACTTTAACTACTACAAAACAGCGACTCTAGTCAGCATTTATAACCATGAAAAGGCCTGTAATAACAGCATTTAGTGTTGCTATTACAGGTCTTTTGTATACTATTTTTGTATCTCTCCACCGTCTATATTAAAATGGGGAAGATATTATTTTAGGGGAGAAAATCATGTATCGATTAAAAAGTAATCTAGTTTGGGTTGCGCTGATGTTCTGGGTTGGGATTGCCCAGGTGTATTGGCAACTCGGACCGCATATAGCGAGTTACAGTAATGCTAGTCTTCATACTAGTGCGTTTGAAATTTTCAAGGGCTTAACATTGCTTGGCTCTGACATTCTGATTTTACTGTTAGGATATTTTCTATCACAAAAGAGTCATCGTGAGTCAACAATCATTAAGGCGTGGCTGAACACTTTAGTCTTGGGTGTCCTGGCTAGTGTATTAGTGGCACTTAGCACCAACCAGCTGGCAAAGGTCACAGTCTTTCATACCGACTTCTTTAATGCAGCTTTTCCGTTATTGCGTAATACTTATCCACTGATCTTTGGAAGCTTACTAGGATTAATTCTGACTGCAGTAATTAATGATCAACGATTCATTCGGCGACGACCGACTTTGATTGGTATTTGGCTCCTTATGATTGTCTCGCTCTTTTGGACACCGAATATTTGGGGATGGACGAGTAACCACTTAACATTATTTTATGCGTTACTGTTTGTCCTTGGTGCTAATGTTAAGCAGGAAAGTCATCATCAAAAGTGGCTTCTTATTACTGGCTTAAGTTTATTGAGTATGATTATCCTTCAAGGGATCATGCCATTTATGAGTATTGATGGGCAGACAGCAGGTCGCTTTACAACGCCAACTAATATTTTCACCGTTTTAACCGCTTATGGAATTGTCAAAATGACAGTGAATCACTTAGGAAAGCCCAATTGGCGATCATTGTATTCCTACTTAACGTTAATTGAGAATACGGTATTACTGGCAAGCGTCCAACTCATCGTGAAACTTCACAACGCTTATGGCAGCTTAAAGGCGGGAATGATTACGATTATTTTTCTCCTTTTTGCCTTAGCATGTTCCTACGTTTGGTGTGGATTATCAACGAGCAAATTTGCTAAGCGTCACCTTCAGCAAATTGATCGGTTCACTAGCCAATCCGCTGACAAACAGTTTCAAGTAATAAAACAGCGGCTTAATTCCTGGATGCCAAACATTATTCTGGGGATTATCTCCTACCTAATCGCAGCTCTTTCGATGCTATTAATGAATGACGGCTTTTCCGTAAGTCCCAACGTTGACGCAACTTACAATATTTTTGCTTACACTTTTGGTCAACGGGAACTACTATTACTCTTTACAGCATTCTTGATTTTTGCGGTTATAAAGTTTATTCAGGCCTTGACTAATCGCTACTGGGTCGGGCTGATTAGTGTTATTGCAATCAGTGCAGTTTTTGTTGTGGCTAACCATGAAAAGATTGTTGCCCGAAACGAACCAATCCTTCCTGCAGATTTCGCGATGGTGCGGGTCGCCAAAAATTTATTTGGTATGGTTGATGGGGTTGTCTGGGTGGCTGCCCTGGTAACTTTAGTAATCTTGATTGCGGTAACTGTTTGGCTAGAGAAAACTTATCCCCTAAGAAACGCAGTGGGGGGGATAACGCACCGGTTGCTATTTGTCCTTCTTGCACCATGCTTATTTGCGACAGCGTTTTTGTGGAACCATCAAAATACTCCCTTTAATAACTTGATGACCTCAATTGATGATCAGCCGATGTTTTATAACCAGTTAAGTGGGGCAAGAATTAATGGGCCGTTACTTCAGTTTATGAATAACATCGACGTTACGGTAATGGTCAAGCCAGTTGGGTATTCTCAACAGACGATGGCTGCGATTGTTCATAAGTACCACTTGGATGCTCAACAGATTAACCGTCAGCGGACAAACTCGTTTAGCAAGCAAACGATTATTTTTAATTTGAGTGAAAGCTTTGCTAATCCCCAACGAGTTCCCGGGGTGCAATTGAAGAACAACCCTATACCATACATTACTAAGCTTAGTAAACAAAATACTGGTGGCTTAATGATTAGCTCGGGCTATGGTGGTGGAACGGCCAACATGGAGTACATGGCATTAACCGGGTTTGCGTTAACTAATTTTTCGCCAACTTTACCAACTCCATATACCCAATTGGTTAATAATTTGAAAAACAATCCATCAATCGCTCAGCAATTTAAGTCAGCAATCGCAATCCATCCCTACAACGGTGCCTTTTATAACCGTACCGAGGTTTACCGGAAGTTTGGCATTGATCGCTTCCTCTATTTGGGAAGTAAGTATCCAATTCGTCATCAGAAAAAGATTGATCGTAGTCCATACCTTTCCGATCAGACTTCTTACCAAAATGTATTAGATCAATTAATGAATTATCATGGTGGTCGGTTCATTAATCTGGTAACAATGCAGAATCACTTCCCGTATAATCAGCACTTTTACAATGAAATTAGCAAATATCAGGCGACAAAGGTTTCTGCCGGTACTGATAAGTCGTCGGTAAATGATTTTGCTACTGGGATCCACCATACTGATGAAGCGATGAAACAATTCATTACTGCAATTGACCAAATTAAAAAGCCGATTACGGTTGTCTTTTATGGGGATCACTTACCAGGAATCTACGGTAATGAGATGACTAAGGATGGGCTCAAACTTCATGAAACAGATTATTTCATTTATTCTAATCGGTATGCACGAGAACATGGTGCGCGAAACTATAAGCAGAAGACAGCTTACGTTGCGCCCAACGATTTTATTGCGATGGCAGCTAAGCAAACCAACTCTAAGGTTAACTGGTATCAGGCTTTGCTGACACGAGTCTACGAACAGCTGCCGGTGATTACCGAGGATGTTCAGGCAAGCGGTAATGTGAATGCCTACAATAGTAATAGTCGCTTTATCACACAAAAAGGCAAGATCCTTAAAGAAAACCAACTAACGAAAAAGCAAAAAGAACTGCTTCATGATTACCGTCTTGTTCAGTACGATGTCACGGCAGGAAAGCACTATGTTGTTAAGACGATGAAGTAAGTAGTACTACAGATACGAATTTCAAGGTTATGATTGCTAATGGAAAGAAATGAATTATTTTTCTCATTTACAATCAAACTTCCTTAGTGTATGGTAGAGGGGATGTTGTGGCACCTGCTTTTACGAGGTGTCCTTTTATTTTGTGAATGTTAGGATTATGATAATGAATCGAGAAAAATTTTATCATTGGCTGTTTTGGCCGATCGTTTTTTTGACAATTGCGACACTAATCTTTGTTTGTACCAAAATTCAGTTTATTTTTAAGCCATTTTGGACATTCCTATCAGTGGTCTTTGTTCCATTACTGTTATCAGGATTCTTATACTACATGCTGAATCCAATCTTAAACTTAATTGTGAAGATTAAGATCGGTAAGTTCCGCATAAATCGTGGTGTAGCTAGTTTATTGATTGTCGTCTTGCTAATTCTGATTATTGTTTGGGGGATTTCTGCATTGATTCCGCCAGTAGTAAAGGAAATTAGCCAATTAGTTAATCATTTACCACAAACAGTTAGCGGGTTACAGAGTTTAATGAACGATACAATTAAACATTCACCCTTGAAACATGTGGATCTTAACGCCTATTATCGTCAATTTGATCACCAATTGGCCGCTTATGCGCAGAAGATTCTAAAAGGACTTTCTGAACGAGTGGGCGATATTATTGGAATGGTTACTAACATTACCGTTGTTACCATTACGGTTCCGGTGATGCTTTTCTACATGTTAAAGGATGGCTCAAAACTAGTTCCTGCCATTCAAAAGTGGCTTTCACCACACCATGCTAAGGAAGTTAACCAGTTACTTGGCAAGATGAACAACACCTTGTCGTCATACATTGCCGGACAAGTGATTGAATGTCTCTTCGTCGGCGTCTTTACTTCAATTGGTTATCTGATTATTCACGAACCATTAGCACTTGTCCTGGGAATTGTCGCTGGTTTGTGTAACATCATCCCCTATGTTGGTCCATATATTGGGATTGCCCCAGCACTATTTGTTTCATTGACAATGGCCCCGGATAAATTAATTTGGGTAATTGTCGTTGTTCTGATTGTTCAACAGGTTGATGGTAATATTATCTATCCAAATATTATCGGTAAGACCCTTAAGATTCATCCACTAACAATCATTGTCCTCTTGCTTGCTGCGGGACACATTGCTGGAATTGCCGGGATGATTCTTTGTATTCCATTCTATGCAGTTCTTAAGACTGTCGTTGAATATATGTTTGATATTTATCGGATTGAGCATCCGGTGAAGGATGAACAGGGAGAATAATAGCTTTTTGTAATGTTTTATTAATAGATCTTAAAAATCCTGGAGGGTACTTTATAATACGCCTACAGGATTTTTTAAGTTTTAAAGAATATAAACTATTTGTTTTGTACCGCTTGGACAGCCTGTTCAGCAGTTAAGTTAAATGACTTCATTAAGCGTTGTTTGATATCTTGATTATCAAGACAAATTTCCTTATTTTCCATTACCATCCCAAACATTGGATCACTGGTAATTGTCATTTTTTGACACCACTTCATAATATTAGTAATTATTAAACTATTTTTTATTTAAACTTGCAAAAGTTTTAAGGATCCTATATAGTTAGTTACATAAGCAATCAACCATATAACTAATTGGCTGTTAAGGAGATGATTTTTTGCAATTTCACTTTAACGAGTCAACACCGTTATACCAACAAATAGCAAGTCAATTGGAAGAAATGATTTTTACCGGTGGCTTTGACGAAGGGAGCCAGGTACCATCAACTACCCAGCTTTCCCAACAATTACATATTAATCCAGCAACGGTTTTGAAAGGGATGAATATCCTAGTTGATGCAGGGTTGATTGAAAAGCACCGTGGACGCGGAATGTTTGTACGAACGGGGGCTCGACAAAAGATTATGGAAGAGCGTAAAGAAAGTTTCTATAAGGATTATGTCAAAACTCTCCTTGTGGAAGCACATAAATTAGGAATTAATAAGCAACATTTAGTCGAATTAATTGAGTGGGGTGAGCATGATGGAACAATTAAAGATTAGTCATTTATCAAAGAAATTTGGTCGTCGGGTAATTCTTGATGATGTTTCATTTACTTTAGAGCCGGCAAAAATTTATGGCTTGCTCGGTCGAAACGGGGCAGGGAAATCGACCCTCTTAAACTTAATTAGTAACCGGATCTTTCCGACATCTGGTTCGATTAAGTTAGGCGATCAGGAAGTTAACACTGATCAAACTTTGGACCAGATTTTCCTTATTGGAGAAGATAACCTTTACTATAAACAAGTTAAGATTAACCAAATGTTTGACCTTGCTGACGGTGCATACGGTAATTTCGATTATCAAAACGCTGAACGAATGCTTAAACAGTTTGAACTTGATGGTAATCAAAAATTTGCTAAACTTTCTACTGGTCAGAAAACCGCTGCTAAGATTAGCTTGGCACTAAACGTTGATGCTGATTATATTTTTCTTGATGAACCGGTATTAGGATTAGATGCTAACCACCGTGAAATCTTCTATCAAGAATTAATTAAGTCATACCAAAAGCGGCCGCGGACAATCGTTTTGTCAACTCACTTAATTGATGAAATTCAACAGCTGGTTGAACACGTAATTCTAATTGATCATCATCGAGTCCTTGAAGATGACAATGTTCAAAGTTTATTGGACCGGGCGTACGATATTTCAGGTCCGGCAAAATTAGTTGATCAGTATACTGAAGGGTTGAACGTCCTTTCAACAACCGACTTGGGAAGTATCCGCACGGCTCATGTCTTTGATCAGTTGCCAGAAGATCGGATCCTTCCTGATCAAGTTCAGGTCGGACACTATGATTTACAGCACTTATTTATCTACTTAACGAATGGGGGTCAACAAAAAGATGCTTAGTCATGAACAACGATTAGTAATTACCAATGTTTTTCATCGTCTCGGTTGGGCGTTAGCTGTTGCTGCTGTTTGGGCTGTCGGAGTAGTCTTTTTGGGATGTCTTGTTGAATTGCTAATAGATCATCGTATTGATTCATTTCTTGTTAGCTTACAAGGTATTCCAGGAGTATTACCGCCAGTATTCACAATGATTTTACTCGGTTATTTCTTAATCACTGCTTATGATGATTTTAAGTGGACGATCCAAAATGGAATTTCACGAAAGACCCTTTGGTGGGGGCGGCTGATTGCCTTGGTTCTTGCTACTATCGGAGTTTGGGTGGTTAATAACTTATTAAGCTTGTTTGAGCACCCGCTAGCAAGTTGGCAGGCGATGGGGATGCAATTATTAGTCCTTCTTTCTAGCGTATTAATTCTTCAAATGATTGGTAATGGTTTTGGCTTGCTTAATCGAACCTGGAAGTGGATTGTCGGTATTGGCTTACCGATCCTATTTATTCTTTTCTTAATTGCACTTGTTAGGGTAATGATGAGCCTTAATATTGACTACCAGCATAATGAATGGATCGGACCTAATAGTACTCTTTGGACAATCCTTGGTTCTTCGAGCACTTGGTGGATTATTTGGGGAGTTACAATGGTTATTGTTGTTCTTCTTTCTAAGTTCTTTAACGATAGAATGCAATTGAGAAGGGACTAAGGAAAGAGAGTGTGAGCCCGTTAAAACCTTCCGGTGGCTAACGATTTCTCCACCGAACGACGTTTCGTCGTCGGAGGTGGAGGTCGTTAGCTCGAGGAAGGTTAGGGCGAGCACATTTCGACTCAGTTGCCTAGGAATCGTTATTTCTAGCAAGTTCCTGGCGAGCAGATCTTCTACGTTAAGTCAAGCGTATTATTGATTTTAAGGGAACTCTCAACTTAATTGAGTAAACAATACAGAAATAAGTCACAGTGTCTAATATTTGATGCTGTGGCTTATTTTATATAAATAATTTAATTAGACGAAAGGTTATTAGTTGCTTTTTTATCCTGCAAAAGGTTAAGATATAGGCGTATAAATAGTGATGTATAATAAATCAATTGATAATTATCATTATGTTTTTGATTGGTTATTATCGTAAAAAAGAGGATTGGAGTGTTAAACGTGGTTAATAAGCAATTAATAGGAAAATTATCTGTTGTTGGTTTGGCGTTATTGTTGGCGGGCTGCGGTGCTCAGTCAGCAAATTCTAATTCTTCATCGGGTTCATCAGGAAGCTCTGCAATCACTAATAATCAAAAAGTTAACCTTGATTCGACGAATATGCCACCACAAGAAGTTAGCAGCTTAGTAACGATTTACAGTAGTAAGAAATACGGTGGTGACTGGGCCAAAGTTGCTAATAGTGCGAAAAATAGTGGACTACGGACGAACCTTTACGATACGAGTGATTACCGATTAGATAATCCTGGAGCTACTGGTGAAGATGGTTCCGGAATCCTTTATAACGCGACACCAGAAAAGAATTCTGCTGATGTTGCCTACACATTAAATGATGATGGCAGTATTAACATCTATGAAAATGTTAAGAAGGGTCAAAAGGCGAAGAAGCTGGGAACGGTTAGCCAAAACGATATGGTTTACTACATTAACCAGCACAGTCAAGCAAGTAAGGTTCAAAAACTGACAAAGCAAAGCAAGGTATATGACGAACGTTCAGGACGGAATGACGCTGCAAACCATGAATTTGGTCGTCAAGCAGTCTTTACCACTCCAAAGTCAATGCGTGGCGTTTGGTATTCAGCTGATGGTAACCAACAAACTGTACTAACGATTCG
Source organism: Limosilactobacillus urinaemulieris (assembly GCF_932750685.1). Lineage (NCBI taxonomy): Bacteria > Bacillati > Bacillota > Bacilli > Lactobacillales > Lactobacillaceae > Limosilactobacillus > Limosilactobacillus urinaemulieris. The sequence continues at coordinate 11,390 of NZ_CAKOBX010000015.1, read as the reverse complement.
TGAGCATACAATTACTATCTCTACGAATAATAATTCAACTAAGTCATGGTTATATAAGCAATATCCTGACTTCCTTTCAAGTCCAGATGCAAAGAACAAATCAGTTCAAAAGCAAACCCAAACCTGGCAGAGTGCAAAGTTTGTTAATGCTCATAATCAAAATTGGTTAAATATTCGTGGTTGGTGTGATACTGAGAACAAGGGACAGTTCTACCTCCTGCACCATGAAACTATTAATGGTAAACAGACTCCTGTTATTGTCTCAGCCAATGGTGATAATGTAACAACCGATAATGTCTTTTACACTAGTCAATCAACAGCCCAAAAACAAGCTAACCACCATTACGCTGACCTTGATTACCCGCAAAGTCCCGAAGGCGAGGATGAGGTAAATAATTAAAGAGTGCGAGCCAGTTAAAACCTTCCGGTGGCTAACGATTTCTCCACCGAACGACGTTTCGTCGTCGGAGGTGGAGGTCGTTAGCTCGAGGAAGGTTAGGGCGAGCAGATTTTGGCTTTGCTGCATTAGGAATAACAATTTCTCCTGACTGGATGCTGAAAGAATCTGGGAGGGAGGTTGGTAGCACTATCAATTCCCTGGCGAGCAGATCTTAACTATGTTGCTGAGAACTTGCGGAAAGCTAACAATTTCTCGACAATTATTTAGCCCAAAACATAAACAATCCCGCCACTAGCCATTTAGCAGGTTAGTGACGGGATTACTATTTTAAAATTATTTGCGTTTTTTATTTTCCAGCTGCCTTATTAATCGCATCAATTACTGCATAACGGAACTGGTTTTTTTCTAGGGCCATTACACCTTTAATTGTCGTGCCGGCTGGGGAAGTCACCTGATCACGAAGTTCAGCCGGGAGCTTCTTAGTATCAAATGCTAGTTTTCCAGTGCCTTTAACCATACTGGAAATTAAACGATAAGCTGTTTGCCGTCCCATACCATTTGCAACGGCACCATCACTCATGGCATCCATGAAAACATCGACAAATGCTGGACCACAACCGCCAATAACGCCAACAATCTCTAGCTGATCCTCGCTAACGGGAATCACATCTCCTAAGAGCTCAAGAAAAGTAATGATTTTATTTGTATTTTCTTCAGTAATTTCTTCAGGGAGAGTTAGTCCGATTGTCCCGGCATTAACAGCAACCGGGGTGTTTGGAATCATTGCAGCCACAGTAGCATCAGCAATTACTGATTGTAATTTCTCCAATGAAACACCAGCAGCCGCCGAAATAACAGTTGTTGAAGCGGGAAGTTGGCTTAGTTCCTGAGCAATTTTCAAGGTAATTGGTGCAGGGGTAGTAAGAACAACAAAGTCAGGGTTTGCTTTGATGACATCAAGATTATTGTTTACAACGGTAAAGCCAAGCTCTTGTCCGAGAGAGGTAACACGAGGGTTAATTGGATTTTCACCAATAATCTTAAACTGTCTTGTATTTATAAGCCCCTTGATAATTGCGGAACCCATATTACCAACACCGACGACCGCGATGGTTTGTTGATTAGTCTTCATTTTGATCCTCCAATTTGACGTAATTACCGGTAATAAATGTTCCATTATCAAGCTTATACCAGATGATCTCATCATTATCACTCATCTTACCAGTGATCGTGAGTTCTTGACCATCCTTAATTTCACTAACTTTATCACCATATGGTTTATTAAAAGCATCAATTGCTTTTCCTGGGAGGTAATCAATCACTGCTTTTGTCTTTTTCATTGGGATGACTGCCATGTTGTCAGCGAGCTTAGATTGGAAATCTTTATCTTCAGTCTTAAATGGGTTATCCACAATTGTCATTTTGTCGTATTTTACCCATTGATCACTACCGATTTCGTACCAAAATTCGCCTGATTTCGTTGCAACACGGTGAAAAGCTTTCAAAACAATATCGTCCGGGAAAGGCGTACCGACTTGCATCCCGTTTGGCATATCATATACCGCAGTAACCGCATCGAGGTGAAGGTACATTTCGATTGATTCTACTTCACCCCAGTTCTTATTCCGGTAATAAACGTGAATGCTATGTGGCTGATCATCAAATTTTCCGGTTAATTCACCCTCATTTTTGATAAATTGGTAACCATCGAATTGCTTCTTTTCGACAGAATATTTTTCTCCGAGAAATCCCCGTAAAAGTTGGGGGACCACCAGATTTTCTCCAGTATCAATATTTGTGTAGTAGACCCAAATTGGGTTTCCTGTTTTGAACTTATCTTCCATCCTTTTCACCCCGTCAACTATATTTACTCTTTATTATAGCATTGATAAGGTGAAACCTCTGTGATGAACAAGTTAACAAACTGTAAAGATAGAAAGAAACTGGAAATTAACCCATTCAAGAGCCTGTTTGGATTTCCACGATTAGACTTTGGAAGTTCGGAGACTACTAGTAAATATTAAAGGCAGGGAAAAGTAAAATTTTTCCTGCCTCTTTTCATCAATAATTTAAATGTTATTTATCTGCATTTGGTGTAGCGACAACGGTAATGTTACCGTCTTTATCCAATTGTGCGGCAAGTTCGTGCGCGTCATTGTGATCAAGAACATAGTCAGCGATCCGATCTTCGATTTGTTCTTGAATTACCCGACGAAGAGGACGAGCCCCCATCTTTGGATCAAATCCTAGATCAACTAACTTCTCATCAACATCTTCAGGAACGGTGATTGATAAGTCACGGTCAGCTAACATCTTGTTAACATCACTGATCATCAGGTTAACAATCTTCATTAAGTTATCCTTGCTGAGGGCATTGAACTGAACGATGTCATCAAACCGGTTCAAGAATTCTGGCTTAAAGTAGTTGGTCAGTTTATCAATGATTGAGTGAGTACTTCCGGTTGACTCAGCACCAAAACCAACGCTAGCTTGAGCATCGCCAGTTCCAGCGTTAGAAGTCATAATAATAATCGTGTCCTTGAAACTAACGGTTCGACCTTGTGAATCAGTTAATCGACCATCGTCAAGAATTTGTAAGAACATGTGCATAACGTCAGGGTGAGCTTTTTCCACTTCGTCAAGCAAGATTAAGCTGTAAGGGTGACGACGAACTTGTTCAGTTAATTGACCAGCTTCTTCATAGCCCACATAACCTGGAGCCGCTCCGATAAGCTTTGAGGTAGATGTCTTGTCCATGTATTCTGACATGTCAAAACGGATCATTGAATCTTTAGAACCAAAAAGCTGGAGAGCAAGTTGCTTAGCTGTTTCAGTCTTCCCAACACCAGTAGGACCAACAAAGAGGAAACTACCAATTGGACGACCAGACTTGTTTAAACCAATCCGGTTTCGGCGAATTGCCCGAGCAATCTTATCAACCGCTTCAGTTTGACCAATGACATGTTCGTCAAGCTTCTTATCAAGATCCCGAAGTTGGTTTTCTTCTTGCTTCTGCAGATCACCGACAGGAATATTAGTTTTTTCTTCAACAATATCCTGCATATCCTTAACGGTTACCGTTGCGGACTCTTCAGAATGATTTTCTTCTGCTTCTTTTTTAGCCTTTTCAAGCTTGCTTACCTGATCACGATAAAAGGCGGCCTTTTCGTAGTCTTGATTATCTGCTGCTTGTTGCTTGTGAGCTTCAGCAGTGTGAATTTCATTTTCAATTGCATTTGGATCAACATTCTTCAATGTTAGATTCTTCCGTGAACCAGCTTCATCCATCAGGTCAATTGCCTTGTCGGGAAGGAACCGTTCCTGGATGTAGCGGTCAGAAAGTTTAGCGGCCGCAATGATTGCATCGTCGGTGTACTTAACATGGTGATAATCTTGATACCGCCCTTTAATTCCGTTAAGGATCCGAATTGTTTCTTCAACTGAAGGTTCGTTAACTTCAACTGGTTGGAAACGCCGTGCAAGGGCGGCATCTTTTTCAATCTTCCGGTATTCATTAAGAGTAGTTGCGCCAAGAAGTTGGAAGTCACCACGCGCAAGGGCAGGCTTTAGAACATTTCCGGCATCCATGCCGCCTTCAGCATTTCCGGCACCCATGATTTCGTGAATTTCATCAATGAAGAGAATAATGTTCTTGTTCTTCCGGACTTCTGCCATTAATTGTTGCATTCGCTTTTCAAATTGTCCCCGGATACCGGTTCCTTGAACAAGGGAAACAACATCGAGTCGGATAATTTCCTTGTTAGCAAGTTTTTCTGGTACTTCACCGGAAACAATTGCGGTAGCTAAACCTTCAACGACAGCAGTCTTCCCAACACCGGCTTCACCGATTAAGACCGGGTTGTTCTTAGTTCGTCGATTAAGGATTTCAATAACCCGCTTGATTTCATTATCACGACCAATAACTGGATCAATTTTTCCTTGGCGAGCAAGATCAGTTAAGTTAATACCGTACTGACCGAGAATTCCCTTACCACGACCGCCGTTACCGCCTTGTCGTTGGTTTTGACCGCTAAAAGCAGCACCGTTGCCAGCGGCTTGTTGGCTTTGCATATTATTCATGGCATTCATGAAGTCTTCGAGGCTTCCAAAACCGAAATTATTCATTCCGTTACCTCCATTCATCATATTTGTTTGCATATTTTGTAATTTTTGGTAGCAATTTTGACATAAATCGAGTTGAACTCGTTGGCCATTAAGGTTCATTTGTAAATGGATCGTTGCAGGATTCTGATGACAATTTTGACAAAGCACCGTAAAAATACCCCCTTAATAAAATAGATCCGACCATCGAAAAGGAAATTATTATCTTTGACCTTTCCTGACCATTGGTGTTAATTATACTTACTTTTTGTTTGACTGCAAGTTAAATGAATCAGTTTAAGAAAAAATTAGTCAAACTTTCTATTAAATTTTAGCACTCTTGATTGATGAATGCTAAAATAAGGGTGATGAAAAAGTCAGGGATCCTTTAATGAGGTGGTTAAATGACAGAAAGAGATTATCAACAAGAACTTGATGACTTGCATTCGGGAAAGACTAGTCATTTTGATATTACTCCAGAGGAATTTCAAGCGTTTCAGCCGATTTTTCATGGTTACCAATACCGGACACAAATTGAAGCAGAAGCCCATCGTGGGGGAACGCTTACATATCGATTAAAAAAGCGATAACCAATCGTTGAGAGAACTTGTAATTGAAGTTTACAATTGCTAAAATAAAAGCAATGAAATTATCAGGGCTTGGCCACTGACAATTTGCTAATATGCTCGAAGGAGAATGATTAATTATGGAAAAACGTGATTTTACAATTACATCTGAGACAGGTATTCACGCTCGTCCAGCAACTATCCTGGTTCAAGCAGCTTCTAAGTATAACTCTGATGTTACCCTTTCATACGAAGGTAAGAGTGTTAACTTGAAGTCCATCATGGGTGTTATGTCACTCGGTGTTGGTCAAAATGCTTCAGTTACCATTACTGCTAAGGGTGACGACGAAAAGGAAGCTTTGGATGCCGTTGCTGAAACAATGAAGAAGGAAGGCTTAACAGACTAATGTCCACACTTTTAAATGGCTTGGCAGCGAGTAGTGGAATTGCAATTGCTCCTGCCTACCTGTTAGTGGGACCAGATTTATCTGTTAACCAACAATATTCAGCAAATGAGAATCATGAGGTCAAGCGGCTTCATGATTCTTTTGCTTTAACGCTGAATGAAGTTCAAACAATCCGTAAGCATGCTCATAAGTCACTTGGTAAAAGAGCAGCTGCGGTTGTTGATGATCAGCTGGCAATTTTGAACGATCGGTCCCTTCATGCTGAAATTATTGAAAAAGTTAAGCGTAAGCATTTCACTGCAGAATGGGCAATTAAAGAAACCGAGGATGAACAACTGAAGGTCCTTGAAAAAATGAATGATAATGACTATCTTTCATCAAGAGCAACGGCACTTAAAGACGTTACTAAAAGAATGCTTAGTCATTTAATGGGGGTTAAGCTTCCTAATCCAACTCTGTTAAGTCACCGGGCAATCTTTGTGGCACAAAATATTACCCCAACTGATACTGCTCAATTTGATCGGCGCTTTGTTGCGGGGTTAATTACTGATGACGGTGGTCGAACTTCTCATTTTACAATTATGAGCAAAACACTGTCATTACCAGCGGTTGTTGGGACTGAAAGTGCCACCGATATAATAAAAAATGGTGATTTACTAATCGTTGATGGGATTCATGGCAAGGTTATTGTCAATCCATCAGAAGAGGAGGTAGATCATTACCAGCGATTGGCTGCCCAATTTGATCGTGAACAACAAGAGTGGGGGACCTTAAAGGATGAACAGACTGTTAGTACTGATGGACGTCACTTTAAGGTTGTAGCTAATGTTGGAACACCAATTGATGTCTTCGATGCTCGGCAAACCGGGGCTGAAGGAATTGGTCTTGTTCGGAGTGAATTCTTATATGCAAGTGGTGATCAATTTCCCGGTGAAAAAGAGCAGGCACAGGCTTATAAACAATTCTTAACTGAGATGCCAGGACGACGAGTAGTGGTTCGGACACTTGATATTGGTGGCGATAAAAATCTGGGGATGTTAAAACTGCCTCAAGAAAATAATCCTTTTCTTGGCTTTCGGGCAATTCGGATCGGTTTAGCCAAACCTGAAATTCTTCGTCCACAGTTGCGGGCACTTCTCCGTTCATCTGTATATGGACGGCTTGCAATTATGTTTCCAATGATCGCAACTGTTGAGGAATTTTGGCAAGCACGAAAAATCTTGGATGAAGAGCGACAACGGCTATTAGATGAAGGTGTTCAAGTAGCGGATAATATTGAAGTTGGAATGATGCTGGAAATTCCTTCAAGTGCGTTGATGGCGGATGCTTTTGCTCGCGAGGTGGATTTCTTTAGTATTGGCAGCAATGATCTAATCCAATACTTATTTGCGGCTGATCGGGGCAATCCTCGTGTTGCCTACCTTTATCAAGAATTACATCCGGCGATCCTTCGCTTAGTTAAGCGCGTGATTGATGCCGCTCATGCAGAAGGTAAATGGGTAAGCATGTGTGGTGAAATGGCAAGTAATCCGCTAGCGACCCCGTTATTAATGGCAATGGGCTTAGACGAGTTTTCGATGAATAGCAGCAGCATTTTGCATATTCGTTCCCTAATTAATCAACTTAATACCCGTCAATTACAGCCACTGGTTCATAAAGCGCTTAATGCAATTACCGCTTCTGAAGTTGAACAGTTAGTTCGGCAAACAGTTCCCGAAGTTATCGAATAAATCCTTAAATGATCTTAACGTTTATAGAAAAGACTTGTTGTTATTGGCTGAACAGTCTACAATTGTCGAGATACCTTTTTGCGGATTAGTAAATGCTTTTGTATAATAATCTTGCAATTATTTAGATTGAGACTAGAGAAAAAGGAGCAATTAGCTTGAAGATAGGTCTTTTTACAGATACATATTTTCCCCAAGTAAGCGGGGTTGCGACGTCGATTAAGACGCTTCGTGATGAACTAATTGCTCAGGGGCATCAAGTATATATATTTACCACAACGGATCCAAAAGCAAAGGACGATGACGAAGAAAATGGTATTTATCGTTTCCCAAGTATTCCCTTTGTGTCATTTACGGACAGACGAATTGCGATTCGGGGTGCTTTTCGTGCAATCAAGATTGCGGAGAAACTTCAACTGGATATTGTTCATAACCAGACTGAATTTTCATTAGGCGTAATGGGGAAAGTTGTTGCTCGTCATTTAAACATCCCGTGCTTGCACACTTACCATACAATGTATCAGGACTATCTTCATTACATTGCTAATGGCCATATTCTGAAGCCCAAGGATGTTGGGAGATTAGCTCATATCTATCTTCATAACATTTCTGGAGTGGTAGCACCAAGTGAGCGGGTACTAGAAACAATGCGTGCTTATAATGTTGATGCTCCGATTCGGATTATTCCAACTGGGGTTAACTTACGGGTATATGGTCAGCGGGATTCTATTGAGGAAAAGAATGCTCTCCGTGCTAAGTGGGGGTACAAGCCTGATACACCAGTCCTGTTATCGCTAAGTCGACTTGCGTTTGAAAAGAATATTCATACTTTAATTGAAGCAATGCCGGATATTTTAGCTAAAAAGCCCGATGCTCAATTACTGATAGTTGGGGATGGCCCCGCAAGAGAAACATTAGAACGGCAAGTTCGCCACCTCCATTTGACCGAGCATATTCAATTTACAGGTCAGGTTGATAATGATGATGTTCATCACTACTATCAAATGGCAAATGTTTTTGTTTCGGCATCTGATTCTGAGTCACAGGGATTGACATATGATGAAGCATTGGCGTCTGATTTACCGATCGTGGTAATGCGGAGTGATTATACCGATGAGTTAATTGATGATCCAGCCATTGGCGTTAGCTTTCAAAAACGGATTGATCTTGTTAACGGTGTTCTTCGTTACCTTAATAATCCGCGGACACCCGAAGAGCAAGATAAACGTGATGCAAAATTACACGAGATTTCTGCTGAAGTATTTGCTCAGCGAATCCTTAAATTTTATCGTGATTGCCAAGAGACAATGGCTGAGAAGCAATCTGGTCAATCAAGGGGTACGTTTCGGAATCTTTTTCATCGATCGAGGAGTTAAGCAATGTTAAAAATTACCATGTTTTCGTCTGCCGATAAGGTTGCCGGACAAGGGGTCGGCAGTGCTTACTTAGAATTAATTCATCTTTTAAGAACTCGCTTTGCCGATCAGTTTGACATCGCGATTAATAAATATCGAAAAAGCCAGATCAGTCATTATCACACGATTGATCTGCCCTTTTATTTCTCAACGTTTTCTAAAAAGCGGGGACGGAAAATCGGCTACGTTCACTTTCTTCCCGAAACTTTAGAGGGAAGTCTGCAAATTCCACAACCATTTCGGGGAATCTTTTATCGGTACGTAATTGCTTTTTATAAGCGGATGGATCATTTAGTTGTCGTTAATCCGTCCTTTATTGATAAGCTGGTAGCTTACGGAATTCCTCGTGATCACGTAACTTATATTCCTAACTTTGTTGATTCAGATAACTTTTTCCCGGTTGACAAGTCAACTCGTCAAGAATATCGGAAAAAGTATCATTTGCCAGCAGATAAGTTCGTGGTTCTTGGAAGCGGTCAAATTCAGGAACGAAAGGGAGTCCCTGATTTTATTAAACTAGCTCAACAGAATCCCGATATTCAGTTTGTGTGGGCAGGTGGTTTCTCGTTTGGTCGGCTAACTGACGGATATAGTGAGTTAAAAAAAGTCGTTGATAATCCACCAACGAATCTATTATTTACGGGAATTGTTAGTCGAAAAGAGATTGCAGAATTAAATAATGCTGCTGACTTATTCTTACTTCCGTCATTTAACGAACTCTTTCCAATGTCAGTTCTTGAAGCATTCAGTTGTGGTACTCCGGTAATGCTTCGTGACCTTGACTTGTACCATTCAATTATTGATGGGGATTATGAACCAGCTAAGGATGTCAATGAGATGCAAACTAAGCTTGTTGAACTTACTCATAATCCAGAAAGATTGAATTACTTACGGGAACAAGCAATTGAAACTTCAAAGCGTTACTCAAAAGAGCACCTTGCAAAGGTTTGGGATCGCTTTTACCGACAACAAGCAAAGGAGGCTAATTAATGAGCCGACGTAATTGGGGCGTCCTGGCTATGATGCTCCTGATTGGGGTGGGGATTTTTGTATATGCCTTACGCGACATTAATCTTCATGTTTTAATTCAGGAATTTAATACGATTAATTGGGGATGGATGCTCGTCGCGGTTATTTGTATTTGTCTTTACCTTGGCTTAGAGGGAGTTGTGGTAAAGATATTTATGAAGGATCGCTATCCAGATTTTACCTGGAAAGACTCATTTCGGTTACCTCTAATTGAACAGCTATTTAATGGGATTACGCCATTTTCAACAGGAGGGCAGCCCGCACAATTAGTAGCAATGATTCAATCAGGTGTTGACGGGGGAATTGCTAGTTCGGTTCTTCTGATGAAATTTGTTGTTTTCCAAGCGATGATTGTGGTAAATTTCCTTATCTCGTTGCTAATTGGCTTTCATTATATTGAAGAAAAACTCCACGCTTTAGCATTGTTAGTTGTTTTTGGCTTTACAATTCACCTGGCTGTTATTATTGGCTTATTAATGGTGATGTATTGGTACCACTTTACTAAAAAAGCAACTAACCTACTTATTAAGCCGCTTGCGTTATTTATGAAGGCCAAACGATATGAGAGAATAAAGATTCTGTTGAACGAGAAAATTGACTCTTTCTACCAGGAAAGTCTAAAAATGAAAAAGGAATATGGTAAGTTAGCAAGGGTATGTGTTGTCACAATCGCTCAGCTATTTTTCTACTACATTATTCCGTATTTTATTCTTCTTGCTTTAGGTGTTCATCATATTAACTTCATAATGGTAGTTAGCCTGCATGTGTTAATTTTTATGGTGATTTCGCTATTTCCAATTCCTGGGGGTGCAGGAGGAGCAGAGTATAGCTTTTCAGTTTTATTTGCTAGTTTTGTTAATTCAAATACTAAATTGATTTTAGCAATGCTTCTTTGGCGGCTATTAACGTATTATTTTGGGATGTTTGCTGGAATAATTGCTTTAATCGTTAAGCCAAATCGGGTCCAACATCGTAAATAAATTTGCTGGCTTGTCAAAACACAATAAGCGGTTAGCATTGTGAAATTAAATTTAAAAACTTCCAATGAAAAGCAGGCTTGTTTTTGTATAATTGGATTCTATATGTTCAAGTAGAGGTGAGGGTGAGAAAAATTTCTCGCCCTTATTATTTAAAATGAATGTGGGGGATGAAGGGTGCACTCTTCAAATTTAGAAAAAATTATTAAACGGCTTCAAGCAATGACACTTGATTATTCTAATAACAGACAGAAAAGAATATTTGAACAGTTTGGAATTCCTCTTTGTGAGGTGACATATATTCGTTCAAGCCGTGAATTCATTTTTGAACGCTATCGGCCGCGAGAACGTTTTCGGTTTGACGATATTGATTTAGCTGCAATTGAAGTCTTTAATTGCTTATATGATTTTAAACACACCTTTTAAATTAGAATTTCCTATTGACGTGGACTAATGAACAAGGTATATTAGTTATCGTTGCCTGTGAGGCAATATAAATGAACGTTACATTTGATTGTAAATTCATTTGAAATAATATGTTGACATTAATTTGATGTCATGATATATTATTTAAGCTGCTTGTTGGGATTAATGATTTAATCTTTGATGATTCAATTAAATGAAATTAGTTGTTGACATTGAGACAAGCGTGCGATAAAATATTAAATGTTGTTCGGCTTTGCAGCTGAACAAGGTAGACCTTTGAAAACTGAACAAAGTTTCGACGAATCAAATGTGTAGGGTCTTCAATCATAATGATTTGAAGCA
>NZ_CAKOBX010000014.1:0-24781 GCF_932750685.1 Limosilactobacillus urinaemulieris | reverse complement strand
AGCGAATTGACTTCGCAAATGTTTTGCTTCAAATCATTATGATTGAAGACCCTACACATTTGATTCGTCGAAACTTTGTTCAGTTTTCAAAGGTCTACCTTAACCGTCACCGAAGCGACAGTCAACATTAATAATTATATCAGATGTCATTTTAGATGTCAATGATTAATTTCAATATTTTTCAAATTAGCTCATCGGTCATCCTCAACAGACAACTTTTATAATATATCATCTTGTTAAGAGCGAGTCAACATGTTTATTGAAATAAAAACAATTAATCAGATAAACAAATAACTTCTTGCATCTCTCAACAGGGACTATACTATACCTTCTTTTTATTTCTTCGTCAACAACAAATATGAAGAACTATTCATTTGTGCTTTGCTAATTCGAACATTAAATTTGAATTAGCAAATATAGTTAGCAAGTTTCAAAACAAAGTAAAAGAGTGCCCGCCGTTTTTTGGCAAAAGCACTCATAAACTGAACAATTTATTTTTTAAATTATTTTACCCGAACCAAGAAGTAACGTTTCTTTCCGCGACGAACGATCACAAACTTGCCATCAAAGTGACTGCTTGAATCGATCTCTGCATCAACATCAGTTACCTTTTCACCATTAATATGGATAGCACCATTTTCAACATCTTGTCGTGCTTGACGACGTGATGGTTCAATCTTGGTGTCATCAACCAACCACAAAATGATATTCTTCTTTTCATTAGCTACTTCTACTGAAGGGACATCCTTGAAAGCTTGTTCAATTTCCTCAGTAGTTAAGTCAGCAACATCTCCAGAGAACAATGCCTTAGTAATCCGTTGAGCTTCGGCCAATCCTTCTTCGCCATGAACGAACTTAGTAACTTCTTCAGCTAAGCGCCGTTGAGCTTCTCGCTTCCATGGTTCTTTTTGAACTTTCTCGGCTAAATCATCAATTTCATCTTTAGATAAGAAGGTAAAGTATTTGAGGTATTTAACAACGTCACGATCATCCTGGTTAATCCAGAACTGGTAGAATTCGTATGGTGAAGTCTTCTTTGGATCAAGCCAAATAGCACCACCAGCAGTTTTCCCGAATTTTGTTCCGTCAGCCTTTAACATCAACGGAATGGTCAGCCCGTATACCTTTGCGTCCGGTCCTTCTACCTTATGAATCAAATCAATTCCGGCAGTAATATTCCCCCATTGGTCTGACCCACCAATTTCAAGCTGCACGCTATTATTTTGGTAAAGGTGCAGGAAGTCTACCGCTTGAAGAATTTGGTAAGTAAACTCAGTAAAGGAAATCCCTGAGTCAAGTCGACTTGCAACAACTTCCTTGTTTAGCATTGTATTAACGTTAAAGAGCTTCCCAAAATCACGTAAAAAGTCAATCATGGTAAAGTCCTTCAGCCAAGTATAGTTATCAACAATCGTAAAATTCTCAGTACCGAAAAGCTTCTTCATTTGTTCGGTAAGAGCCTTCTTATTGTGCTCTAACTGTGATTCAGTTTGAAGGGTCCGTTCTGTTTTCCGTCCAGATGGATCACCAATTGCACCAGTTCCACCACCAATAATAATAACTGGGTGATGCCCTGCTAACTGGAATCGTTTAAGAATCATGAAGGGAATTAAGTGGCCAATATGAAGACTATCCCCTGTCGGATCAGTTCCACAGTACAGACCAATGTTCTTGTTTTCAGTTAATTCCTTTAGTGCTTCTTTATCAGTAGTTTGGTTAATGGCACCACGCCACTCAAGTTCATCAATAATGTTCATCGTATTGCCTCCTATATCATGTTTCAGATCAAAAAATCCCCAACTCCATATTGAAGTCAGGGACGATTTACCGCGTTACCACCTTGAATTGCAACTACTAATCCAGTAATTGCCTCTCTAGTCGATAACGAGACGATCCGTTCAAAATTGAAAAGCTCCGTAAGTGTAATTCGTTAGCCAACCGCATTAAACTTTCAGCAACCGTTTAATCTCTAATCTACTAGTTGGCAAACTACTAAATTACATCAACGCCTTTATTATTGCCGTCATTGTACCTAGAGAGTTAGTACTTTGTCAAGATAAAAAGGAAGCCACCGAATCTATTTCTTTCGTGACTTCTCTTTAACTAACAATTATTTATTTTCTTGTTTCTTCTTATCCTGCTTTTGTTTAGCTTTCTTTACCTTTTTCTTTGGTGTATAAACTTCATGAACATAAGCTTCACCAGTTAATTCAGCAACTGGCTTAAACGTGTCAGCAAAGTCTTCATCCAAGTTAGCGGTTTTCTTTGCTTCTTCATAGTAAAGGGCCCCACTGGCAAAAATCACTGGCAAGTAAGCAGCAAAGCCAAGAATCATTAACAACAAGCCAATGTATATCAACGCGTAAGTGGCGGTGTAAATACCCCAGTATGCTAAAGCACCAAAAATGACTTCCCAAACAACCATTGGGATAAAGATTACTACAAGCATGATCAATAGGTAGTTCCACTTGCGCCCGCCCATAAACCGTCGACTAGCAGTTAGGGCATGGCGCATTGATTGACCAAGGAATTGTGGCTGACGATCACGGTAAAGGAAATTAGCTTGAGAATATTCAATTCCCTTCCATGCCATTACAATGTCGTTCAGTATCCGGCAAACAATTACTAATGCTTGGTTTTTAGCAACTAATCCGCCAATAATATCTAATGGCAAGCTCCACAGGAATACAAACAAGCCAGTGTAAAGAATGATCCGCCATAATTGATTCTTCCGCAAGTGTTTATAGTGCATCCATACTGAGCCAGCACTGACAATTTGTTCAGGGTGGCGAACCTTATCCTGATAAGTAAATTGTGCGGCCGTGGTAAAGAATGAATAGAAGAATGACAATGCCACTAAAATCACAATTGCAAGAAGCAATTCAAGCAAAGCCAATCCAATTGCTGCAGGTGATGCCATCCCGTACATAATCATCATCATGGCCATCCCCATTGAACTTAATATCCCCTGGGCAAAATAACCAACAATAAATGATAATGCGAGGAAAATAATCATCACTCCGCCAAGTGGCCACATTGAAGTTTGGTAATGTGGCTTAACTAGTTCCTTCAGATCATGAATGAACTGTTTTAAGGATAAATGATAACGTTTCTTCATTTAATACTCTCTCCAATTATTTCAGAATATATTTTTCATCATAACACAAAACGAACAAAGCTCAATTTTCATGGTGCTTTTTTCATAAAAAATTCAAAAAGTGCTCACCATCACAGTCAGCAAGCCGATTAATGATGGTCAGCACTCTAAATTATCTTCTATTAAAATCTTCGTCAAGATTCACCAAATTGCTGCAGGAGTTATACCCTCAAATTAATCTTGCTCAATCGCTTCAAAATAAGGAAAACAATAATCCCTTCTAAAGGCCAAGTAATGACTTCTTTAGGCAATCGGATAAGCAAAAGCGCCCAGAATGTTTTTCCAGTACTTCCGGTATTTAAGCTCATAATGTAAATCCAAAGCGTTGTAAAGATAACATTAGTTACTAAAATTTGGAAGAACTCATAAATTAGTGCCCGTTGCCAAGTAACTTTCTGGTTATACAGGAACATCCCCGCTAATACACCAGAAACAAAGGCTGAGAAGGTAAATCCCGGAAAAAAGGCGGTTCCAGAATTAAGAATGGTGTTACTAATAATATCATTAACCACCATGGCCCAGCCACCAATCCACGGCCCTAAGTAATAACCAATCAAGGCCGTCGCAATAAAGCCAAAGCCAAATTTAAGAATTGTTGGATCACCAATTGAGATTTTCTCTAAAACAACCTCAAGAGCAATCAGCATTCCAGCAAGAGTTAGCCGCTTAGTAGTAAACCGCGGACCAGCAAAAGATAAAATTGATGACATCTCAATCCACTCCCTACTTAAAATTTATTCTGTTAGGGAACACATTGACAGGTGTCTCTGTGGTGAATGCGAAATTATCAAGCAGCTAATGCTTCCTTCCAGCGTTCACATTCCGTTCCGCTGGACAATAACTCGGTAATTCCTACCCCAACATCCAATAATATATCTCAATCACGGATAATATGCAATGTATTTAGCAATATTATATGGAAAATATACAATCATCAATTGTAATTAATCTTTGTCGTTCGTGTTTAACTTTATAAGGTAATAAAACACCGCGATTGATTCAAACTAAACCAATCGTGGTGGAATAAAATCTTAATTATATCTGACTAAAATTAATCGTTGAACTTTCCAGCACTCTTTAAAATTTCCTGAGCCTTTTCAAGGTAGTGGTGTTCAGCACGGAATGCCTTAATCTTACCGCCCTTACTCTCGTCTAAGCCGTCAAGTTGCTTTTCTAGTTCATCAAAGCCCTTCTTAAGATCTTTGATAACCGGTTCTTCATCTTCCATGTAAATGTAGTGATTTTCAGCAGGATCCTTATGTCCTTCACCTGCAACACGTTCGAGCTTATCGCTATCCTTGTCTACTTTTTGAGCGTGCTTAAGAATTGACTTGATATCCTTAATCGTTTCATGTTGAGCAGTACGATGCTTTTCGTTGTCTACACTATCTTCAATCTTAGTTAAGTGTCCTTCAGCATCCGCAACCTTTTTAGCAATCCGATCTAATGCCTTTAATTGACGTTTTGCATAATCAGCCATAATAATAACCTCCTGATAAATATTTATTTACATTATTATTATATTTTTAATAATAACGTTATGCAATTAATAGCACTTATTATTTTATATTCATCAAAATATCAATTAATATTTTTATCAAGACTCATTATATTGACCGAAAGATCGCCATTTGATTTTCGCATCAAAAAAAGCCGGAACTTTCCGGCCTTTTCATTAAAAATAATTATTTTTAGTATTTTTCTTTGCTCAAAACGTTAAGCTTCTCGTCAAAGTCGTAGACAACTGGTTGACCAGTAGCCATTTCAAGGTTCATGATGTCATCATCAGAAATATTTTCGATGTACTTGCTCAAAGCACGAAGAGAATTACCGTGAGCTGCAATAATAACGTTCTTGCCATCAAGAAGCTTTGGAGCAATTTCATCTTGCCACAAAGGAATTACCCGTTCCAAGGTAACCTTTAAGTTTTCACCACCAGGAACTGTTCGTGGATCCAAGTTAGCGTAACGACGATCGTGTAATGCTGAACCTTCATCATCAGCAGTCAGCAATGGAGGTAAAACATCGTATGAACGACGCCAAATGTGAACTTGTTCATCACCGTACTTTTCAGCAGTAGCCTTCTTGTTAAGACCTTGTAAAGCACCATAGTGACGTTCGTTCAAGCGCCAAGTCTTGGTTTCAGGGATCCAAAGTTGGTCACATTCTTCAAGAGCATAGTGCAATGTCTTGATCGCACGCTTCAATACTGAAGTGTATGCATAGTCAAATTGAATACCATGTTCCTTAAGGGCCTTACCAGCGTTCTTAGCTTGTTCAACACCCTTTTCGCTCAAATCAACATCAATCCAACCAGTGAACTTGTTAGCAAGGTTCCATTCACTTTGGCCGTGACGAATTAAAACTAGTTTTGCCATGTTTTAATGACCTCTTTCTTCTTAAAAATCGCTATACTACTATACAGCATTACCTAATCATTTTAATCCAAACATTGAAAAAATCCAATAGGTGAAGCAGTGATCTTGTGAAATTAATCGCGATTATCGTTCCATAATCCAGCCTTTGCACCAATATCATGACGATAAAAACATTCCGGTTGGTTTAACTTTTTTAAATACGTATAAACACGATCATGAGCTTCCTGAAGCGTTTCTGCTTGAGCAAGAACCATTAATAACCGTCCTCCCGCGCCTCGTAAATGACTAAGCGTCCCCGTCACATTAGCATAGTCAATTTCCACTTCGCTACTCTCAGGGAAGGAACCTAATTCTTGGTCATGAATTGGTTTCTGTGGGTAGCCTTGGGAGGCCAAAACAACACCAAAACTAGCGTCAGCGCTCTCATTAATCACCGGTAAAGGCCGATCATTAATTGCTGCATCAACAAGTTGATAAAGATCTGTATCTAAGCGTGGAAGAATCACCTGAGTTTCCGGATCACCAAGACGAACGTTATATTCGATCACCTTTGGTCCATCTGCAGTCAGCATCAGTCCAATATAAAGGACACCATGATAATGATATTCACCCTTCACTAACCCATCAACCGTTGGCTTAACCACTTCATCAATCATTCGTTGGCGATCAGTTGCCGATAACTGTGGGAGCGGACTATATGCCCCCATTCCTCCAGTATTTGGTCCCCGGTCACCGTCATAGGCACGTTTATGATCTTGTGCCATTGGTAAGATCCGGTAATGACCATTGCTGATTACCACAAACATCGAATATTCAGGGCCAGCCAAACATTCTTCGAGGACTATCCGGGCTTGGCCTGAAGCAAACATTTCTTTAATTGTTTGGACCGCAGCATTGTGATCCTGGGCAATTACAACTCCTTTGCCTCCAGCAAGACCATTTTCTTTAATAACAACCGGATAGCCAAATTGATCCACATGTTCAAGAATGGCTGTTTGGTCACGATAGGAAGCATGCTTAGCAGTTGGTACGCCATAATTATTCATAAAGTTCAAAGCATAATCCTTTGATCCTTCTAATTGCGCTGCTCGAGCATCAGGACCAAAGATCTTCAATCCAGCTGCACGAAAGTCATCTACAATACCATCAACCAGGCAATCCTCAGGCCCCACAAACGTCCATTTAATATCATGATCCTTTGCAAATTTGATCAAACTGGCAAAGTCGTTTTCGGCAATCGCCACTGGCTCAACACCCACGCTCGGCATCCCCACATTCCCCGGTGCACAGTAAACATGGTTAACACTAGCACTTTCCTTCAGCTTTTTGGCAATCGCAAATTCGCGACCTCCTTCGCCAATCACTAATAAATTAACTTTTTGCCCCATGATTTCCTCCTGAATTTGATGTTAGATAATCATTTTTGTTGCTGACTTGTGTTTGGGCAGCAGAGTCAAGATTTGCGCAGTAGCTGATTGACTTCTTTCATCAACGAGTTGATAGCAAGAAGTCTAATCAGCCTTGCGAGGGTTCACAGACGAAAACAAGTTTTCTGGTTCACTCCTTCGCCGTGACCGCAATCTCCGCCTAACCTTCCTCGAGCTAACGACCTCCATCTCCGACGACAAGACGTCGTTCGGTGGAGGAATCGTTAGCCACCGGAAGGTTTTAACGGCTTCGCACTCTAGTGTCTAAAATGCCTTACCCCGGTAGTAACCATGGCGATGTCGTATTTGTTAGCCATGTCAATTGATTCCTGATCACGGATGGATCCGCCTGGTTGAACAACCGCTTTGATCCCGTGCTTACCAGCGTATTCAATACAATCACCGAACGGGAAGAATGCATCTGAAGCCATTACGGTTCGTTCATCAATATCATCCCCCGCGTGCTTAACAGCAATTTTGAGAGAATCAATCCGGTTCGGTTGGCCTTCACCAACGCCAAGCGTCCGTTCATCATTTGCGAGGACAATCGCATTTGATTTAGCATGTTTAACGGCTTTCCAGGCAAACATCAGTGTCTTTAATTGTTCTTCAGTTGGTTGAACATCCGTTACGCACTTCCAGTCGCGATAGTCTTCTTCGAGGGTATCCTGTTCTTGCATTAACATCCCACCCATTACAGAAACAACTTCATGCTTGGTTGGTTCATCCTTCTTACTGAAATCAAGACTGAGCAAACGAATATTTTTCTTCTTTGCCAAAATTTCGTACGCATCATCATCGAAACCTGGTGCAATCACGATTTCAAGGAAGATCTTGTGCATCTTTTGGGCAGTTGCTAAATCAACTTTTCGGTTTAACGCAATCACTCCACCGAAAATTGAAACAGTATCTGCAGCATAGGCACGATCCCAAGCTTGTTCTAGGTTCTCACCCCGACCAATACCACATGGGTTCATGTGTTTCATGGCAACGACTGTTGGTTCATCAAATTCCCGAATGCAACGAAGAGCTTCATCTGCATCCTTAATATTATTGTAGGAAAGTTTCTTTCCGTGAAGCTGCTTAGCAGACAAAATCGAGAATGATTTTGGCAATGCATCTTGGTATAGCCAAGCTTTTTGGTGGCTATTTTCACCATAACGCATCGTTTCTTTCAAGTCCCACGTCAAAGTTAACTTTTCGGGATCTTCTAGGCCGTTTTCTTTAGTTAGGTATTGAGAAATCAACGCGTCGTAAGCAGCAGTGTGGCGAAAGGCCTTGGCAGCTAGTTTTGAACGAGTTTCTAATGTTGTCGTACCATTTTTCTTAAGTTCACCTAATACCCGATCATAGTCGTTCCGGTCAACAACGATTGTAACGTCACGGTAATTCTTGGCCGCTGAACGAACCATGCTTGGACCACCAATATCAATATTTTCAATTGCATCCGCAAGCTTTACGTCTGGCTTTTCAATTGTCTCCTTAAATGGGTAGAGGTTTACACAGACAAGATCAATTGGCGTAATGTTAAGTTTTTCAAGGGTCTTCATATGTTCTGGTAATTCACGACGAGCCAGTAGCCCTCCATGAACATATGGGTTTAATGTTTTTACCCGACCATCCAGGATTTCAGGAAAATGAGTAACATCTTCAATACTGATCGTCTTAATTCCTGCATCGTTCAAAACTTTCTTTGTGCCACCAGTAGAAACAATTTCAAAGTCGTTTTCTACCAGTCCCTTAACAAAGGAAACCAAATTTGTCTTATCAGATACGCTTACCAATGCTCGTTTCATAGGTTAATTCTCCTTCTCTAACTCTGTCAAAACTTGTTTTACTGCTTCGGGATATAACTGATGTTCAGTCTCATGAACTCGTTCTTCCAACGTTTCTACAGTATCGCTAGGCAAAATTGGTACGTGCCGTTGGGCGATAATTGGTCCAGAATCCAATCCAGCATCGATATAGTGAACAGTCACCCCAGTCTGTTTTCGCTGGTCATTAAATGCCCGCTCAATTGAATGTAATCCTGGGTACTCTGGCAACCATGCCGGATGAAGGTTGACGATCCGGTGATCATATTGGTCCAGGATTGTTGGACCAACTACCCTTAAGTAACCGGCCAAAGCAATAAAGTCAATTTGATACTTTTTCAACAACTGTAAAAGCTGTTTTTCGTACTCTTCCTTCCCACCACAGGATTTCACCGTGAAACTTTCGGCAGGAACGTCAAGGCGCTGTGCCCGTTTCATTACCGGTGCATCTGGATGGTTGCAAAAGAGCAACGATAATTCACCAGGAATATCACCGCTTTGAAAATGCTTTGCTAGCACTTCAAAGTTTGTTCCGTTCCCGGAAGCGAAAATGGCAACTCTCATTTTCAAACCTCACTTAATTTCAATCTTTTCAGCATTTTCAGGGCGTTGACGCAGCTGACCAATTTGGTAACTTGCCTCGCCTGCTTCTTTTAACTTTCCTTGAACCCGTTCAACATTAGTAGGATCAACTGCCAACACTAAGCCAATCCCCATGTTGAATGTTTGGAAACAATCTGCCAGTGATAACTGACCAAGCTGTTGTAAGTAGTCAAAGACTGGCAATGTTGGCCACGACTTGTGATCGATTACCGCCTGCAATTGATCATTAATCATTCGGGGAACATTCTCGATTAATCCGCCACCAGTAATATGACTTACCCCTTTAATCATTTTTTGATGAATTAAAGGAAGTACCTGACGGACATAAATCCGGGTTGGTTTTAAAATGGCCTCGCCAACCGTCTCACCATGAAGAGCTTCTGGTTTCTCGTCAAGTTGAACATCATGATCCTTAAAAAGGATCTGACGAACAAGGGAAAAGCCGTTCGAGTGGATCCCACTAGATGGTAATCCCAGAAGGACATCGCCAGCTTGTGGTTTAGCCGTGGTTAAAAGTTCTCCTTTCTCTACGGCTCCGGTTACTGTTCCAGCTAAATCATATTCATCTTCCGCATACATATCCGGCATTTCAGCTGTTTCACCACCAATTAACGCCGCACCGGCATCACGACATCCCGCGGCAACACCGCTGACAATCTCTGCCATTTTTTCAGGCTGGTTATGACCGGTAGCAATGTAGTCCAAGAAAAATAATGGTTCTGCCCCTTGAGCCAGGACGTCATTAGCACACATCGCAACCACGTCAATACCAATTGTGTCATGTTTCCCCATTTGTTGAGCAATCATGAGTTTGGTCCCAACGCCATCCGTCCCCGAAACAAGAACCGGATGTTTCATGTGTAACTCTCCCAAGTCAAACATCCCGCCGAAACTGCCAATACCACTAATGACACCTGGGCGATCAGTTGATTTAACAGCCGCTTTAATCCGCTTAACTAATTCGTATCCGGCATTTACATTAACACCGGCTTCTTGATAGCGATTCATGATCCCAGTTCCTTTCGTGCCCGTTTTTCTTGTTCATTTAGTGACTTCAAGTATCCTTCTTCATAATCGTAAAGCGGGGTTGGGTAATCGCCATTAAAGTAAGCTACCGTTAAACCCCCATATGGTGCATCCCCCGCATCTGGAACATTGATTGCCTTAATCAAATTCTCAATACTCAGGAAGTGAAGAGAATCAGCACCGATCAATTCCTTCATTGTTGAAATCGAATAATGAGCTGCCATTAACTCTGATCGCGTTGAAATGTCAATCCCGTAAAAACACGGAAACTTAAACGGCGGTGAAGCAATCAGCATATGGACTTCTTTTGCTCCTGCATGGCGAAGCATTTTAATAATCTGTTTAGAAGTCGTTCCCCGAACGAGCGAATCATCGACTACAATTACTCGTTTACCAGCAACAACCCCGCGAACGGCAGATAGTTTTAGATGAACACCCTGTTCACGAAGGGCCTGCGTTGGCTGGATGAATGTCCGGGCAACATATTGGCTCTTAATTAAGCCCATTTCGTACGGTAATCCGGACTCTTCCGCATAACCTGACGCTGCAGATAGCGATGAGTTAGGAACGCCGATAACCATATCTGCTTCAATCGGGTATTGCTTTGCCAGTAACCTTCCCATCTGTTTACGGGCGTTATGAACTGTTACGCCGTGGATAATTGAATCAGGGCGAGCAAAGTAAATATATTCCATTGAGCAAATTGCCAATTGAGTATCCGTTGTGTAGTGATCTATATGGAGCCCATCGCGATCAATTACAATCAGCTCTCCTGGTTGAACATCTCGAATAAATTTAGCGTTAACAATGTCTAAGGCACACGTTTCACTAGCCACTACGTAAGCACCATTTTCTAATTGACCAATACATAAAGGACGGATTCCGTTTGGATCTAGTGCTGCAATTAACCTGTCTTTTTGTAGCAAGAGAAAGGCAAAGCCTCCATGGACAATGTTCAAGCTCTTTTTTAAAGCCGGAAGAAACCCTGCTTTAATATATTTTCGAATTAGATGAATCAGAATTTCAGTATCGGAATCTGATTGAAAAACTGCGCCAGCATCCTCAAGTTGACGTCGTAATGTAACGGCATTAGTTAAATTCCCGTTATGGGCTAACGCAACGTCACCATCGTGGAAGTGGAATAAAAAGGGTTGGACATTGGCGATTGAATTATGACCACTCGTACCATAACGGACATGACCAATTGCTGCGTCACCAACTAGTCGTTTTAATTCATTCGGGTTAGCGAATACCTTGGCTAAAAGCCCCCGATCACGATGCTGGTAAAGTTCTTTTGAATCGGTCGAAACGATTCCGGCACCTTCCTGACCACGATGTTGAAGAGTATGGAGGCCATAGTATGTTAACTGACTTGCATCTTGAGCGCCAAAGATACCAAAGACACCACATTCTTCATTTAATCCTTTGATTTCAGCTGGCATGGGATCGCCTCCTCCCACAATTTTTGTAGTTCAGCAACGTTTTGATTGATCTCAGCATCTTGTAAGTGCGCTTCAAGCCAATGGGTATTAGTGATTTCCCCAACTAGCAGTGCATCCGCGCCCATCATTTTTTCAAAAGCAGCCGTCTTGGCAGTAGGGACTGTTACAACAAACCGTCCCGGAGTTTCGCTAAATAGTTGAGCAGCTGTCAGGTGACGAATATCAATATTCATCCCCAAATCAGTCTTAAATAACATTTCCGCAAGGCCAACTCCAAGACCGCCCTCACTTAAATCATGGGCACTTGCGACATTTCCCTGCTGCATTACGGTAAGGAGACGCATCATGTAGTCATGAACGTGTTCCATATCAAACGAGTTAAGAACACCACTAATATCACCGGTAAGCATCTTTTGAATTTCTGTACCCGCAAAGTCATTCCCAGTTTTACCAACAAGGTATACCTTGTCGCCAGCATGCTGAACAAATGATGGAATAACATGTTGAATATCCTTAATCAGGCCAACCATTCCAACCATTGGTGTTGGGTGAATGGCTTTCCCATTATTCTCGTTATATAGCGAAACGTTCCCTGAAATAACCGGCGTATCAAATACCCGGCAAGCATCAGCCATTCCCTTAACAGATTGGTGGAGCTCCCAGAAAATTTCAGGATCATTTGGGTCACCATAGTTCAAACAGTCGGTAATTCCTAATGGCTCGGCACCGCTAGCCACAATGTTAGCTGCCGCCTCAATAAGGGCGATTTGACCCCCAACTTCTGGACTTAAATAGACGAAGCGGCCGTTCCCATCGGTTGTCATCGAAAGGCCTTTATGGGTTCCGCGAACACGTAAAACACCGGCATCGCTTCCGGGACCAACCACCGTGCTTGTCCGTACCTGCGAGTCATATTGTTGATAAAAAATACTCTTATCCGCGATTGTTGATTGCTGAAGAAGACTCCGTAATGTCTGTTCAGCATCATCAATAGTTGGTACCCAGGCGGTTTGCTTTTCTGCTGCTGAAATCCGTGCTGGTTTCTTTTCTTCACTAGCTTCTTCCAATACATCATCAGTCAAACTAGAAACAGGAATATTGCAGACTTCTTGCCCATCATGGTAGAGAACGTAATCGTGGCCGGCAGTAATCCGACCAATCGTCACTGCTTCTAAGCCATAAAAGTCAAAGATCTTTTTAACGTCTTCTTCATGGCCTTTATTTACGCAGAGGAGCATCCGTTCTTGAGATTCACTTAACATAATTTCGTAAGCCGACATATTTGGTTCACGTTGAGGAACGAGGTCAAGGTTTAACTCCATGCCGCTTTCTCCTTCAGATGCCATTTCGGCACTTGAAGAAACAATTCCAGCTGCTCCCATATCCTGAATACCAACTAGCCAGTCAGGGTGCTTAGTGATGACTTCCAAGCAAGCCTCTAAAAGGAGTTTTTCCATGAAAGGATCACCAACTTGAACCGCAGACCGCTGGGTAGCATTCTCGTCACTAAAATCAGCAGAAGCAAAGGTTGCCCCATGAATTCCATCACGACCAGTTTGGGCGCCGACATACATTACCGCATTACCGATCCCGGCCGCCTTCCCTTTCTGAAGATCCTTCTGGTCCATCAAACCCACACTCATCGCATTACATAAAAGATTTCCTTGGTAGCACGGGTCAAAAGTCGTTTCACCGGCAATTGTGGGGATTCCCATACAGTTACCGTAATCACCAATCCCCCGTACTGTTCCATCAACCTTCATTCGCATTTTGGGATCAGTTAGTTCACCAAAATGGAGAGAATCAAGTGAGGCAACTGGTCGAGCACCCATACTGAAAATATCACGAAGAATTCCCCCAACCCCGGTAGCAGCACCTTGGTATGGCTCTACCGTAGTTGGGTGGTTATGACTCTCCGCCTTAAAAACTACCGCTTGACCGTCATCAATATCAATAACTCCTGCACCTTCACCAGGGCCTTGTAGAACACGGGAATTTTTATTCGGAAAAAGTCTTAAAACAGGTTTTGATTTTTTATAAGAGCAGTGTTCACTCCACATTGCGGAAAATAATCCGGTTTCGGTATAGTTTGGCAATCTGCCAAGAAGCTTTTCGCTAATGTAGTTATATTCATCTTCGCTCAGACTCCAGTCAAGGTATGGCTTTTGTTTTTTAATTTCTTCGGGGGTCATTGCCTGTTCCATTGTCTATTCCTCCACCTTTACGTTTCCATTTGCCAGTAATGATTTAAATAACCGCAGTCCGTCAGTATTACCAAGAAGTGCTTCAACAGCTCGCTCTGGGTGAGGCATCATTCCCAAAACATTCCCCCGTTTATTAGTAATTCCAGCGATGTTCCGCAGACTGCCGTTCGGGTTTTCTTCAGCATAGCGAAAAACAACCTGGTGATTCTTTTCAAGACGGTCAAGCGTCTCTTCATCTGCGAAGTAGCTTCCGTCAGCATGAGCAATCGGTAAAGCAATTCGTTCGTGCTTTTCATATTGCCGAGTAAAGTTCGTTTCGTTATTAACCACTTCCAAGGGAACGGTTTTGCAGACGAATTTTTGACTGTCATTTCGTTTTAGTGCCCCAGGAAGAAGACCAACTTCTGTTAAAATCTGAAAGCCATTGCAGGTTCCAAAGACTAGTTTCCCTTCTTCTGCCATCTTGATAACTGCCGGCATAATATTAGTAAAGCGAGCAATTGCCCCCGCTCTTAAGTAATCACCATAGGAGAAGCCTCCTGGTAACATCACCGCATCAAAACCCGCTAAACTCTTTTCTCGATGTGAAACATATTCCACATCAGCATGACAAACAGAGTGGAGTGCTTCATAGAGGTCAATATCACAGTTAGAACCAGGAAAAACAATCACCGCGATCTTCATTTAATCTTCCTCCATCACTTGGTACTTATAGGTTTCCATATTGAAGTTAACTAGAAGTTGATCCGCAATCTCCTCAATTGTTTTTCCAACCGCCTTTCCAGTTCCCTCAACAGTTACATCGAAGAATTTACCAACCTGGACATCCTTCACTTCATCATGGCCCAAAGTATGAATTGCATCTTTAATAGTCTCCCCTTGAGGATCGAAAACCGATTGCTTATAGGTAACGAAAATTCGTACTTTTGTCATTTACTTATCCTCCGCAATAACATCTGTCAACCGCGCTAATACTTGATCATAGGTTTGGGTTAAATCAGCTAACTTCCGCCGATAAACATCCTTATCCATGTGCTGATCAGTCTTAATATCCCACAACCGGCAATTATCAGGTGAGAATTCATCTGCCAGGATAATCTCGCCATTACTTAATCGACCGAACTCTAACTTAAAGTCAACTAGTTGCATTCCTGCTTTTTCAAAAAGCGGTGTCAACAGACCGTTAACTTCTCGACAGATGCTCCACATTTTTTCGAGTTCGGCATGGGTAGCAATTTCCAACGCAATCGTTGCCGATTCGTTAATAAATGGATCATCTAATTCATCACTCTTATAAAAAGTTTCCTCAACCGGTTCTGGAAGCTTCTTTCCTTCATCTAGGCCATACCGACTAGCAAAGTGTCCTGCAACTACATTTCGGGTAACAAATTCTAGTGGAAACATCGAACATTTCTTAACTAAGTCCTCATTAGCTGACAATTTTTTGATAAAGTGAGTCTCAATCCCATGCTTGATCAAATATTGAAAAACCAAGCTAGAAATGGCATTAGCAGCCTCACCTTTCCCAGCAAAGTGCTCTTTCTTTTTCCCGTTCAGCGCAGTCGCTTGGTCCATATATACAACCCGCAGTACTTCCGGATCGTCTGTTTGCCACATTTGTTTTGCTTTTCCGGTATAAAGTAACTTTTCCATTTCTAACTAAGGCTCCTTTTTAAAAGACGAACATTAAAAATAATATTCAAGATTTTATTCGTTAAAATCTGTCATTAATATACTCTCGGCGATAGTAAATTGTCAATACAATTTACTAACTTTATATCTATTTTTCTTGATATAGTTCGTGTTTTACGCTGATTTTTTATAAAATTAACCTAATTCACCTCATCGTCCATCGTTAATCATCCCCAAATAAATATTTTAAATTTCTCAAGATAATTATTGACTTTTCAAAAATTAAGATTAAACTAATAAACAATTAAATTATGATTAGACTTTGAAGAGAAGAGTAGTGCCGCGTCGTTTCTACAGAGAGTCCTTACTTGGTGAAAAAGGATATTCGGCAATAGTATGAAGATGAGCTCTGAGTCATCTAACTTGGTCGTTCCGGCTAGGTTAGACGGATAGCAACCGTTACATTGCGGAGTATTCATGTCTTATAATGAGTACTTAACGAGGTTGTTATTGCAAGATAACAATAAACTCAGGGTGGTACCGCGAAAGCTTTCGTCCCATAGTTCTATTTGAACGACTGGGATGAAAGCTTTTTTTATTAAAATCTAATCTCCCCTAATCACATCACCTAAGAAAGGAGAATCAGTAATGACAGCAAATGCAAAAAATGGTTTCTTGCTCAGTAACGGTCACTGGCAAAATCATTACCTCAACAATCCAGTATCAATCGTGGTGGTTAACCTAATGCCAACTAAGGAGACAACCGAACGTCAATTTCTTGAAAGTTTCAATAGGTTAACTCAAGATGTTGAACTTACTTTTCTTTATCCAGCAACTCACCATTTTAAAAGTGTTTCTTTCTCAACGATCACTAAGGCTTACGTTAGCTTAGCAGAAATTGAGAATTACTCGTTCGACGGCTTAATCATTACTGGTGCTCCCGTTGAACAGCTCGCTTTTCAGCAAGTTGATTATTGGGAAGAATTTCGCACAATCTGTGACTGGGCAGAACGCCATACCAAGCAAAGTTTGCTAGAATGCTGGGCTGCTCTTGGTGGTCTCTATAATGACTATCAAATTAATAAGCACCAGTTACCACGGAAAATTTTCGGGATCTATCAAGCAACAGAAATCAACAGGTGTAATCAATTAGCGGAACACCTTACTAACCAACAATTAGTCATCCCCCAATCACGTCACTCCAATCCCAACATTAATCCGAAGAGTCTTCCTGATGATCTTCAAATTGTTGCCGAAAATAATGAGATTGGTCCTTTAATCTATCACTCTCCCGGCAAACACCGTACTTACATTACAGGCCATCCGGAATATGAAGCAGATACGCTGGCGCAGGAATATTACCGTGATCTAAAAAAGCGGTTGCCTATTCAGGAACCGCATAATTACTTCACTAACCGAAACACCGGTGAAATTAAATATTCATGGCAAAATTCAAGTACACAAATCTATCAAAATTGGTTAGATACATTTACACAACAGAAAGTAGGTACATTAGTATGAGTAATCAAGAACAATCACCAAAATACCATTTCGAAACCCTCCAAGTTCATGCTGGTCAAACCGTAGACGAGACCGGTGCTCGTGCGGTGCCAATTTACCAAACAACTTCTTACGTCTTCAAAGACGCTAAACAAGCCGCCGACCGATTCTCCTTAAAGGAACCCGGAAATATTTATACCCGGTTAACAAACCCGACCACTGATGTTGTTGACCGTCGAGTAGCTGCATTAGAGAACGGGACAGCTGGAATCACTTTGGCAACTGGTTCAGCAGCAATCACTGCCGCCATCCTAAACATTGCCCAACAAGGCGATGAAATTGTTTCCGCAAGTACGATTTACGGTGGAACTTATGACCTCTTTGCCGTTACCCTTCCTAAATTAGGAATTAAAACTCACTTTGTCGATCCTGACGATCCAGCAAACTTTGAAAAACAGATTAATGAGCATACTAAGGCCCTGTATGTCGAAAGTATTGGGAATCCCGGAATTAACCTAGTTGACTTTAAGGCAATCGCTAAAATCGCCCATCAGCACGGGATTCTCTTCATTGTTGACAATACTTTTGGAACTCCCTACCTCGTTAAGCCGCTTGACCTCGGTGCAGACATTGTTGTTCATTCCGCAACTAAATTTATTGGTGGTCACGGGACAACGATGGGTGGTGTCATTGTAGAAAACGGGAAGTTTGATTACCGAGCAAGCGGTCGTTATCCCGATTTCACCACACCGAATGCGCAATATGATGGTCTTGTTTTTGCTGACCTCGCTCCAGCGGCATTTACAACTAAGGTTCGTGCCGAAACAGCACGGGATCTTGGGGCAACAATCAGCCCATTCAACTCCTTCCTTCTCCTTCAAGGGCTCGAATCACTCTCACTCCGGGTTGAACGCCACGTTGCCAATACCCGGAAGATTGTCAACTTCCTAAACAATCATCCAAAAGTTGCTTGGATCAACTACCCAGAATTAGCAGATAGTCCATATAAGCCATTAGCAAATGAATACTTTCCTCATGGTGTCGGCTCAATTTTTACCCTTGGCCTCAAAGGCGGCGAGGAAGCTGGTAAGAAACTTATCAGCAACCTCAAGCTCTTCTCACTATTAGCAAACGTTGCCGATGCCAAGTCACTGATTATTCATCCGGCCTCAACAACTCATGCTCAATTAAGCCCTGAAGAATTAAAGGCCGCTGGCGTGACTCCCGATCTCATTCGGGTTTCCGTGGGAATTGAAAACGCGGATGATCTGATTGCGGATCTCGACCAAGCACTAGCAAAGATTTAACCAAGTAAAGGAGGTTCTGTTATGCAGACGATTACGATTGGCCTTCTCGGTCTAGGAACCGTTGGCGGAGGGGTTGTGAAGCTATTACAAGAACACGCTGCTAAAATCGAGCAAACCACGAACGTTCACTTCATCCTTAAGCGAGTAGCGGTTGCCCACCTAGATAAGCCGCGAAATGTATCACTTCCTGATAAAACAATCCTCACCGATCAAATTGATGAAGTCCTTAACGATCCGGAAATTCAAATAATCGTTGAAACAATGGGGACTGTTAATCGTGCTCGTCAGGCAATCACCCAGGCAATTTACAACCATAAATCCGTAATCACCGCTAACAAGGATCTTCTCGCAATCGATGGCCCACGCCTTGCCCAGCTTGCCAAAAGTCGTCACGTTGATTTTCTCTATGAAGCAAGCGTTGCCGGTGGGATCCCAATTCTTCGGGTACTCAGCAGCAGTCTTGTAACGGATCAAATTAGCCAGGTCACCGGAATCATTAATGGGACTGCTAATTATATTCTATCGGCAATGACCAGTGAAAACGTTAGTTACGATAAAGCATTAATGAATGCCCAGAAAAAAGGCTATGCGGAAGCAAACCCCACTAATGATGTTAAGGGGATCGATACTGCTAATAAACTTAGTATTCTTAGTCAGTTTGCATTTGGTAAAGCATTGGATCCCAATAAGCTTGGTATCCATGGCATTGAGAACCTTACCGCAGCTCAATTAGCTAGTGCGAATCATTTTGGCTACACAATTAAGCTCCTCGCAATCGCCAAGCGCCTAAACAACAAGCTTTATACCTTCGTTGGTCCAACATTAATTGAGCACAATGACCAGCTCGCTCAAGTCAATGGCGTGCAAAATGCCGTTGCGGTTAAAAGTAACGCCCTCGGTTCAAGCGTTTATACGGGGCCTGGTGCCGGTGCCAAGCCTACCGCTAATAGTATTTTAAGTGACCTTGCCGCAGCAGCAACTGATATTTTAGACTATGATTGCGGAAGCGAATTTAATAATTATCACAACGAATTAACACCCTGTAGTTTAACTACGATTCCCCAATCATACCTAATTACCACTTACGGAACATCTGTCAAGCCGACTAATGCAATTAACTGGCAAGGCGAAACCAATGGCAATAACTACTGGAGTGGCCTTACCCCAGTTATTTCCCGTCAAGAATTAGAATCATTTCTCAAAAGTTTCCCCAGGAGTTCAGCTGTTAGCTACTTACCTGTCTATAACACCGCTAAATTGTAAATCTTTGGATATGAAAAAGCCCTCTTCAAGCATTTTTGCTCATGCTTAAAGGGGGCTTCTTATCACTCTTGAAGAAAGTTTGCCACAAGCTTAAGGATCGATGGTTTCTCTTTACCCATAAACTTATGCCCTTCTCCTTCAATGAGATGCAGTTCACTATTCGGCAAAATAACATTATATTTTTTGGAAGCTTCAGGTGAAACTACTGTATCCGCAAGGCCATGAATCAATAACGCTGGTCCCATAAAGTGCTGAGCAGTTTCATAGATTGGAAGCAACTGAGCTGTCCGGAAGTACTCACCGCTCACTGCCTCACCATGAACATCAACTGTTAATGGAATATGGTTAGGATCATATTTGGTTCCCTGACAGGTTCCCAGTAACGCATCATCCTTTAATGTTGCAGCGGGAGCGAGGAGTACTTCCTTTGCAATAACATCCCGATAATAAGCGGCCAGCATCGAAGCTACTACACCACCTTGAGAATGCCCAATTAGGTAAATTTGTTGGGCGTTCATTTCCGAACGTGCAAAATCAATTATTTTCATTCCATCACCAATTTCACTTAACACGGTCATATCAGTAAAGGAACCATCGCTTTGACCACAACCAGCAAAGTCAAACCGCAGTGTCGGGATTCCCGCTTGATTCAATTCATGAGCCAAGTCATACAAAAAGTTACCTGCTTTATAACCCCGATCTCCTTGAAAGCCATGCATTAAAATTGCTACCTGCTTATTTTGCAATTGTTTTGTTCCCTCTAAAGCTCCACGAAGAGTAAGCCCATCGCGTTTTACAGTTACGTCCATTTTACCGACTCCTTTTGCTTTGTCTTCTATTCTGTTATTTTACTATAATGAAATAGGAGGTGCTTCAAAATGATTCATAACTTTACAACAGACCATCAATTTAACCACCGTTCAATTCGGCAGTTTAAAAACCAATCACTGACTACTGAGCAGATAACCACTCTGTACGAAGCGGCCCGTCACACCTCATCAAGTATGTTTCTGCAACAATTTAGCATCCTGCACTTGACCGACCCGAAAAAGCGAGCTGCCGTCCGCGAGATCTCAAAGCAGCCATATGTTGGTGCCAATGGTGATCTCTTTATTTTTATTGCCGATTTATATCGAAATCAGCAGATTCGTCACCAACTCGGCAATGATGACGGTCGACTCCACACCACAGATATTTTCATGCAGGCCGCTGAAGACGCAATTCTAGCTTTACAAAATGCGCTGACAGCTGTCGAAAGCATGGGTCTTGGCGGTGTCGTTCTTGGCTCCATCAAGAACGATCCCGAGAAGCTAATTCAGGTATTAGACTTACCGAAAATGACCTTCCCTATTCTCGGTCTTCAAGTTGGGATTCCCGACCAAGAACCACAGCTAAAGCCTCGGTTACCCCTTGATCAAATCGTCTTTGATAATAATTATCCGCGTGACTTCAAATTGAGTTCACTGAAAGAGTACGACCAAATCGTAACGACCTACTACGACTTACGGGATGCTAATAAGCGAATCGACTCCTTCACTAAGCAAATCAATGGTGCTAAATTAAACCAACATGAAACAAGCCGTGATAAGTTGCTTCAGGTCCTTCACGAGCAGGGACTCGCCTTAAATTAATGGTTTAAACTACCAAACAGGGGAACGTGACATAAATACTTTTACCAAGTTCAAATACGAACAGCGCGGTACGCAAATGGGTTCCAGTGTCCGGTATAACCGAACTCTGGAACCCTATTTGCGCTCGCGGGGACGTGAAAACGAAGTCATAAATGACTTCTGTCACGCTCCCCTGTTTTTCATTCACTAAATTAGTCTAAGCCGACCCGCTTAAAGATATCGTCAACGTGACGGAGGTGCCAGTGGTAGTCAAAGGCATCATCAAGGTCTTCTTTTGAAAGTTGTTTTTGAATCGTTGGGTCAGCCTCAAGTAATGGCCGGAACGGAATTTGTTCTGCCCAGCACTTTGCAGTATATGGTTGAATCAAATCATAAGCTGCTTCACGAGTCATTCCACTGTTAACTAACTTCAAAAGAACCCGACCACTGTAAATCAATCCAAGGGTCTTATCCATGTTTTTCTTCATTGTTTCTGGGAAGACATCAAGGTTGTCTAAGATCCGACCAAAACGACGAAGCATGTAATCAATTAGGGAAGTAGAATCTGGTAAAATCATCCGTTCAGCACTGGAATGGGAAATATCCCGTTCGTGCCAAAGGGTGACATCTTCCATCGCCGTAACAACATTCCCCCGAAGAACCCGAGCACAACCACAGATGTTTTCTGAGCCAATTGGGTTTCGCTTATGAGGCATTGCGGATGAACCCTTTTGTCCCTTAGCAAAGTGTTCTTCAACTTCATGGATTTCTGTCCGTTGCAATGACCGAATTTCAGTTGCCATATTTTCCAGACTAGTCCCCATTAAAGCAATCGCAGAAATATATTCTGCATGGAGATCACGTGGCAAAATTTGCGTTGAAATTTCTTGAGCCCGTAATCCTAAACGTTCACAAACGTACTTTTCCACGAACGGGTCAATTTCAGCAAACGTTCCCACAGCACCAGAAATTTTTCCGGCTTCAACGCCACGAGCAGCGTGTTCGAACCGTTCCTTATTCCGCTTCATTTCGGAGTACCAACGAGCTACTTTGAGGCCAAAAGTTGTCGGTTCAGCATGAACACCGTGAGTCCGTCCCATGCAGACAGTGTACTTATACTTTTCAGCCAACTTTTTCAGGACTGCCATGAAGTCGTCGATATCCTTGCGAATGATGTCGTTAGCCTTCTTTAAACGAAGTCCCTGAGCGGTATCAACAACGTCAGTACTGGTCATCCCATAGTGAACCCACTTTCGTTCTGGCCCAAGTGACTTTGAAACGTCACGGGTAAAGGCAATCACATCATGGTGAGTAACTGCTTCAATTTCAGCGATCCCGTCAACGGAAAATTTCGCGTTTTTACGGATCTTTTCCACATCTTCGGCTGGAATGTGGCCAAGCTTACTCCAGGCTTCATCCGCCGCAATTTCCACTTCTAGCCAACATTGGTATTGGGTTTCCAAGCTCCAAATTTTCGCCATTTCTGGACTAGTATAACGATCAATCATTAGTTAAAAATCCTCTCTAATTATTTCTCTCAGTAACAATATACCATGTTCTGAGAATTATTTATCCCAAATATGCGTATCGTCAATCTCTTTCAATGTCTTAGCAAAATCATCAGTCAAAATCGTCACATGTCCCATCTTCCGGTTATGACGAACCTCAGCCTTTCCGTAATCATGAAAATGCCAATTAGGCTTCTTAGCAATTTCATCGCGAACTCCCGCAACGTGTTGACCAAGAACATTCACCATGACGACATGGTGGAGTAATTCAATCTTTGGTAATGGCCAATTGCAGATTGCCCGATTGTGGATCGCAAACTGTGAAAAGTTGCAGGCTTCAATCGAATAATGACCCGAATTATGTGGCCGTGGCGCTAATTCGTTAATGTAAATTTCACCATCATTACCAACAAACATTTCAACACCAAGAATTCCCCGTAAGTCAATTGCATGGGCAATCTTAACTGCCATTTGCTTTGCCTTTTCTTGCAGTTCCGAACTAATCCGTGCCGGGACGATACTAAGGTGCAATATTTCGTCATGGTGAATGTTTTCGGAAACCGGAAAGACCGTTACTTCCCCGTTCTCATTCCGCCCGACCATTACTGAACATTCTAGTTTAAATGGCACCCAGCCTTCAAGAATTGCATCACCGGTGGATAGAATTCCCGAGCACTTTACCAAATCAGCATCATCATGGAGGACTTCCTGACCATGACCATCATAGCCACCTTCACAAGTTTTCAAAACTGCCGGGTAGCCAATTTTCTTAACAGCCCTTTCAAGATCGCCACGAGTCTTCACCGCCATAAACGGAGCGGTCTTTAACCCTGCATCTCGCAAAAAACTCTTCTCACGAATTCGGTTCTTAGTCGTGTAAAGTAAGTTGGTCCCTTGCGGAATGTAAACTTGATCAGCAACATCACGTAATGCATTCAAATCAACATTTTCAAACTCATAAGTTAAGACGTCTGAACGATTAGCCAGTTCTTCAATCGCCTTTACATCTGCATACTCCGCAACAATCTGGTCATCGGCAACCTGACCAGCCGGACAAGCAGGGGTTGGATCAAGCACAATGACCTTCATTCCCGTATACTTAGCATCTAGGGCCATCATTTGCCCCAACTGACCACCACCAATAATCCCAATCGTTTGTCCCTGTTGAATCATCCTAGTCAAGGTGTGCACCGCTTTCTACTGATTGATCGTGCATTGCTTTCCGGTAATTAAGAATTTGCTGCTGAACTTGCGGATCGTTAATTCCGAGAATCTGGAGTGCTAATAACGCAGCATTCTTTGCCCCCGCTACCCCAATTGCCTGCGTAGCAACTGGAATTCCCGCAGGCATTTGAACAATTGATAACAACGAATCCATCCCACCAAGTGCCTTTGTTTGTCCTGGAATCCCGATTACCGGTAACGGAGTATTTGCAGCAATCATCCCCGGTAAGTGAGCAGCACCACCTGCACAGGCAATAAT
This sequence comes from Limosilactobacillus urinaemulieris, assembly GCF_932750685.1. NCBI lineage: Bacteria > Bacillati > Bacillota > Bacilli > Lactobacillales > Lactobacillaceae > Limosilactobacillus > Limosilactobacillus urinaemulieris. The sequence continues at coordinate 427 of NZ_CAKOBX010000014.1, read as the reverse complement.
TACTTTTGTTCCGTTTTTAACCGCGTTTTGCGCAAAAGCGAACATTTCATTTGGCATCCGGTGAGCAGAAATAACATTCTTATCATAGTCAACGCTAAACTGATCAAGGATCTTGCATCCCTCTTTAACCGTTGACCAATCTGACTTACTACCCATTACAATACTGATTGCACTCATAATTGGACCTCCTTAAAAACTGTTTTAAGGATAACAAATAGTCCAGTTAAATACAATGTTTTTACGAACTAAATATGCTTTTAATAAAAAATAGTTCGTGTATGTTGAGTAAAAAAATAATCTGACAATGAATGTGGTATTCGTTGTCAGGTTATTTTTGGTTCTATTACAAAATAGTCTAAACAGACTAAGCTAAGCAGTGGAGTTTGAGATTGACGAATCTCAAATTTCACTGCTTTTTTTGTTAAAG
>NZ_CAKOBX010000013.1:0-24836 GCF_932750685.1 Limosilactobacillus urinaemulieris | reverse complement strand
CACAGAAGTTAAGCTTCAACACGCCAAAAGTAGTTGGGGGATCGCTCCCTGCGAGGATAGGACGTTGCCACGCGATTATTCCGGCATAGCTCAGTTGGTAGAGCACCTGACTGTTAATCAGGTTGTCGTCAGTTCGAGTCTGACTGCCGGAGTTGATAAAAAAGCACTGATTACAATCAGTGCTTTTTTTGTACTATTTATCCTAAAAGGAGAAAATTAATGACCAAGGCATTATTGGTAATCGATTTACAAAACGGTGTTTGCCACAAGGCCGAAGAGATTTTTAACTTAAAATCTCTGGTAAAGGTTATAAATGAGCGAATAGCCTTTTTTCGCTCTCAAGATTTACCAATTATTTTTATTCAACATGAAAGTTCATCACTATTAAAGGGCTCTGCCGAGTGGAAGCTTATTAGTGGATTAAATTATCAAAGTAATGATTTTTATATTAAAAAAACTCATCTCAATTCATTTTACAAGACAAAATTACAAGAAATATTAAATAAACTTCAAGTACGAGAACTAGAAATTTGTGGTGCACAAACCGAATATTGTGTAGATACCACTATTAAAATGGCGCATGGGCTTGGTTATCAACTATCAATGAAAAGTGGTGCAAGCAGTACGTTTGATAATCAGTTTATGACGGCTAAGCAAACAATTAAGTTTTATGAAATGATATGGGAAGAAAATTTTCTTGACTTATTTTGAGATGAGGCAATTTATTGCTCACTGCATTTAAGGCGGCAAATACATAGCGGAAACACTAAGTATTATTAAAAATGCTAGGCAAGAAAGATAAGTATATTGCAAAGCATCACCAATCCTTTAGTACCCTATATACCGTAGTAGGAATTATTATTGATATCGTATTTTCTTATCGATTCAAGTAAACCGAATTTTGATATAGAAGAATATATTTTAATTTAAATTAAGTGTTTTCACTAACTAATTAGCATGATACAATAGTATTCGTTGATTGGTTTTGCTAACTTAGCTCAGCTGGTAGAGCATCTCCCTCGTAAAGAGAAGGTCGGAGGTTCGACTCCTCTAGTTAGCATTTGAATCACTATAAAAGCTTTCAACAGCGGATTTTTATGAACGCTGTTGAAAGCTTTTTTACTCTTATTAAGAGCTGGTGGAAATTGAAAGTTAGTTTGATTAATAAATAAAAAAATCCGAAGTGCTATGAACTAGCATCTCGGATCCTTTAATGATTATTAACGAGCTAAGGATAGCGAATTTAACCAACTATCGATTGCTGATTGTGAATTGAGGACATTACCCTTATTCAATTCAACATTATAGTTATTTTCCTTAATTGTCCGTTCAACATTGGACTGTGCTCGAGCGTAGCCAGTACTGCTCGATGTTCCAAAGGTCGCTAAATGCTTGCCGTTAAGATTAAGGGTGTCGATAGTAGCAGCAATTAAGCGGGGCGGAATTCCCCACCAGATTGGGTGACCAATTACCACATTGTCATAACTATCAAGTGCTGGCAAGTCATCTTTGATTGGAACCCGACCATCATGTTCTTGCTTTTGCTCAACGGTCGCACGGGTTGATTCATCATGCCAATTAAGGTCCTCATCAGTATATGGAGTTACTGGATGAATTTCAGCAATATCAGCATTAAGCTTTTCTGCTACTTCTTCTGCCACTTTCTTTGTTGTTCCTGTAGCGGAGAAATAAAGGACAAGTGTATTAGCCATATTAAAAGCCTCCTCAAAGTTCTCTTACTTTTCATAAGTATTATAGTTGATAGATCGCTTATCAGCAAATAATTCATCATTATGAGAAAAGTTAATTAGTAAATTGAAATCTCTGCTTGCTACTTACGGTATTTTCCTGTATAATAAATTTCGTTGTTGAGATAACAATAACATATTATTCCGGCATAGCTCAGTTGGTAGAGCACCTGACTGTTAATCAGGTTGTCGTCAGTTCGAGTCTGACTGCCGGAGTTGATAGCGAAACTGGAAAGATCATTTCTTTCCAGTTTTTTTATGCAGTGAAAATGAGAACAACTTTATAAAGTTAGTCATTGAATAACAGCTAACTTAAAATTATTAACTAAATGGTAGTGAAACCGTTAATAACCTGATCCTTAAATTTAAATAATTGTACTATAAATGGCTATTTATTGCGGTTTATTCTCATTAAAAATTTATTTTTGAATTGACGCTTTCAAATTAGACGCCTATAATAATTATATTCTGAATTTTTAATGTGAAAGTTTTTAAAAAATAATTAACCTTCACATCTTATTTTATCTCCTGAAGATATTATTTGGAGGAATTGTATGAGTAAAGAGAAAAACTTGGATACAGCCTTCTTTGGGCAACCAAGAGGGCTATCTACTCTGTTCTTCACTGAAATGTGGGAACGGTTTAGTTACTACGGGATGCGTGCCATCCTGCTATTCTACATGTACTATGCTGTAACTAAGGGTGGTTTGGGCATGGACCAAGCCACAGCTGCTTCAATTATGGCGATCTATGGTTCGTTAGTTTACCTATCAAGTGTTGTTGGTGGGTGGCTTTCTGACCGTGTATGGGGCTCTCGGAAGACTGTCTTCATTGGTGGTGTGCTGATTATGTTTGGGCACATTGCCTTGTCATTGCCAGCTGGTGTTACTGCATTGTACGTTTCAATTGCGTTGATTGTTATTGGTACTGGTTTATTAAAACCCAACGTTTCTGAAATGGTTGGGGGCCTGTACAGTCCGGATGACGAACGGCGTGATTCCGGTTTTAGTATGTTTGTTTTCGGGATTAACTTGGGTGCAGCTGTTGCGCCATGGGCTGTTCCGTGGGCTGCTAATGGCTTTGGTTTACACTTGTTCGGTAATGAAATGAACTTCCATGCTGGTTTCTCACTAGCTGCAATCGGAATGTTCTTTGGGTTACTACAATATACTCTTGATGGTCGGAAGTACCTTTCTAAGGACAGTCTTTATCCTAATGACCCAATTGAAAAAGATGATTTGCGGCCAATTATTATCTGGACACTTGTTGGTGTTGCTGTCTTAGTAGTTGTCCTTGGGTTATTAGCTGCTATGGGTCAGCTTAACATTACGAATATCATTAACATCATTACGTTTATCGCAATTGCACTGCCAATTTACTACTTCATTATGATGTTAAACTCCAAGAAGGTTACGAAGCCTGAAAAGTCACGGGTTATTGCTTACATCCCACTTTTTATTGCAGCAGCAATTTTCTGGGCAATTGAAGAATCAGGTTCAGTTGTTTTAGCATTATTTGCTGAACAACGGACAGTTCTTCACATTGGTAGCTGGCACTTTGCAGCTGCCAACTTCCAGACGTTGAACCCATTATTCATTATGATCCTGACACCAGTATTCGTTGCTCTGTGGGATCACTGGAAGGGTCAACCAAGTGCTCCTGGTAAGTTCTCTGCAGGGCTTGTCTTTGCTGGATTATCATACATCTTAATGGCTTTCCCAGGAATGATGTACGGAACAGCAGGTCGTGTTAGTCCATTCTGGTTAGTTGGTTCATGGTTTATCGTTGAAATTGGTGAAATGTTAATCTCACCAATTGGTTTGTCAGTAACGACTAAACTTGCACCAAAGGCCTTTAAGTCTCAAATGATGAGTATGTGGTTCTTGGCTGATTCAGCTGGTCAAGCTGTGAATGCCCAAATTGTTAAGTACTACTCATCCGCAACTGAAGTACCTTACTTCATGATTGTCGGAATCGTAAGTATCGTCTTTGGTATCATTCTGATGTTCTTTGTTAAGAAGATTCACAGTTTGATGGATGGTGTAAATTAACCTGCTTGTAAATTGCAATTATTTAAGATGAAACAACCTAAGATTAGTTCAGAACGAAAAAACAATTGTTCTGAACTTTTTTGTTACTCTAAAGATAGAGCTAAGGTCGAACATGCTCCCAGGGGCCGCGCGTTCGTATTTGAACTTAGTAAAAGTATTTATGTCACATTCTCTTTTTGATTTTTCTCAAAAAAGTCCTTGCAATTTTAAGCAAAATTCGATATTATAATAAACGTTGATTGTTACTACTTAACTATCACGTTGTTATGGAGGAGTAGCGAAGTCTGGCTAAACGCGACGGTCTGTAAAACCGTTCCTTCGGGTTCGGCGGTTCGAATCCACCCTCCTCCACTTTTATTATTGGGCTATAGCCAAGCGGTAAGGCAACGGTTTTTGGTACCGTCATGCGCTGGTTCGAATCCAGCTAGCCCAACTGCCAAAGTCACCAACTGTTTGGTTGGTGGCTTTTTTGTTTATATTTAATCGTTAATATGAAGGGGAAATTACAATGCCTAAGCAAGGGCAGTTTGCCAAGTCTAGTCGTCTAAAACAGCTGAATCAATTTAAAGTAAAACAGCATTCTCAGCAAAACGTAATTGATGATGAACAATTTGTGGACTACGTAGTCTTAAGATTTAATTTGACAAGTAAGAAAAGGTTGGAAAAAAATATTCAAGAAAGTAATCAACGCTTCTTGATTGAAATCCTAGATGCTTGTCAAGAACAGAACCTAGATTTAACCGCCACTATTCCAGAATTATTGCAAAAGTTAAATAGTCGGGTTCCCTGGCAATTTTACCGGCAGATTATTGCGGGATGGGAAGTCCTTCAGCAGTTTATCCGTCGTGAACTTCCGGGAGTACCGCTAAAAAAACAAATCCTTGTTTCAGGAACGCTTACTAAAGAAGATTTAACTAAAATGGTGGCAGAGGAATTAGCAACTAAGGCGACCGCGATGACATTCTTAAATCACCCAGTTAACAAGCAAATCCAAGAAATGACGAAAAGTCGTCTTCTCCAAGCGGTTTACCAAGAAAATAAAATTAACTGGCAGCAGATCACAACTTTATTTAAACCTTTTCCATTAACAATTGATCCTCAATTAGATCAGGGAACGAAAGAGTGGTTAATGGCATTGGAAAAAGATTAATCAGCTGTTAGAATAATAAGGGATGCTGTGGCGGAGCTTATCGCCATGGCTTTTTTGATCTAAATTGAGATGAAAAGATGATAGAGAAGATAAAACAGGGTAACCATACCTATGCGGCGATTTTTTCAATGGCATTATTAACCTTCGTCGGGATTTTAAACGAAACCGCAATGAACGTTACTTATCCGGAACTAGTAACGGTCTTTGGCGTCTTCCTAGATATTATCCAGTGGATTACTACCGGATATTTATTAATGGTGACAATTGTTATGGGAACAACGGCATACCTCTTACGACAATTTCCTGCACAAAAATTGGCACTTGTTGCTGTTGGGATGTTTGTTATTGGGGATGTAATTGGCGCCTGCGCAACTAATTTCCCGGTATTATTGGTTGCAAGGTTAATTCAGGCGATGGCTACGGGATTGTCGACACCAATTCTCTTCCATTTAATTTTTACGGAAATTCCGGCTAATCGGAAGGGAATCATGACCGGGTTTGCAGGAATGGTGATTTCGTTTGCCCCCGCAATTGGACCCACATACGGTGGAATTGTTTCAGAAACAATGTCTTGGCGGATGATTTTTTGGTTAATCTTACCGTTAGCCTTAATCAGTTTAGTTATTGGTCAGCTGACTATTGATACTCGGCCAATTGGTAATCCTAAGCGTTTTAGTTACTTGAGTTTATTTTATTAAGCTTGGCATTAGTTCTGGTTGTGTATTCAGTATCCTTGATTGGTAATGTCGGTTTAACGGGACGATTCTGGTTTAGTTTATGTTTAGGAATAATTTTCTCCTTGCTATTTATTTACGTTAATAATTCAGGACATTCCCAATTATTGAATCTTTCAATTTTTCGGGTAGTTCCAATTCGCCTCTCAACCGTTACGTACTTTAATCTCCAATTTATTAATATTGGAATCTCGTTGGTTATTCCGGTCTACATGCAATATGTTCTTCATTCGTCTGCAATGGTTGCCGGGTTAGTATTGCTTCCTGGTTCTGCAATTGGGGCAATTATCGCGCCACTTGGCGGTCGATGGGCTGATCAACAAGGATATGCTAGACCAGTTATTACTGGGAGCGCTTTGCTGGTTATTGGGGCATCGTGCTTTATTCTTTTCCAATCTAGACTGACTGCGCTAACTGTTGCTATCTTTTTCTTGATTCTACGAATTGGGTTTAATCTCTCATTTTCCTGTACAATTTCAAATGCTTCAATGCTGGTTAAGCAGGAAAATAGTTCAGATGTTAATTCGGTATTTAACATGGTTCAGCAATTTGCCGGCTCGATGGGAACCGGTCTGCTGGCATCCTTGGTTGCTTATTTCCAGAATCAATCAACCGGTTCGTTAGTTAACCGAACGATGATCGGGGGACGCGTTGATTACCTAATCGTCGCCTGCTTGGCTTTGGTGACCCTGATTACCGTTATTTTGAATTATCGAATTCAAGAAAAGAATAAGCTCAACTAGTTGATAGCCTTAAGCCGTGGATAATGTTAAAATGAATGACTGTAATGAACAGATTCAAGGAATTGTTTGAGGGATAAAAAAGAGATTCTTATGGTTGATACAATTATTCACTTTATGGTTCATAACCAAGTTTTTACCTTGTTTATCTGCATGGCTTTAGGCTTTGCAATTGGGGATTATAAAATTGGGGGTCGGTTTAGCATTGGCGCAACAGTGGCAACACTGGTTGTGACGTTAATTGTTGGTCAAATTGGTGCTTTCCCGCGTGATGAGATGCTTGGCACAATCTTCTTTGGCGCCTTTATGTTTTCTGTCGGTTACCGCATAGGGCCACAGATGATGACGAGTCTGAAGATCTTTGGGTCACGGATTTTAATTATTAGTGTTTTTTGGCTGGTAGCGGCCTTTCTTATTTCATGGGGATTGTTTGTAGTATTTCATATTGGACCAGGAGTAGCTTCGGGGATTATTGCTGGTTCGTTGACGCAGTCTTCAACCGTTGCCAGCTCGTTGCGAACGATTGGCTCTCTGCCGGTAAGCAATGCTGTTCGTTCAACGTATGAGGCACAGTTACCCGTTGCGTATGCATTAACCTATGTTTTTGGGACGCTGGGGGTGATTATTTTCCTTCGGGATATTGCTCCCAAACTTCTTGGAATCAAGATAGATACACGGGGACCACTAATGGCGCGAAAGTATCATTTCCATGCCAAAAACCCTAATCCAACCTGGCGCCGAACGTATCGTTTGAATGACGATTCGCCATTGGTCGGTAAAACAATTGGTGGTTTTAACAAGTGGAGTCACTACCGATTGATTGCATTGGTTGCCTTTCATGGCGATGAAATGACTGACCACTTGGAATACAAATTACAACCTGGTGATCTGATAACGGTAATTGGGTATGCAATTCACTTTGATCGAATGCACGGCATTAAGGGAATTACCGAAGTCCTAACGCCAACAAAGGCACCACGAGAACGGAAATTTGTCCTAGGAAAGGACTTTAAGCCGACCCAGTTAGCTCATTTGCGGCAACATGGAGTTTTTATTAATATTCAGGATCCAGACACGGGAAATGAGCAGTTATTTAATCAGCTGAGTCCTGGGGATGTAATTTCATTAACCGGGAATACATCACGAACATCGGCGATCCTAAAGAAAATGGGGCGGTGGCATACCAGTGCGTTAGCCATTAACTATTCACTTTTTTCACTTGGGATTGCTGGTGCTTCCTTATTAGGAATACTAGGATTAAAATTGAATGGAATTCCGTTACAACTCGGAAACGGTGTTGCTGCATTATTAATGGGGTTAGCCCTGAGTACGTGGATTTCCCGACACCGTGATCACGATTCAATTCCACCAACAGTGACCGCCTTTTTCCAAAATCTGGGGTTAACGCTCTTTGTCGGGACAGTTGGTCTTCAGTCAGCCCAAGCGTTCACTGGTGCGATTAAGTCTTTAGGGATCGGTGTGCTGTTTATCGGTGCGGTTATTGCGATTGCTCCTCACCTGTTAACGCTGCTATTTGGTCGTTATGTATTACATATGGAACCCTTAGCATTGATTGGTGGCTTAACTGGTTCAGGGACTTGTGCGGCAGTAATGACAGAGATTGCTGACCAAGCTGGTTCAGAAGGTGGAGCGTATTTTGCCGCTGCATTAACGCCGGCCTACATCATGGGAAATGTCGGGATTACCTTACTAGGACCAATTTTTGTTGCTTTATTAGCTTAAGAATAAGAAATCAGAAACCATAAAGTGAGGTTATAATCATGAAAAAGTTTTTTACAGTTCTTGGTGGGATGGGAACATTAGCCACAGAAAGTTATATGCGGATTTTAGATCAACGGACACCAACGAAGCGTGATCAGGATTATTTAGATTACATCGTGGTTAACCACGCAACGGTTCCTGACCGGACAAGCTGGATCCTTGATCATAGTAAGCCGAGTCCAACCAAGGCTTTAATTGAAGACATTAAACAACAAAGTCTCCTTAAGCCAGAATTCTTTGTCCTCATTTGTAATACTGCCCACTATTCTTTTGATGAGTTACAAGCGGCTACTGATGTTCCGATTCTTAACATGCTTCAAGAAACCGTTAACGAAATTAAGCGGTTAAAGCCTGATGCTAAGCGGGTTGGTCTTTTAGGAACAGATGGAACGATGGTATCTGGGATTTACGATTCTTATATCCAAAATGCTGGTTATGAGGAAGTTAAGGCCACTCCTGAAATTCAGGAAATGACTGAGGACTTAATTTACCATGATATTAAGGAGGGCGGCCATTCTGATGGCAAGAAGTATCATGAGCTTGTCAGAAAGATGATTGAGGAAGAACATTGTGACATTGTTATCCTTGGCTGCACGGAGCTTTCCTATGCTGAAGAAATGAATCCTGAAACTAAGTATCCCGTTGCTGATTCACAATCAATCATTGTTGACCGGACCCTTGAGCGGGCAATGAAAATTCGCAACGAAAATTAATAAATTTACTGAAAAGGTTCTAGCAGTTGCTTTATAAAACGTTAGGACCTTTTCTTAATAATTGTTTTGAAATTGGTCTAATCCTATTAATTGATGTTACAATTGTAAATAGCTAATTATTGTTCTAAATGGTGTAAGGAGGACGAGCAGCATGAGTTCACCAATATATATTAAGATCCATAATCAATTACGGGAGAACATTGAGGATGGCAAATGGAAAGTTGGCGAAAAGATTCCTGCTGAACGGGAACTGGCTGGTCAATTTAATGTCAGCCGGATGACGTTACGGCAAGCAATTCAAGAACTTGTCGATGAAGGGATCCTTGAACGCCGGGTTGGGTCTGGAACATTTGTTGCCAACCGAAAAGTTCAAGAACGGATGTCTGGAGTAACAAGTTTTACGGACCTGATGAAGTCCTTAGGGAAGGTTCCTTCCAGTACCACTATTTCGTACCATTTAACGATCCCTTCTCAAGTTGAAATTGAAAAATTAGCTCTAAAAGAAGGGGATCAGGTTGTCCGGATGGAGCGAATTCGGTCAGGAAATGACGTTCCAATCTGTTTTGAAGTGGCAACCATCCCAGCTAACTTAGTAAAGGGATTAAGCAAAGAAGAAGTAACAACTTCATTTTGGGAAACTCTTGAGCATAAGGCGCACCTTTATCCTGGACATGCAGTTCAGCATATTTCCGCAACTAAAGCGAATGAACGAATTGCAACCTACTTAAATGTTAAGCGTGGCGATCCGTTATTACGGATGACACAATTATCGTATTTGCAGGATGGGACACCATTTGAATACGTTCATACTCAATACGTTGGTTCGCGATTTGAGTTCGTTTTGGAAAAGTAAAAATCGTGCTACAATGTTGGTTATTAACATAAGTGAGAGGATACTGAACAATGAAATTTAATTATCCAGATGATAGTACAGCTCTTCATACCGATGCGTATGAACTTAGCATGATGCAAACATATTGGAAGCAAGGACAAGGAAACCGGCGGGCCGTGTTTGAAGCCTTTTTCCGTAAAATGCCATTTCAAAATGGTTATGCAGTCTTTGCTGGTCTGGATCATATTATTCGCTATATTAAAAGTCTTCACTTTACAGCAAGTGATATTGAATATCTCCGGTCAACTGGTCAGTTTGCTGATGACTTCTTAGATTACCTGAAAGACTTTAAGTTCACTGGTTCAATTCGGAGCTTTGAAGAAGGTGACTTAGTGTTTAACCACGAGCCAATTCTTCAAGTTGATGCGCCAATGATAGAGGCTCAATTAGTTGAAACAGCACTGTTAAATATTATTAATTATCAAATTATGGTTGCTACTAAAGCTTCGCGGATTAAATCGATTGTTGGTGATCAACTGGTAATGGAATTTGGAACACGCCGGGCACAGGAATTTGATGCGGCCTTATGGGGAACCCGAGCTGCTTATATTGGCGGCTTTGATGCAACAAGTAATGTTCGTGCCGGCAAGCTATTCGGAATCCCAATCTCTGGTACCCATGCCCACGCGCTTGTTCAAGCCTACCGCAACGATTATGATGCATTTAAGGCCTATGCTGAAACGCACCATGATTGTGTATTTCTTGTGGATACTTTTGATACGTTAAAGAGTGGTGTTCCAGCTGCAATTAAGGTTGCTAAGGAATTCGGCGATAAAATCAACTTCCTTGGTGTGCGAATTGATAGTGGCGATATGGCCTACCTCTCAAAGCAGGTACGGCAGCTCCTTGATGATGCCGGCTTTAAGGATGCTAAAATTTTTGCCTCAAATGGTCTTGATGAAAAGACAATTCAAAATCTTCAAATGCAGGGTGCCAAGATTGATGTTTGGGGAATTGGAACAAAGTTAATTACCGCTTATGACCAACCAACGTTAGGAGCAGTTTATAAGCTCGTTGCGATTGAAGACGATGATGGCAAGATGGTTGACACAATTAAGTTATCGAATAACATTAGCAAGATGTCGACTCCTGGGAAAAAGCAAGTTTGGCGGATCAATGATTGTGCAGATAACAAGAGTGAAGGTGACTACATTACCTTAGCTGATGAAGATCCGCGCGACCAACGCTCACTAAATATGTTCAATCCTGATTTTCCTCTTCAGCAAAAGGATGTGGATGACTTTAAGGCCCGACCAATGCTGAAGGATATTTGGAAAGATGGGCAATTCGTTTATGACGAACCAAGTCTAGAGGAGACACGAAAACGGCGAAAGCAAAACTTGGATGCTCTTTGGGATGAATACAAGCGGGATCTTAATCCAGAAGTATACCCAGTGGATCTCTCACAAAAATGTTACGACAATAAGCTCAACATGATTCACCGCATCCATGAATACGTAAAGACACTTGATAATTAGGAGACAGCAAGATGACGAGTTTACAAGAAATAATCATTAAGACTCTTCATGTCCAGCCGGAAATTGATCCAGCTACTGAGGTGGAGCGCCGAGTTGACTTTTTAGCTAGTTTTCTCAAGAAGACGGGGATGAAGACGTTGGTTCTGGGAATTTCCGGTGGCCAAGACTCATCATTAGCTGGCCGTTTGTCACAGTTAGCGGTTGAGAAGCTTCGTCAAGAGACTGATGATCAAGAGTACCAATTTATTGCGGTTCGGTTGCCATATGGTGAACAAGCGGATGAATCTGATGCAATGATGGCAATTGACCAGTTTATTCATCCAGATAAGATGATGCGGGTTAATATTAAGCCGTCAACTGATGCAATGCTTGACTCATTAACTACGGCCGGTGCCAATATCAGTGATTTTAATAAGGGGAATATTAAAGCTCGTGAACGGATGATTGTTCAATATGCAATTGCTGGTGAGCATGGTGGCGCAGTTGTCGGCACAGATCACGCAGCTGAAGCAGTTACTGGTTTTTATACTAAATTTGGGGATGGCGGTGCTGACGTCACACCATTATCCGGCTTAGATAAGCGTCAGGGGAAAGCGTTGTTAGAGTATTTAAATGCACCAGCGCACCTGTATGAAAAAGTACCAACTGCTGATCTAGAAGATGATCAGCCAATGTTGCCTGATGAAAAGGCGCTGGGGGTTTCATACCAGGAAATTGATGACTACCTGGAAGGGAAAAATGTTGACTCACAGGCAGCAACGACAATTGAAAACTGGTACAAGCGAACACAACATAAGCGTCACCAGCCAATTAATCCCGCTGATACTTGGTGGCGGTAAAACTACTGACGGAGGATTGTATGGACGAAAAATCGATTAAATTAGTAAGCAAGCAACTCCCAAAACTGCATGAATCACAAATTAAAGCAGCTTTGAAGTTAATGGATGAGGGAGACACCATTCCATTCATTGCCCGGTACCGAAAAGAAGCGACTGGGACGTTGGATGAAGTGCAACTTCAAGAAATTCATGACCAATATCGGCACGCGACGACACTGCTTGAGCGGCAGCAAACCGTTATTAATAAAATTAAAGAAGCTGGTAAGCTGACGCCCGCTCTGGAAAAGCAAATCTTGGCGGCAACTGAGCTGCAGACCGTTGAAGATCTTTACTTGCCATATAAGCAAAAGCGGCAAACCAAGGCCCAAGTTGCCCGGGAGCATGGACTGGCACCGTTTGCTAATTGGTTATTAACTTATCCCGATGCTGATCCACAAACTGAAGCAGCCAAGTATTTAAATGATGATGTTAAGACTGTGGAGGATGCACTGAATGGTACTCATGAAATCTTAGCTGAAGCAATTAGTGAAATGTCAACTGTCCGGAGCTGGTTACGAAACTTTATGGGGCAGCATGGTCAATTAGTGACGACTGTCAAGCGCAATGGTAAGGAAAAGGACGAACTAAAGACGTATGAACAATACTATGACTTTACAAGTCCCGTAAAGAATTTGAGTTCTTACCAAGTATTGGCAATTAACCGGGGAGAAAAGGAAGGCGTTTTAAACGTTAAGGTTAACGTTAACGTCGATGATGATGCAGTCTTGAATTATCTTCATTTCCGGTTAATTCGGACGAGCAAGGAAAATGCTGCGGTTAAATTGATCGAGGATGCCTATACAGACTCTTACAAGCGCTTCTTGGGACCAGCAATTGAACGGGAAATTCGTCGTCAATTAACAGAAGACGCTGATCAGCAAGCAATTAAGGTCTTCGGTGAAAATCTTTACCACCTATTAATGCAGGCCCCGATTAAGGGGAAAGTTGTTCTGGGCTTTGATCCTGCTTACCGGACTGGTTGTAAGCTGGCTGTATTAGATGAAAACGGGAAGTTCCTCACTAAGGCGGTTATCTACCCTCATAAGCCGGCCCCAGAAGAAGATCGGGCAAAAGCTGAAGGGCAATTAATTGATTTGATTGAAAAATACCATGTTGAGATGATCGCAATTGGTAACGGGACTGCTAGTCGTGAATCTGAACAGTTTGTTGTGAACACCCTTAAGAAGATAAAGCGGCCGGTCTACTATGTGATTGTGAACGAAGCAGGGGCCTCTGTTTATTCTGCAAGTAAAGAGGCACGGGATGAGTTTCCAGACCTTCACGTTGAACAACGGAGTGCTATTAGTATTGGTCGTCGACTTCAGGATCCGCTTGCTGAATTGGTAAAGATTGAACCACAGGCAATTGGTGTTGGCCAATACCAGCATGATTTACCAAAGAAAGAACTGGCTGGTGAGCTTGATGCCGTTGTTGAACGGGCGGTTAACAGAGTGGGGGTTAACCTGAATACTGCAAGTTACCAACTACTAACCCAGATTTCTGGATTAAACAAGACAACCGCGAAGAACATTGTTAAATACCGTGATGAACATGGTAAATATACTAACCGGAAGCAATTAAAGGATGTCCCGCGCTTAGGGCCAAAAGCTTACCAACAGTCCGTTGGGTTTTTACGGATTGTTAATGGTGATAATCCGCTTGATAATACGGATGTTCACCCAGAAAGTTACCCGATTGCTGAGAAGATTATGGAAACTGCTGAGATTAATGTTGATAGTCTCGGCTCCGACGCTGCTGAAAAGCAATTAAAGAAGATTGATATTAATGACTTCACCACGGAAAGTGCTGGTAAAGAAACGGTCAAGGATATTGTGGCATCACTACAGAAGCCAGGTCGTGACTTGCGTGATTCGATGCCGGCACCATTACTCCGCCAAGATGTCATGAAGATTGATGATTTGAAGCCGGGGATGAAACTTCAGGGAACGGTGAGAAACGTTGTCGACTTTGGTGCCTTTGTGGATATTGGTGTTAAGCATGATGGACTTGTTCACGTTTCCAAAATGAGCAAGCAATTCATTAAGGATCCCCGTGCAGCTGTCTCCGTGGGTGATATTGTTGATGTTTGGATTGATGATGTTGATCTTAAGCGGCAACGGATCCAATTAACGATGATTGCCCCTCAAGATGAGGCTAATGAATAATCAACAACTACAAAAGTTAACTGAAAAATGGTCGATGGAAAGCTTCCACCGACCATTTGAGCATCAAATCTTCTTTAATTCACGTTTACGGACAACTGGTGGGCGTTATCACTTAAATGATCACCATATTGATATTAATCCACTGATGTACACCGAGTTTGATTTAGGAAACTTAAAACGGGTCGTTCTTCATGAGCTCTGTCATTATCACCTTCACTTAACTGGCCGTGATTATCGTCATCGAAGCACTGATTTCCGTCGATTATTAGCCAAAGTTGGTGGTTCACGTTATGCACCGGCAACCAGTAAAGCGAAAGCCAGACGAAGGACCCGCCGCCATTATTGGTACTATCAGTGTACCGGGTGCGGGATTCAGATTGCTCGTCAGCGGCGGTTTAACACTGCTCGCTATGTCTGCCGACGGTGTGGTCACCATTTTGTTTTGAAAAATTAAAAAAAGTTGTTGCCAACGAATAGAGATCTTGCTATAATAATATTCGTTGGTTGATATGCGGCCGTGGCGGAACTGGCAGACGCGTAAGATTAAGGATCTTATGGTCGATTATGACCGTGGAGGTTCAAGTCCTCTCGGCCGCACTACTAAAACACTTAACTGTTTAGTTAAGTGTTTTTTTGTTTTAAAAATTTTTAAGCAAGCTTTGAAATAGCTAGTTAATGCTTTTTCCACATAGAAATTGGTCATTATCAACTGCTTCTGTCTAGCAAAGGCTATCTTTATACTAATGAAAGCGCTATACTTAGGCTGTAATGAATTTTTTTGAGGAGGAATTTCGTCGATGGAAGCAAATATCAAATGGTTGGATGATCCGGAGACTTTTCGGGTTAACCAGCTGCCAGCGCATAGTGACCACCATTTCTACCGTGATTATGCAGAATGGCAGAAACACAAGAGTAGCTTTGAACAGAGTCTTGATGGTCAGTGGCAATTTAAATTTGCTCAAACACCTCAGGAGAGGATCAAGAATTTTTATCAAATAGACTTTGACGCTAGTGGCTTTGATCGAATTGAGGTTCCTAGTGAAATTGAATTAAGCGATTATGCACAAAATAATTACATTAACACCTTAATTCCATGGGAAGGGAAGATTTTTCGTCGCCCTGCCTATGCATTAAGCCAGGATGATCCTGAAGAGGGTTCCTTTAGTGAAGGTGAAGATAACACTGTTGGTCTTTACCTGAAGCATTTTGACCTGAATGATGAATTGCGGGGCAAACAAATCCGGGTTCGTTTCGAAGGTGTCGAGCGGTCAATGTACTTATGGCTTAATGGTCACTTCATTGGTTATGCTGAAGACAGTTTTACGCCGTCTGAATTTGATCTCACCCCATATATTCAGGATGAAGATAATGTGATCGCGGTCGAAGTGTTTAAGCACAGCACCGCTTCCTGGATTGAAGATCAGGATATGTTCCGCTTCTCTGGTATTTTTAGAAGTGTTGAATTGCTGGCCCAACCGGTAACTCACCTAGAAGATTTCACGTTGAAGCCACGAGTTGCTGATAATTACCGTGATGGTGAACTATCAATGGACCTTAACCTTGTTGGCGAACAGGCTGGAAGTGTTCATGTCATGGTTAAGGATCATGATGGGACTACTTTATTGGATGAAACTAAGTCGATTGACGAGTCGGTTACGATTGAACCACATGAATTCAAAGATGTTCACCTTTGGGATAATCACGATCCATACCTTTACCAATTATTAATTGAAATTCATGATGAAAATGGCAACCTAGTTGAGTTGGTTCCATATCAATTTGGCTTCCGACGGATTGAAATTAGTCCTGAACATGTCGTCTTGCTAAATGGCAAACGGCTAATTATTAACGGGGTTAACCGCCATGAATGGGATGACCATCGTGGACGTTCAGTAACAATGAAGGACATGTTGAGTGATATTCAGACCTTTAAGGAAAATAATATTAATGCTGTGCGGACGTGTCACTATCCTGATCAAATTCCGTGGTATTACCTCTGTGATCAAAATGGGATTTACATGATGGCTGAAAATAACCTTGAATCACACGCCACTTGGCAAAAGATGGGCGCAATTGAACCATCATATAATGTTCCAGGCTCGGTTCCTCAATGGAAAGAAGTAGTTGTTGATCGGGCACGAAGCAACTATGAGTACTTTAAGAACCATACTGCAATTCTTTTCTGGTCTCTTGGTAACGAATCCTTTGCTGGGGATAATTTGGTAGCAATGCAACAATTCTATAAGGAACATGATGATAGTCGCCTAGTTCACTATGAAGGTGTTTGTCATACGCATGATTATAGCGACCAAATTCCAAGTTTGGATCCAGCTAACTACCTGCCAAAGGGTGGTACTAAGGATTATCGGGATCAAATCTCAGATGTTGAAAGCTGGATGTACTTGCCACCGAAGCAGGTTGAAGAATACTTGAAGGACAATCCAGATAAGCCGTTTATGGAGTGTGAGTACATGCATGATATGGGGAACTCCGCTGGTGGAATGGGTTCTTACATTAAGCTTCTTGATAAATATCCACAATACTTTGGTGGCTTTATTTGGGACTTCATTGATCAAGCACTCCAGGTAAAGGATCCAATTAGTGGACAAATGGTTATGCGGTATGGTGGCGACTTCGATGATCGTCATTCAGATTATGAATTCTCTGGTGATGGTCTAATGTTTGCTGACCGGACTCCAAAACCAGCTATGCAGGAGGTACGTTATTACTATGGCTTACACAAATAAATTACACGTGATCTACGGTGACGGAATGCTGGGACTTGGTGGCGAAGGCTTCCATTATATCTTTAGTTACGAAAAGGGTGGTTTGGAATCACTAAAATTAAACGGTAAAGAGTGGCTTTATCGGGTACCAACCCCAACATTCTGGCGAGCAACTACCGATAACGATCGGGGAAGTGGCTTCAACATCAAGTCGGCACAATGGTTAGCCGCGGATACTTTTACAAAGTGCCTTAATGATCAAACTCAGCTAACCGTTGACGGTCAACAATTTGATCACTTACCAATTGCTCCAGAGACAAATCAATTTACGAATGACGAAACTGCTAATGAAGTAACGATTACATTCGCTTACGAAACGTTAACTGTTCCTGCCACCAAGGTTACCGTGGCTTATACAGTAACTGCTGATGGTCAAATTAAGATTAAGGCTCATTACTTTGGTCATCAAGATCTCCCTAGTCTACCGGTCTTTGGCCTTCGCTTCATCATGCCAACCACGGCAACGAGCTTTGACTATGAGGGCCTATCTGGTGAAACCTATCCTGACCGAATGGCTGGTGCTGAACACGGGAAATACCATGTTGATGGTCTTCCGGTAACTAAATACTTAGTTCCTCAGGAAAATGGGATGCATATGGAGACTGAGCACCTTACTATTACCCGGGAAATAACGGAGAATAATGCCGACCATTCAACGGAGCCATTCTCCCTGAAGGTCAACCAAGTGGATAAGCCATTTAATTTCAGTTGCTTACCATATACTGCAGAAGAGCTTGAATCGGCAACCCACATTGAAGAATTACCATTGGCTCGGCGGACGGTTCTAGTGATTGCTGGCGCAGTTCGTGGTGTCGGTGGAATTGATAGTTGGGGCGCTGATGTTGAAGAACAATATCATATTCCAGCTGACCGTGATATTGAATTTTCGTTTATTTTGAATGAACAATAATTAAAAATAAGGAAGAGTGCGATTCAACGTTGAGTTAACGGTTGAAGAGGGTACTTTCCCTTATTTTTATTCTGTTCCCAGCTTAACTTAAAACGCCATTGCCCAATCCTGTTCAATTGTACACAATTGCTGTATCATAGATAGAGGCAAAGGAGTGGCTAAGAATGGCAAAGTTAGTAATCGTACGTCATGGCCAAAGTCAGGCCAATCGCGATAATATTTTCACAGGATGGACAGATGTTCCGCTAACCGAAAAGGGAATTGAACAGGGACAGATGGTTGGTGATGAATTGGCAAGAATGGGGATTCAATTTGATGATGCCCATACTTCTTATATGTCACGAGCAATCAAGACGATGAACATTATTCTGGAAAGAATTGATCAGCTTTACATTCCGGTTTATAAAACCTGGCGACTAAATGAACGTCATTATGGTGCTCTTAGCGGTTTAAATAAAGCCAAGGTCAAGGAAGAAGTTGGTGCGGAGCAATTGCATCGCTGGCGTCGGGGATATAGTGAAGTCCCGCCAAAGTTGAAACACCGTCAACATGAGCGGCGGTATGATCGCCTTGGTGTAAAGATGCCGTACAGTGAAAGCCTAGCAATGACTCAAAAACGGTTGTTACCATATTGGGAAGACCAGATTGCTCCACGGTTGATGGACGGCAAGAACCAGCTAATTGTTGCTCATGGGAGCTCGTTACGGGCATTAATTAAGTACCTTGATCAAATTCCTGATGATCAAATCGACCAAGTAGAAGTTCCGAATGGGAAGCCGATCCTGTATGAGTTTGATCCAGCACTAAATATTACTAAGAAGATTTTTATTACAATGGATGGTGAAGAGAATGGCAATTCATGAGATTAAGAATAACCCGACCCTTAGTGGTCAAGTTCGCTTAATTGAAAATGTCGTCTATGCCGCAGCAGATGGTCAAGCATTGAAACTTGAAGTGCTAACCCCATGGACACAACGTTACCCGAAGGAATACACTACTGAGCCCCGACCACTAATTGTGTTTGTTCAGGGGAGTTCATGGCGGTTACCAACGTTTGGGGAGAAGATTCCTCAATTAGTCCAGTTTGTAAAGAACGGCTATATAGTCGCAACGGTGCAGCACCGTAATTCTTTAGATGGACATCCGTTCCCCGCATTCCTTGATGACGTCAAAACAGCGATCCGCTTTTTACGGGCAAATGCCAAGAAGTACGCAATTGATCCAGAACGGGTGGCAATCTGGGGAACATCTTCAGGAGCTAATGCTGCCATGTTAGTTGGCCTTACGGGAGACGATCCGAAGTATAAGACGGCTGATTATGATGATCAGTCAGATGCTGTTTCGGCGGTGGTTTCTTGTTTCGCTCCAATGGACGTTGAGGAGACGTTTAAGTATACCGATAAGGTTCCGGGGAATGACATTCTGAAATACTGCCTATTTGGGATGGATAAGAAAAAGTGGCCAGAAATCATGCATGAAATGAGTCCTCTTTACCGGGTGGTTGAAGGAAAGCAGTATCCGCCATTCCAGCTTTTCCATGGGGATGCAGATAAGGTAGTTCCTTATCATCAAATGGAAGAAATGGATAAAAAACTCACGTCTGTTGGCGCTGAAGTCGAAGCTTACCGGGTTACTAATGCCAACCATGAGCGTGATTTCTGGAGCCAAGCGATCTATGATCATGTGCTGGCATTCTTGGATAAGAAGCTGAAATCTTAAAAAGCTGAAATTCATTATGCAAGTACGCTTAATTAAAGGGGAAAGCTACTATATAATTTGTGATAGCACTCGACTAAAATAAGTCGGGTGCTATTTTTTATTGTTTGCTTAAAAATGTAAAAGAATGTAAAATAAAATTGAAATGTAAAAGAATGTAAAAGAATGTAAAAGAAGGTGAAGTAATTGGAAAATTTACCAAGGAATCCGTTTGATCCGAGTTTTGGAACACCGCCGAACATTATGTTGCCAAATTATCAAAGTGACTTTGAAAGTCCACAGGCAGTTGCGGAAGCCATCAAATATGGTGATCCAAATCGAGTGATTTTCATTACTGGCCTTCGTGGCTCGGGAAAGACAGCACTATTAACTAAAATTGAGCAGCAGGTTAGTCAGCTTGACGATACTTATATTTTAGAGATTGATAATAACCAACATATGATTCAAGCATTTGGTCGGGAACTGAGGAATATTTTTAAGGTTCATTCATTACTAGATCACATTTCGACAATCTCAATTATGGGTTTTAGCTTAAGCTTTAATAAGATAAATGAGGATTATACTACCCAAGATATTGAGAATTTTATGGCGGTGCTAACCAAACTTAACAAAAAGGTAGTCATTTTCATTGATGAGTTTAACCATAAGGAGAATACTCGTGAGTTTGTTCAGCTATTGCAAAATCTTAAAAGACACAATTTGAACTTTTACTTGGTTGCTGATGGCCTACCACAGATGATTTATGAGATTGAGCACGAGCAGACGTTAACTTTTCTTAAACGGGCACGTCACATTCAAACAACGATGTTAGATGTTAACCGAATTGAAAATGAATACCAAAAGCACCTTAGTTTTTCACCATTGCTTAGTCATCAAATGGCACAATTAACCGGTGGCTACTCATTTGCCTTTCAACTCCTTGGATATAAATTATGGAATGCTACTAACATTAGCCACCAAGATCCGAATCAGCATACTTTTGCGGTAATTAAACAACTTTACATAGAAGACTTGTTTACCCAAAGCTATGACATTATTTTTGATAATCTTTCGACTAATGACCGAAAATATTTGCAGGGCGTTGCAAACAATATGTCAACTACCGAAATTGCTTCGCTGATGAATTACGATAAGTCAGCTAAGCAACAGCAAAACTATGTTAACCAATACCGGCGACGAATGATTCAGCAGGACCTAATCACACCGGCAGGTAACGGTCGGGTACGGTTTAAATTACCATTGTTTAAGCAATACCTTAACGATACGCAAAATCCTGATTCAGTTCGTTATGATCCATTACTTTAATTTTTTGTTGACAACTTACTATAAATAAGTTATATTTTATCCATACTTTATTAGGAGGAACACGTCATGAAAAACATTCAATTTGTTAATGCAGTTGTATGTTGCTGTGGATCGCGTCTTATGCGACCCACGTTTTGGCGTACCCAAAGTTAATTTGGCCTGCTAATATTGTCGGGGTAAGTACATAAGGCGCAATTTCAAGTTTTCTTGAAGTTGCGCCTTTTTTGGATCATTTATTCGAAATAATCATTGCGTTTACGAAAGGAAAAATATCTTATGAACTTCAATACTCAATTAATTCACGGTGGTAATAGTGAAGACCAAACAACTGGTGCCGTATCAACACCAATCTATCGCTCATCAACGTTTCATCAGCATCAACTGGGTGGCAATCCTAAGTGGGAATATTCACGCACGGGAAACCCAACCCGGGCATCTTTAGAAAAGCTAATTGCTGAATTAGAACATGGTGTTGCTGGCTTTGCCTTTTCATCCGGTTCAGCTGCCATTCACGCTGTCTTTTCACTTTACTCCCAAGGTGATCATTTTGTCGTTGGTAGTGATGTCTATGGCGGAACATTCCGGTTGATCAATAAGGTTCTGAAGCGGTTCGGCTTCGAATTCACGGTTGTTGATATGCAAGATTTGAATGCGGTAGAAAATGCCATTCAAGATAATACGGTTGCCATTTACTTTGAAACACCAACTAACCCGCTCCTTCAAATTGCAGATATTGCCAAGAGACATGGTGTAAGAACAATTGTTGATAATACATTTGCTACACCATATAATCAGCAGCCATTAACCTTGGGAGCAGACATCGTCGTTCATTCCGCAACCAAGTACCTCGGTGGTCATAGTGATGTTGTTGCAGGGTTAGCGGTAACGAAGGATCAACAAATCGCTGAGCAGTTAGCCTTTTTGCAGAACTCAATTGGTAGTACTTTAGGCCCAGATGACAGTTGGCTATTACAACGGGGGATCAAAACTCTTGGCGCCCGAATGCGGGTTCACCAAGAAAATGCCGCTGCGGTAGTTGACTTTTTACAACAGGATTCACGAATTGAAAAGATTTATTATCCAGGATTAGCCGATTTCCCAGGACATTCAGTTGCGGCAAAGCAAATGAAAAATTTTGGCGCAATGATTAGCTTTGAATTAAAGGCTGGCCTTGATGCCAAGAAGTTTGTTGAAAGTCTTCAATTGATTGACCTGGCAGAAAGTCTTGGCGGAATTGAGAGCTTGATTGAAGTCCCAGCAGTAATGACTCACGGTTCAATTCCGCGAGAAATTAGGCTAAAAAACGGGATTAAGGATGAATTAATTCGGCTATCTGTGGGAATTGAAGATCCTGAGGACATTATTGCCGACTTAAAACAAGCGTTAGATCAATTAAATTAACTAGGAAAGGATTAAGGAACCATGTGGGAAATTATCAGGACATCGTTACCGCAACTTCTAGCAGCGGGATTTAAATATACAATCCCGTTAGCGTTAATTTCATTTTTCTTTGGTTTAATCATTGCGTTAGTAACCGCATTGATTCGGTTGTCACATCAACGCGGGCCATTCATGCTTCTCAAATGGTTTGTTCAATTTTACGTCTGGCTTTTTCGATCGACGCCACTATTAGTCCAATTATTTATTGTTTTCTTTGGACTACCATATTTAAGGATTCGTGGAATATTACCCCATGGAATTAAACTTGAACCATTTACGGCAGGGATTATTACCTTTTCGCTTAATACTGGGGCATATGCTTCGGAAACTATTCGGGCAGCAATTAGCTCTGTTGCTCGTGGCCAGTGGGAAGCTGGGGCGGCAATTGGGATGACCCGCCTGCAAATTTTATGGCGGATTATTATTCCCCAAGCTCTTCGTGTTGCCTTGCCACCACTTTCAAACAGCTTCATTAGCTTAGTGAAGGATACTTCGTTAGCTGCTTCGATTACAATCATGGAAATGTTTGAGGTTAGTCAACAAATTGCGGCGGCTAATTATCAACCCTTATTAATGTACACGTTAGTTGCGTTAATCTATGCAGTATTTACAACGGTTCTTTCTGTTCTCCAGCACTATCTTGAAAAGCGGCTGGGCAGTCAGCTAGAAATTAATTAAGTAGGTGAAGATTGATGAAATTGACCCAAATTAATAAAACTTACGGTAACAAACATGTCTTGAAAGATATTACATTAGAGTTTCCTGCAGGTCAGATTACGGTTCTTGTTGGGCCATCAGGTTCAGGAAAGTCGACAATTTTACGGTCGCTAAACCTCCTTGTTATGCCTGAGAGTGGTCAGTATGACTTTAATGGTCACCAGATTGACTTTCGCCAGCCTGTTAGCAATAAGGAAAAGTTAGCAATCCGGCGAGAAACGGGGATGGTCTTTCAGAATTATAATTTATTCCCCCATAAGACAGTTCTTAACAACGTTACTGAAGGTCCTACCCAGGTTCTGAAAATGGACCGTCAACAGGCTAATGAGTTAGCTAGAGAAGTGTTGACAAAAGTGGGAATGGCTGATTATGGCGATGTTTATCCTAGTGAATTATCTGGTGGACAGGCGCAGCGGGTAGCAATCGCTCGGGCACTGGCAATGAAACCACGGTATGTTCTTCTGGATGAACCAACTTCAGCGCTTGATCCAGAATTAGAATTGAGTGTATTAAAAGTTCTTTTACAGCTGGCACGGGAGAAACAGTCAATGGTTCTTGTAACTCACAACATGGCGTTTGCTAAACAAATTGCTGACAAGATTGTTTTTGTAGAAAATGGCGAAATCATTTACGACGGGGCACCAGAAAAATTCTTTTCTGCGGAAAACCCGAATGAGCGGATTAGGAACTTTATTGCTTCAATGACCATGGAAAATTTAAAGTAGAAGGAGAAAGATAAAATGAAGATTTGGAAAAAGGTATTAGTAATGTTAGCAGCAGTTACGGTCGGAACAACCGCTGGAATTAGCAGCATTCATGCTGCGTCATCACAAGTGAATTCAGAATTAAAACAAAAAGGTGAGTTGACGATTGGCCTTGAAGGAACTTACTCCCCTTATTCATACCGGAAGGACAATAAGCTAACTGGTTTTGAAGTAGACCTGGGAAAAGCAGTGGCTAAGGAAATGGGACTAAAGGCAAAGTTTGTCCCGAGTAAGTGGGATTCTTTAGTAGCGGGATTAGGTTCTGGAAAGTATGACGTAGTAATGAATAATATTACGCAGACTCCAGAACGGGCAAAGAAGTATAATTTCTCGACACCATATATCAAGTCTCGGTACGCTTTAATTGTTCCTAAAGATAGTAAAATTAAGAATTTGAAGCAAATCAGCGGCAAGAAGATTGTTGCTGGTACAGGAACCAACAATGCCGATGTTGTGAAGAAGTATCACGGGACCCTTGTTCCTAATGGCGAGTTTAGCAATTCAGTGGCAATGGTAAAACAGGGGCGTGCTGAAGGGACGGTTAATTCTCGTGAAGCTTGGTATGCTTACAGTAAGAAGAACAGTACCAAGGGATTGAAGATGATTGACGTTTCCAGTGAAGCTAAACCAACAAAAATCTCGGCACTCTTTAATAAGAAAGATTCAGCAATCCAATCTTCTTACAATCAAGCATTGAAGAAACTCCAAAAAGACGGCACCGTCAAGAAACTCTCCCAAAAATACTTCGGGGAGGATGTTACGGAATAAGAGTGTGAGCAGGTAAAGAAGACCCGTAAGACAACAATTTCTCCCGACTGGATGCTGAAAGCATCTGGGAGGGAGTTTGTTGTCTATAGGGGCTTCCCT
>NZ_CAKOBX010000012.1:0-25980 GCF_932750685.1 Limosilactobacillus urinaemulieris | reverse complement strand
TGAATAGCTCTAATTCAAATTAATTAAGCGAATTGACTTCGCAAATGTTTTGCTTCAAATCATTATGATTGAAGACCCTACACATTTGATTCGTCGAAACTTTATTCAGTTTTCAAAGGTCTACCTTAACCATCACCGAAGCAACAGTCAACATTAATGATTATATCAGATGTCATTTTAGATGTCAACAGTTAATTTCAATATTTTTCAAATTAACTCATCAGTCATCCTCAACAGACAACTTTTATAGTATATCATCTTTCATCAAACTAGTCAACGATAAATTTGATTAATTTATCTTAACCAGTAATATCATTATACTTACTTTCAACAATCTTGTCAATATAATATGATATATTTTTCATATTATATTTTTGAAACGTAAGAGCAATATTATTAATGCAATTAAATTGGTATAGCCAATTTAATTTGCTAATTTCAAAAGACAACAGTTAAATACTATATAGGTTCCCTGCCTATTTTGCAAGAGTAAATTTAAAAATAATCATAAATGATTGACGTTCTAACTTCATTTTGTAATGATAACAGTCAAAATCACTCTCTAATATTACGAAAGAAGACGATAGAAATTAAAATTGCAATTAGCAGTGATAACCACCTAGATGTCAATAAGGTAAATATCAATGATGCGTTAAAATTTCAAGCACGCTGGCTTAACGCAAACCATCTTGACTATTACTTATATGCTGGGGATCTTTTCAATGATTTTTTCAAAACAAGATCCTATTTCGAGCACTTACAGCAATTAACGGCAAACACTAAAATTGCCTATATTATTGGCAACCATGATATGTTAAATAATCTTAGTTTTAGTGAAGCAAAACATTCTCATTTTCCATCCTACATTCATAATCAATTCATTGATCTTCCAAATAGTAACTGGCGAATAATCGGAAATAACGGCTGGTACGATTATTCCCTTTCGGCTTATCGAAATCAACTAAAAAAAGTGCAGGCGTGGAAAAACGTTTACTGGCTTGATAGTTCTATTGATCAGCCAATTTCAGATCAAGAAAGAATGGCCACAGTTATTACACAAGTCAAGCATCAATTAAACTTAGCAAAAGAGAATAATAAATCCGTCATTTTTCTTACTCACTTTGCTCCCCGTCACGAACTACTTGCAGCAAAACCTAAAGAAGTTAATACTCCTCGAAGAGAACATTTTTATCAAATGGTAAACGCCATGATGGGGAGTGATCGTCTCGGCAACCTCCTAGAAGATTCAAATGTTGTTCGCTACGTTTTTTATGGTCACCTTCACGGCATTCATCCCCCACTTACCTGCCATGACGTAACATACCTAAATCAGTCAGTCGGGGTTAGCAATAAGCGAATTAATGAATGGCAAAAAGGGAATTTCTATGATCAATGGACGACTACGCTCCGCATAATCAATCTACCATAATACTTAAAACGCCAATTTCAGATCTTTTACCTGAAATTGGCGTTTAATTAATACTTTTATTTTGTGGATCGGAATCAGACATTAATAGTCTTTCCATATTCATCGTTGATCGTGTCGACAACATCCTTAACAGTCATGTCATCTTGAACAACAGTTTCACCATCACGAAGGGTATATTTAACATCTTCATTCAGATTGTTAAAGTCAACATCGTTCCCCTTTGCATCAACAAAATCGAACTTACTTGCTTGGAAGTTCTTAAGAGCATCTTGATCAATATTCATGATTAATGCTTCCTTTCACTTCCTATTGTAGTCTTCTTTTTAAAAAGTGAACGATCTTTTTCCACTTTTTTCTACATTTCTTCGCCCATCTTTTTATACGAATCCATTCCGCCGAGCCATAGTTGATCCATTGGAACGTGGCGCTCCTCAGCAAAGGCCTTCATCAATGTCATGTGATTCATTAAATGGTACTTCTTATCAGGATTTGCCGGATCAATTACCTGAAGCTGTGCCATCATTCCGCCATCCTCGTGTTCAATAATGTGGCAGTGATACATAAAGACTCCAGAAACATGGAACCACACTTTAATAACTACGTGTTCACCAGGATTAATGGCAACCGTATCCTTTAATCCTAACTCATTTGGATATGGAGCATGACCATTCCGCGAAATAACTTCGAATGCCGTTCCGTGCATGTGGTAAGGGTGAATCATCCCCGGTGCTGGATTAGTGTTGCAAATATCCCACAACTGGACCTTCCCCATTGGCATCTTATAATCAATCCGGTCCATCTTAAACTTCTTCCCATTCATTGCAACGGTCTCATCCATTCCATCAAGGGTAACATGATGAACTGGCAGATCCGGATCAACAGCTGGATCAGGAGTTTCAAATAGGGTGTCAGGAATCATGGTATTGTCCGGCTTAAATTCATGAATTCGGAACCGCAATAGCGGAACATCATCAGAGTAAAGCGTTACGACATCCCCTGGTTTATATTTGCCAAAATCAACGATGATTTCTTGTCGTTCGGCACAGGTAATCAGTAGTTTCGTCATTTTTACTGGATGAGGAAGCAGACTTAAATCACCAGCAATTTGTGTAAATTCAAGATTATCACTGAAATGCAAACGAAATTCCCGCCGGTTCGCGCCATCTAAGAACCGTAACCGAACCTTCTGTGTTGTCACATCAAAGTACGGATTGATCGTTCCGTTAATCATTGGCGTTGGTCCAGCAACACCATCTGGATCATAGTCTTCACGGTAATTCCATTGATTATTCTCATGGAAGCGCCGGTCTTGTAAAATAACTGGAATATCATCAACTCCATAGTTTCGTGGCAATGGAAGACTGCTTTCATGATCATCTTGAACAATTGCACCAGCAGCAAGTCCATGCCAGACTTGCTCGGCAGTTGATGGACACGGGTGCGCATGGAGCCAAACAAAGGCGGCAGGTTGGTCGATCTTAAAAGTAACGTCACGACTCTCGCCTGGGTACACTGGCGCATGGCATCCACCATCCTCAATTGGCCCTGGAATTGCTAGCCCATGCCAATGAAAAGTGGTAACTTCTGGTAAATGATTAACCAAATGAAGGTGAATGGTCTTCCCCTTCTTAAATACCACCGTTTTTCCTAGAAGCGGTGCATTATATCCCCATGTCTTTGTCTTTTCTCCAGGCATCAATTGCACTTCACCCGTTTGGGCAACGATTGTGTAGTACATATCAGTTGCCGTTTCATTATCGGGTTTCAAAATTTCCGGAATAGTTAATGGCTTTTCTGGTGTCTGTGGTTCTTCTAGTGGTACGTAACCACCGTCATGGTAGTCATACGCTGCCTCATCATAAAAATAATGGTCGATCACTTTTGGTTCACTCATCGATAATTCCTCCAATGACTTTATTCAGTTTCATTATAGTTCTCTCGGCTTGACTTGACCATTTTAATTTCAACACCAAAAAAGCAATCCAAGGAACATCCCCAGGATTGCTTTTAAACTAATTAATCATCGTCTTCCATGTAGTGAAGATCATCAAATTTCTTGTCCGCTTGTTGCTTAGCCAGTTGTGGATTCTGGTAGTAAACGCTTGATGTCCAGTATCCAGCTCCTTCAGCAACCACAAGAACTTTGACTTGCTTACCATTAATGGTTTCGGTATGAATTGCATACGATGAACCATCCCCAGCAGTTTGACACCAACCACGAATATTAAGGAAATGCAAGCCGTGAACATCCACAAAGCGAGCACTTGACCAGTACCGGGTTGCATTTTGGACTCTGGTACTAGGGGTATCCCCAGCAAGAAAGGTTGGATCCTGCTTGTACAGGTGGTATTGTTGACCATCTTCACCCAAGATTGTGTTCTTACTAAATGTAATCTTACTATTTGAATTATAGTCTGAGCTGTACCAAGTCCCTTGCATTTCTGCTGGAACGGTAACTGCTTCTTGACGACCATATTGGTGCCCCGTAGTTGTCGAACTACTAGTTGAGCTTGATTGACTACCGGATTGCTTATCAATTACCTGAGTATTCTTTGCTAAATCACCTACTAACTTTGCTTGGCCCTGGCGATTAACGTATGAAGCCATGTCTTGCTTACTAATTGTTGTCAATTTGTGACTAAGTTTCCCCGCCTTAACATTCTGGTAAATATTAACAGTGTTGTCCTTATTGATGGTATAAACTAACCCGGTTGATTTGCCACCAGCGGTTACATCGTAGGCAACTTCTTGACCATTATCACTTAACTTATATTTACTGGTTGAGTATAGGTTAACTTGAAGTCCCTGCTTTTGGGCTTTCTTTGCCATGCTTGCCCAATCGTCACCATATTTGTTCCCGGCATAGGTTGCAATCAGGCTCACCGCTTGTTGTGGTGAAAGGTTATTAGTGCTGACCTTTTCGTTACTCTTTGCTACCAGCAAACTGCTACTGCTGGAAGAAGAGGAATTCTTAACCTGACTGGTCTGCTGACTCCCACAACCTGCTAACAGCAATGCCAGCCCGGCAATCATCAGCTTACTAATACTTTGCGTTTTCATTGGTTATCCTCCAATTAAGATTTAACATTAGTATACAACGCTTCTTTTGACAAATCATAATTGGTTGGCAGATAACTGTTTCCTAAACCACAGCGTACTGTTGATACTGGATCGTTGAACCTAGATAATAATTGATTCCCCAATTAGGCATTTTTGATTGTGCTAAGTGTTCAATGAACGACGAATAAACTTCAGCTCGCCGTGAAAACGGTATTCGTTGCCAAGCCTTCGCATCCTTGACTCCACCTGCCATAATCAGATCCGCAAAACGGCCGCCATGCTGATACTCCCTTGGCGACCGATAAATTTTCTTGGCCCGTTGGCGGAGGAGACTATCTTTAGGCTGTTGGACATCAAGATAATAATGAGTCTTCCGGAGATGGGGATAAACAAAATAGTTACCATGAGGAATCCCATAGTTAAATGATTCGGTATTGGCAATGGATTCTAATTTTGCAATTGAGTAATGTGCTGGATCACTATCAACCTTACCGTCTGCAGTTAACTTATATGAATTCCATTCACTAATAAACTTGCCCCGATCGATATTAATAATAAATTCAACCATTCGTGCAGGATTATTACGAAGCCGCCAAGAATTACGCGTTAGTTGAACTTTCATGTTACGAGGATAAAAGACATCATTCCGTGTTCGGTTGTGATAATTGCTAGCAGTTTCGTAATCTAATCGTATTTTTTGTTTGTGAGCAAAGTTTAATAACCGTTGAAAGTCGTTTTGACCGGAATATTGATGAATATAGTTTAAATAAAACAAGTCAAGATAACTCCGAAAAAGATGAATCTTTCTTCCGAGTTCATCTTCTTTCAATCCGCGAGAAGTCTGGTAGGCATCAATCACTAGTTGACGAAATTTAACAAAAAACGGTGATAGTGGCGAAAGCTCTAATTCTAAATAGATAGGATCTATTTGGAGAAAGTCATTTTGATCGATTGTAGCAGCAAACTCATCATCAAGTACCATCCTTAATCGGTGCTTAGGTGAAAAATCCGAATCTAAAATTCTCATTAGCTGATTTAGCTTTTCAGTCATCAGGTCCACCGTCCCTTCTTAAAACAGTGGTTTAAATTTAGCATTAAAATAAGAAGATTATGTAATTAATTCCTTTAAATAATTAATAATATTAAGTATTGCTGATTAGCTAACCGGTTTCCACTTCTTAAATTCCTTCTCAGTAATTGATATTTTTATATTGGCTATTAAAAGATATAAAGTATAATTAACTACAGGAGGGGATTAGAATGTCACTAATGCAAAACACTTCAGAAATTAGTAAGACCGAACAACAAGTTTACTTAATTACCTTAATTCGTAAGAGTCCTGATCTACCAATGTACATCGATAATATGATTTACGAATCAGTTCAATCAGGGCAGAAATTTATGACCAAGCTAGTGGCTGCTTTCTCACGTGCCGGCTACCGTGACAATAAAGTCGATGATGATCATTATGAATTGACTAACGGTCTTGATAAGATTTCATTATCAGGAAAACTAGAAGATGTATTTAAAGATTAAATTTTAATATTGAAGAGAAATAAAGAATCCAATGTTCAGTAAAATGACTGAAAATTGGATTCTTTATTTTATTAATGATCTTATTTAATAATCGTCACTTGGCTCTTAATTGGAACGGTATTTACCAAATTATCACGAACCGGACAGGTATTTTCCATAAATTCAACAAACTTTTCCGTATTTTCTTTCGATTCATCCGTATTAAAATGAGCATCCATTCTTATTTCATCAAATCCTGGACGATCACCATTAATAATCCCATTTAATACCAAGTAGAAGGAACGGTATGTAAAATGCTGTTTCCGGTAAAATGAGCCAGCAACAATTGATTCACAAGCACCAAGCGCACATAACAGCGCTTCTTTCGGAACTAATCCCTCTTCGTATCCGTTTCGTCGTCCTGTTAAATCATATTTAATTTGAAAGTCACGAACTTGTGCTTGGTAAATATTTGCTTCTTCAGCACTAGTAACCCTTGCCTTATATGTTGTCATTTGCTCTTCACTTACTTTCTACTTTGTAGTTACTTGTCCAACAACTATTTTGATTCCATTACGCAAATTATCCATAATCGGTGACTGCTGCTCAACCTTTTGCATAAATGTTGCACACTCTTCCGCAGAAGCAGTGGTCTTAACCTGATAATTAATCCGAATTTCTTGAAGGCCATTCCGTATCTCAGGATTTCCCATAAACCCGCGAGGATCGAGATCTCCTTCCAGTTCGATTGTCATTTGATCGTACTGGAACCCTTCATCTTTTGCTAGTTGTTTGGCAGTAGCTTGCAGAGAAGCACCCAAAGTACTGAGTTCTAATTCGACTGGGTTCATCCCCGTATTAGTTCCACCAGCATTTTTAGGTTCATCAATTGAATAATGTACACCATGAGAATGGGTATCTACCTGAAGCCCCTGGTTAGTTTTACGTGCAGTTGCATTGTAACATTCCATTTGATTATCCTCCCTTAGTTTGTTATCTTCATCATAAATGGTTTCTCACTTTTAGAAAACGTTTTCAAAAATTACTGAGGAACTAAAGAATTTTTGAGGAAGAAGATAAAATGTACCAGCGTAAAATACCTAAAGAATTTTACTGCACTGTGGATTATGCCCTTGATATTTTTGGCGGCAAGTGGAAGCCCCGGTTACTTTGTATTATTGCAAATGACGAGCCGATCCGTTATCAAAAATTAAAGGAACAAATGGAAAACATTTCTGATACCGCACTAGCAGATAGCCTTAAAGAGCTTCAAAATGCCGGAATTGTTAAACGACATCAATTTAACGAAATGCCACTCCGGGTTGAGTATTCTCTAACCGCCAAGGGAGAAACATTAATTCCCGTACTGAACAAGATTTCCGCTTGGGCAATTCAAAATAGTTCCAGTAGCATTTATCAAGGCAAGCATTTCAAGCAAATTCACCAAAAAGCATTCCAAACTAAAAAGAACGGTGACTGATTTTAATTCAATCACTGTTCTTTTTTCTTCTAGAAAATAGTCGGTACCAATCCACCATCTAATCGTAACACTTCACCAGAGAATGATGAGGAATACGGGCTGGCAACAAAGGCGGTAAAACGGCCAACTTCTTCTGGGCGAATTAACCGTTGGATCTGTGATAGTGGCCGGTGATGCTTCATAAAGTCACTTTCCCATTCTGCTTCAGGAAGTTCAGTATTCTTGTACATATCAGTAAGCATTTGCTGAACTCCTTCAGTTAAAGTTGAGCCCGGCATAATTGTATTGACAGTCACATGTGTTCCCTTGGTTAGCTTTGAAAGACTCTTCGCTAAGGAGAGATTCATCGTCTTAGTCAAACTATACTGTGGCATTTCTCCTGATGGCATTACTGCTTCCTCACTAGCAATAAAGATTATCCGACCGAAGTTTTCTGCCAGCATCTTTGGTAAATAGAACTTAACTAAGACATTGCCAGAATAGAAGTTAACATCAATAAACTTTTGCCAAGTTTCTTCAGAAATGTCAAAGTAATTCATTGGTTTAAAAATTCCCATGTTATTAACCAGAATATCAACTTGCGGAAAGGCCTTAAATAGTTTTTGACGCTGAGAATCCTGAGATAGATCATAAGCAGCTGCTTGTGGAGTAGTTTCTGGGAACTTCCTCTTAAGTTCAGCTACCACTTGTTGAACAACTTCAAGCTTTCGCCCATTAACAATAACATTCGTGCCTTCTTTTGCAAGTTCATTGGCAATTGCCTTCCCAATTCCCTTAGTAGAACCAGTTACTAACGCGGTTTTTCCCTTTAATCCAAGTTCCATTATTCGTTCCTCCTCTTGCACTGTCTTTTGTATTATCAATATTTTGCACTAATACTTACTATTTACAAGTAGAAAAATAAATGATCATTATTTTCATAGTCTAATTTTATTCTGCACCATCAATTAGTCCACTAATAACCCTTAAAAGCTAAATCTACTTTCTAAGCTAAGTTTGGTGTTATAGTAAAGATACAATAATTTACGTAATAATTAAGGAGGAATCCATTTATGCGAGCTTTTACTCATGACGAATTGGCAAAATACGATGGTCGTGAAGGACGGCCAGGCTACATTGGTGTTAATGGAAATGTCTATGATGTTTCTACAGTTCCTGAATGGCAAGGCGCTGAAGTCCACGGGAGCGTCGTGGGACATGATTTATCTAGCGTTACCTACCAAGAAGCTGCTCGAAAATACTCACCAATTTCAAAGCTACCTCTAATTGGAAAATTAGTTGATTGAACTATAAATTAAGCAAAAAAATGTGAAACTAAGAATATCAACTTACTTCTTAGCTTCACATTTCTTTTTCATCGATAATGCTTTTAAGTATTCGAAAAGTCAGCGGGTTAATTTCCAGTATTAACTACGGTAAAACGTTCTTGATGATATTGAGGTGCCAAAATCTCACTAACCACGATTTCTGCAACCGTACCAGTTGTTACTTTTGACTCGCCTTGCTCGTTAAAGAGTAATTCATCTTTACCCAGCTTATAGTCAGAAACTGGACCCGGTTCGAAGTTTGCTGCAGGTGAAATTCCAACCCAGTCAACGTCTGTAATTGCCTCAAGATATTGAAGCTCCTTTAACTGTTGACGAGGGGTATTAATCCAATTTTCTGAATCAGGCATCTTTTCAATATCCTTGATAAACAAATGCCGATCGTTACCGGTCTGCAGGCTTCCAGCACCCAGAATAAAGATTAGCCTAATTTTGTCCTTACGCGCAAGACTAATCAACTTCTCAGCAAGTTTAATATGCCGTTCTGCATTAGCCGGATTAGTTCCGTAAGCATCAATAATTACATCAAAACGTGCTAATACACTATCAATTATTGCAAAGATGTCGCCACTTAATAATTGCGCGTCATCACCAAGAACCTTCTTAGCTTTCCCTTCATGGCGAACTATTCCCGTTACGTCTAATCCCGGTTGGGCCGCAGCTAATTTATAAATTGCACTCCCTGCCATTCCAGAAGCGCCAATTATTCCAACTTTAGTCATTGTCCATTGCTCCTTTCCTCATAATTATATTTATAACAACTTTATCATGAGACAAGGAAATTACCAAAGAAAAGGCTTTCGCAAATTACTTTTTCTTCAGCTTTTGCCCCTCTGTACGAAGTTCCGCCAACCACTTTTCGTGCTGTTCTTCATACTTCCGGTCGCCTTTAATAAAGAAGTAAGCAACCGCAGCAAGAATTGCAATGACCGTTCCAACTAACAATGTCTTTGAAGTAAAGTTGGTAACCATATAACAAGAAACAAGTAATGCTAACCCGGGAATCAGGTACTTTCCGGGTAACTCGAAGCCATGCGTTGGATACTCATTGGTATGCTTAAATTTAACAACAGCAAGGATCGTTGGAACATACTGAATAAATGAAGCTAAGACAGTACAATTAACTAAAAAGAGGTAACTTTGAGTAGAAAACAATGCCGAAAGAATTGACGTAAGAATAATTCCAATCCACGGTGCATCATGGCGGTTCTTCTTACCAACGAATTTTGGCAACATTCCATGCTCGTTAGCCAATGACGCAATTAACGATGGAGTGTTGAATGAGGCGGAGAAAGCTACCCCAAAGATACTTACTAACATCCCAAAAATAATAATTGCATAACCCCACTGACCAATTGCACTACCGAGCGCATTAGCTAATGGAGTTGAATAGCCACCCAGTTTTACACCAGAAAGGCCAACAGCAACCGTCATCATCAAGGCGTCCAAAATAGTGACACTAACCATTACCGCAATCAGTACTCGGGGAATGTTTTTCTCGGGATTATTCATTTGCTGAGCAGCAATTGGTAGAAAAGAAAAACCAGTAAAGAGGTAGAAAATAGGTGTAAAAGCTTCTCCAAAGTGATGAAGAAACGGCATTGGTCCCTTGAGTGCCGCTTGAGGAATTGCTGGCATAAAATTAGCTTTATGAATAAAAAATACCCCAACAACGATAAAGATGATCAACGTTAGAATCTTAGCAGCTGCCGAAACGTTATTGACTACTTTAACAATACTCCGACCATAGAAGTTAATCAGAGCAAACAGAAGAATTAAGCCAACTGCCCCAATACCATAAACAACGGGGTTTTTAAATACCGGCAAGAAACTTTTGAGAGTTGTTAACAACGCAACAATTTCGGCCGAAAGAGTGCAACAGCCCAGGAACCAGGTAAAGATCCCTAATTCATAACCCGTAAAGCGGCCAAAAGCATGGTAAGAATATAGCCACGCTGCTCCAGACCCAGTAAACCGACTTGACATATCGGCATAACACAAAGCAATTAAAGATACCGTAACAGCAGTACAAAGAAGAACTACGACTGCTGATAAGTTCATGTAACGATAAATCACTGACGGAAGTAAAAATGTTCCTGAACCAATGACTCCATTAATTCCCAAAAAGTAAATTGAAATAAATGAAAGTTTCTTAGGAATTGACTTTTGACTAGCGATAATAACCACCTCATAACTAAAAAATAACTTAATTTATATTGTAGTCGTTTTTTTAGGAAATGGTAATTCATCCCCTGGCATTCTAAACTCCCACTGGTATTTCTCCCTAAGCTAGACTAAAATTTGCTTAAATGAAATCCTTTAAGGTTAACGGGAGGTTCGTCCAATGATCCATAACATTCAGACCGTTTCTAACTATATTGAAGAAATTGAAAAGCTAATTAATAATAAGCGTCACAATTATTATTTTCGTGGACAAGATGACGCCTTTTCCAATACTTTGCCAGCAATTTTTCGGAGCCGAAAGCTTCTTGATAATGAGGATAATCTATTCAATGACTTTTTGATGACAGATCCCCAACTTTTTGAAAAATGTCGTACTAATTTTGAACGGTTAGCGTTAATGGAACACTACCACCTTCCTACTCGACTATTAGATGTTAGTTCTAACCCTTTAATTGCTTTGTTCTTTGCTGTTAAGGGTGGTCAGGGAAATGGTGAAGTTTATGTTTATAAGGACGAGCCTAACCCAGATAAACTGGCTGAAATGTTAGAACAACGGGGATGGCAGAATCTAATTGCCGAGTATAAGAGTAAGAATAAGCTAACCAGTCACAATTACTTTAAGAAAAACGCCTTTAGTAACGAAATGCAGCTTGAATCTTCGCTTGCTCGACAATCGTTAGCTGATAAAGCCGCCTTTTTCCAATCAATTAAAAATTTTTATAAACTAGATAATGATTATATTGGGCAACAGCACAAACTGTGGAGCCACAGTTATGATAGTTACTTTGATGATCAGGATTCTGATTACTTTGCAGAATTCAAGCGTGATCTGCAAACTTTACCATTCTTACGATTATTCGAAGAAGCGAAGCGGGATATTCCGAGCTTTACCAACAAGTTGAATCCCTTGGAATTAATTGTCCCTAAGATCGTAACAATTAAACGAATGAGTCGGCGAATGGAAAACCAACAAGGCCTTTTCCTCTTCGTTCCTTTTATTGGTGAAGAATATGATCCAACAATTAACATTGATTATTCAGAAGTCGAACGTCGTGCCCAGCTAGCAATCGATATTCTTAGTCTCTATAATGCTGAAAATCCGGCTGAAAAAGAAAAATATATTATTCCAGCAAAGTATAAGCGTTCAATTCTTGACGAGCTAGCTAAATTAGGGATTGATTACAGCTTCATCTATCCTGAAGATCACGCTAAGAAAGCAGAAATGATTAAGGCAAAGTACCTTGGTCTTTAAAAAGAACAACCTAAGCTTAGTCCGCAATGAAATTAGTGATTTTGGATAAGCTTAGGTTGTTTTTTTATTGATCAGCTTGTTTAAGAATGGCTGTTAAAGCCAATTGAGATTATCGACTTCATTAAATTCAATTTACTTAATATGACTACTTGTGAAATGCTCAAAATGATCCGGAAATTCAGTTGGAACAAATGGCTGTTGATAAATATATTTAAACAGTGCTTGATATTGGGAATATAGTTTTTGTTCATTTTTATTTGGAGCCGGAACATAGTAATGTTTACCGATAAGATCCTTAGGTAAATATTCCTGCCGGGCGATCTTATGGGGTAATTCAAACATATTTTGCATTACTCCAGCACCCCTTAATTTAGCAGCTCCTTGATAGTGGGCGTCTTGTAAGTATTTAGGCATTGGATGATTTGTAGGATGTTCAGCATCTTTAGCCGCCTAGTAGTATGCTTGCATTGCCGAATCAGAACGAGGTGCCACCGCAAGTAATATCGTTGCTATGGCTACATGAGTTGAAGCCCGCGGCAAGCCAATTTCTAATGCGGTGTTAGCCAAGGTAATTACCTGAGTAGCTCTCGCTGGATCAGCTAGTCCCACATCTAGTGCGGCTGAATCTTTTAGTCTTCTAACGACCGACTCCAGATCACCAGATTTTAAGATTACCGCTAAGTAATAAAGTGCTGCATCAGCATCAGATCCTTCAATTGAATCCTGAAATGCAGATAAGTAATCATAGTGTTTGGTTGCATCTTTATCGAAAGCAAAATGTTGTTTTTTAGCAAATTCTTCGATATCAGTCATTAACAGTTGATCTGGATGCATGGCATGGAGAGTATCCAAAATATTAAGCGCCACTCTGACATCGCCATTACCACTATTTGCAATTGCATGTGCCTGTTCTTTCGGTAATGTAAATTTTAAATGATCTTGAGCTGCCCGAACAAGTACCGGTTCAATCTCTTCAGCAGTAATCGGATAGAATTCAAAAATTTGGCAACGTGACCGAATTGCTGGTTGAATTGCCATAATTGGATTCTCAGTTGTTGTTCCTACCAATAGGATATGACCATTTTCAAGATACGGTAATAAATAATCCTGAATTGGCTTTGTTAACCGGTGAATTTCATCAAGTAAAAGAACAAAACTTTCATTAGGATGCTTGTCTACTAGTTTTTGCAATTGACTTTTGTTTTGAATTGACGCATTAAATTTCTCAAACGGTAATTGTAAAGTTTTCGACATTACATAAGCTAAAGTAGTTTTCCCTGATCCAGGTGGTCCCCATAGTAATAAACTAACTGCAAGATGCTTCGTAATAATCTGATAAAGCGGGCGCCCTGGACTAAGTAATTGTTTCTGCCCAACCATTTGTTCAAGCGAGGCCGGTCTCATTACATCAGCTAATGGTTGCTTAAAAGCCATTTGATTATCCTCCTAACTTAGTAAAGTTTGTACTTACTAATAATAAGGTCAATGACTAATGATTACCAGTAATTACCTTAGTCAAATAGCGCCATAAGATATTTTAATTTTCTGGCCAGAACAGGTCATCCAAGGATTTACCTAATACCTGACAGATCCTAATACAAAGATCAACCGATGGATTATAATTCCCCTTTTCGATGGCAGAAATTGTTTGACGAGAAACCCCCACCTGATTAGCTAACTCTTGTTGGGACCAATCCTTACCTGCTCGTGCTGCCTTCATCCTTAAATTCTTCATAATATTAATCTCTCTCGTCTTGGTCACGA
Organism: Limosilactobacillus urinaemulieris; assembly: GCF_932750685.1. Taxonomy (NCBI): domain Bacteria; kingdom Bacillati; phylum Bacillota; class Bacilli; order Lactobacillales; family Lactobacillaceae; genus Limosilactobacillus; species Limosilactobacillus urinaemulieris. Next base: position 11,971 of record NZ_CAKOBX010000012.1, on the reverse strand, counting down.
TGAATACAATAAATCATTAAGCCACCAATAGATACACAATAAATTGCTAACATCAGCAATCCAACATCTGGATTCCATACTCGTAAACTACCAGATGCTGTTATTAAATCAGTGATAGACTGAGCACCATCTAAAAGTCCATATAAGAGAAAGAGCCACCCCAAATACTTTCTTCTTTTCTGATTGATAGCAAAATACGCTGAATTCCATAACACATAAATACTAAAAATCCATAATCCTATAAAAAGAGGCGTTAACACTAACAACTGAGGTGCTAACTGGACCTTACGCACTGCAACTGCAAGAAGAGCATCCACAAGCATCATTGCCAAAAATCCATATTTAAATCCTTTTCCTCGAATTAATTCTTGCCGTTCATCATAATTAGCTTTTTTGCTGCCAAATTTTATTGCTAAAAGAAGAAATACCAAGGCCACAATGAATATAATCAAGGGAACATCCATTACTGATTACCTTCTTTCTATTTTTTATAAGGATAAAGTCATTTTGTCTTTATGTCAAGTTTACATGACATTTTGTATAAAAAAGATACCACTCACATTCCTGTGAATGGCATTGATATCCATATTAATTAATAAATACCTATTTTTTATTAACCCGTTGGCGTAACAAATAATGTTTTACTTTCCCACTAGCATTCGTTGGCAATTGGGCAACTCGAATGTAGCGTCGCGGAACCTTAAAATGAGCTAGGTGTTGATAACCAAAATGAATTAAATTCTCAATATCTGGTTCATTATCGGTAACAATAAATGCAACCGGTACTGCGCCCCATTTAGGATCGTTTTGACCCACAACTGCAACTTGCTTAATTCCTGGATATTGTTGATAAACCTGTTCAACTTCTTGAGGAAAAATATTTTCTCCACCCGAAATGAACATCTCATCTAACCGGCCGTCAACATAAAGATAGCCTTCATTATCCAAGCGGCCAACATCACCAGTATGGTACCAACCAGCCGTCATTTTACGCTCTAATCTTCCTGGCTGGTTAAGATAACCAGGAGTTAACGCAGGTGACTTAAGGAGAATTTCGTTATTTTCTGGTGCCAACCGTACCTGATTCATAAAAAGTGGTTGTCCAACAGAACCAAGTTTCCGCAATGCATCCTGCGCTCGCAACGCAACAATTTGTGAACAAGTCTCCGTCATTCCATAACACTGAACAACTGGAATTTGAAGACTTGCACATTGCTTTAACGTTGCCATATCAGTTGTTCCGCCACCAAGTAACATACAACGAAAATGCTTGTTATAATGACTTTGACTATTTTTACGCTGTTCAAGCAGTTTTTGCAGCATAAATGGCACAACTGACATAATCGTTACCGGTTCGTCTACTAGGATCTTTTCAATTGTCGTTACGCAAAACTTTTTGGCTAGGCGGACAGTAATGCCATAGATTAATCCCCGCATTAAAATTGAAAAACCACTTATATGGAAAATTGGCGCCACGCAAAGCCATTCATCATTCGCTTCTAAGCCCAAATTAAGTGCGGACGAAACCGCTGAGTAAAAGTGGTTGCCAAATGTTTGCAAAACTCCTTTAGGATTCCCGGTCGTTCCGGATGTATACATAATGCTGGCAACTTGATCGAAGTCAAACTCGGGAACTAGTTGGCCATCTTGAGCTGGTATTTTCAAAAAATGCTCAAAGCTCGTGAATCGTTTATCCATTGTGGGACGGACTAGCGAATCAGCCACTAGACAACAAGTTAATCGGCTGTCTGCCATTTGGCGGTCTAATTCATCATTAGCCAGTCGCCAGTTTAACCAAACAATCGTCCTCCCACTCGCTAGTACTGTCATCGCAATTTCATACCCAACCAGCGTATTATCTGTCAAAATTCCTACAAATTTACCAGGTTTCAGCTGATTTAGTCGCCCAATATTAGCAGCAACAACGTCTCGTAGCTGATTAAAGGTTAATTGTTTTTGTCCGTCGGTAATTGCGACCTTATCGGGTTGGGTACTCGATTGCTTAAGCAACCAATTTTGCGTTTTCATCTTGTAACATCACCAGCTTAAGGAAACTTTGGAAATTGATCAAAGTTCGGATCCCGTTTTTGATTGAACGCATCGCGGCCTTCCTTTCCTTCATCAGTCGTGTAGAAAAGCATCGTAGCATCTCCACCAAGCTGTTGTAAGCCAGCTAGGCCATCAGTATCAGCATTCATCGCTGCTTTGATAAAGCGCAGTGCAGTTGGTGATTTTTTAAGAATTTCATTACACCAATCAAGGGTAACTGATTCAACCTGATCCAACGGTACAACCTTGTTAATCCAGTTCATTTGGTATGCTTCTTCAGCTGAGTAAAAGTGGTTTAAGAACCAGACTTCTTTAGCTCGTTTATGACCAATTACTCGAGCTAAGTAGCCAGAACCATAACCAGCATCAAAACTCCCGACTTTGGGACCAGTTTGGCCAAATTTTGCATTATCAGCAGCAATTGTCAAGTCGCAAACTAATTGCAAAATATTACCACCGCCAACGGACCACCCTTTAACCATTGCAATTACCGGTTTAGGAATAATCCGAATGAGATGCTGAAGATCCAAAACATTTAAACGCGCAATGTGATCTGGGCCAACATAGCCACCGTTTCCACGAACTCCTTGGTCACCACCAGAAGAGAATGCCTTGTCTCCCGCTCCAGTTAGGATAATCACGCCAATTGTGCTATCATCACGACAGATCGTAAAAGCATCGATCATTTCTTGAATCGTTACTGGCGTAAAGGCATTCATTTTCTTAGGCCGATTCATGGTAATCTTTGCAATTTTACCAGCGCGTTCAAAAATAATTTCCGAATAATCTTTAACATTTTTCCAATCTACACTTGTCATTTTAAGCTTCCTTCCAATATGAGGTGAATATTATGAATCTACTACAATACTTAGGAATTAAAATTCAAACGGTAACTGCTAACCAAGTAATTATTAGTATCAATGTGACTGATCAAATAAAGCAGCCCTTTGGTATCGTTCATGGTGGAATCAACGCTACTCTAGCCGAAACGGCTGCTTCTTTAGGAGCCAATGCATGGCTAGCCGACAATGAGCGTCACCAAGTAGCAACAGGAGTCGACATTAATACTCAACACCTCCGTGCCGTTAAAACAGGGATCCTCAAAGCCGTTGCTACCCCATTGAAGTTGGGCCGAAGAATCCAAACTTGGCAAGTTCAAACCTTTAATGATGATCAACTCACTAGCAATAGTACCGTTTCCTTACTAAATACTACCCTAGATAACTAATTAGTCCGATTGATAGTTCTTCTTTTATAAGTGTTTTGCCAAAAAGTTCTCAATAATTTCAAAAACTTGTGGCTGCAGGAATTGAGCATCCATGTGACCAGCACCGTTAAGAACGTACATATCAGCAGGCACTTGATTTTCAATCAACTTATCATAGAGCTGTTCGCTGTCTTTCAATGGAACTACCATATCGTTAGTTCCGTGGAAGATTAAGAATGGGACAGTTTGTTGATCAATATATGATAGTGGATTGGCTGTCCGATCGAGTTCTGGCGCATCTTCAGGTTCTGCGCCTAATAAATTGCGGTAAACAAAATCAAAGTCATTAGTAGCGCTTCCCTCCTTAGCTGTCAGGGGATCAACTACTCCATAGAATGGGACAACAACCTGAACATCACTTGAAACATCAAGGTGATCACCCTTATCAAATTCTCGATGACCGTTAGTAACCCCAAGCATACTAACCATATGACCACCGGCAGATTCGCCCATTGCAACAAAGCGATCTGGGTCGGCCTGATAACGATCTGCATTAGCCCGAATGTAGCGAATAGCAGCTTTAGCATCTTCTAATTGTCCTGGGAACTGAACCTTATTACTATCACGATATTCAACACCCACTAAAATATAACCATCGTGGGCAAAATCAACAAGATTAGGTAAGTGGACATTGTTATCAGTATCCATCCAGCCACCACCAGCAAACCAGAAAATTACCGGATAGCGTTTATCACTATCATTCTGAAAGTGACGAATAACTGTTAATTTAAGATCTCTAGTAGTATTACCTAGCCAGCCTGGGACTTGAGTGTAGGTGACATTCGTATCCATCCATAAACCATCACGAACTGTCTTAACATCAATCGTTTTCTTCATTTTAGTCATAACTCCTTTAACGCAAAATCTCTAAGCGCTTTGATTGTAACAAATAATCTGCTATTGATAAACTAAGGTGGCCGTTCAGTAAAAGTTAAAAATAAAAAGACAGACTATAACTGTAAAGATCTACCAAAACTATGCATTCCTTACTTACCAGTACAGCCCTTAGTATATTTTCTCTACTCAATTCTCTACTCAATATAGTAAAATAATTGATTGTTAATTCTTCAGAAGGAGTGTGGACATCCTTGAAAGTAAAAATTTCCCTTAACTGGTGGGGAGTAATTATTTTAGCGGCTTTGATTTATGCATTATGGCGTTAAAGTTTAGTTTCATTAGCTTAAAAGAGTGTAGTAATATTTTTAACTCAAACCATCTAGAATAATCAGAATTGATAATTATTTTTACTACTCGTATCTAAAATCAGATTTTAAAAAATTATTCTACAATTAAACATAATAAAAAGCCTATAGACTAAGCAAAAACAACTTAATCTATAGGCTTTAAACATTAATAATGCTGACTAGAGTCGCTGTTTTGTAGTAGCTGAGGTATTGGTACGACAGCATTCGACTCTAAACGTGTTAAGGTTTTGTGTTAATCTCATGGTCAGAAACTATGGTCAAAAGCTGGTGTGACGGCAATCCAAGGTATTTTGAATTACTCTATCTAAACGATTGCCTTTCAGCTAAGTAATAAACTTTTACTTTGTCAAAGTTTATTAAGCAATTTGCTTATATCGTTAATTATTAACTGACCGTTATATATTTCTTCTTTGCTTAAAAGGAGTGTGGTTCGAATTTTTTAATGACATACTCTAGAGACTGGGTTAAATGAGCATCATTAAATCAACGAAAACTAGTTTATCAAGTTATAAAGTATAAGGCAAGACCAAATTTTAAAATAATCAAAAAAGTGATAGATTTCACCGACAATAATGGTGATTAATTAGAGAGATGAAACACTAATACAACAACACTTGACTCTAAATATAATAAGACTTTGTATTAAAACTATAGTCAAAAGCTGATGTAACGAAAAATGAACATTATTTTAACTTAGCAAATTCTTTTTGAAACATTCCATATAAAGTTTTCCACTTACTATCATCAGCATTTGCTTTACTTAAACTTTGGACAGAATATTCATTATTCTCATCATACCATAAATTCCAGATTGCCTTTGGTACATTGTCAAAGTTTATGGCTCCCGTTAGTCTTCGATATGCAGTATTGGAAAACTCTGTTAAAACTTTATCTTTATAAGTCGTCGAATTTAATACTTTATTACCTTCTCGATCCTTTTTATCGTTCTCTTTCTCTATGCAGTTTATTATTTGATGGGGGAATTCGTTGTACTTTAATAAATATTTTCCAATTTCCATAAGAGATTGCCATTTTTCTAAAAGAGTATTTTCCTCTGATGACCCAAGAAAATTTACAAATTGTCCATCTTTATCTTTAAGAAGTTCTTCAGAAATATCATAAATTCCATTTACTTTTATCCGCTTTAATTCACACTTTAATAAACCAGATAATTGGCTATGGTTCCCTGATGATACTAACACAATCCCTAACGGATAAATGTATAAATTGTCAATATTAGAATTTGTATTATCAAATCGATTATCAGCATCATTTCCAATGCCTCTTAAACTATCAATAATTCTTTCATTACTCCATGGCATAGTAATGAAAGCTACATCTTCAGAATTTATAAGAATAGGATTATCATGTATATCAATATTTTTGTAAATATTATTTCTTGGTAGAAAGTCACTCAATCCTAACTCAGGTGCAGAATTAGGTTCGTATATCGTTTTATACCCGTAATCATTGTAAGTAATACTATTACAAATAATTTTTTTGCAAGTACATTAATGTATGAAACTTATCAATAGTATGATCTCCGCTATCTTTCTGATTCATTAAGTAGTTAATTGATTCCCTTAACTCTTCAACATTACCTACTGTCTTTTTATTATTATTCGAATTAAATATACTAAATATTTTAAGCATGTAGATCTCCTCCTCTTTCTCCTTAACACATTTTAACACGCAACCATCCTTGCCACATCAGCAATCCAAGCACTTCTACTACTCAAAAACCACTTATTAACATCCGCCCGTGTTAACAAACGTGTTAAAACAGCGCCATTTAAGCAACGAAAAAAGTCTGTAACGCCAACGGTAATCGCTGGTATTACAGGCTTATGTGTTCTTTGTAGTGCTCATGAGGGAAAGAAAGCCTACGACCTCATGACGTCAATCATTGAATACGAAAACGAAGATGTGTTCGAGAATATTTCACATGGTCCCGAATGGTATGCACACCAGCCATTAACTAACTCAGAAAAGCCAATTGCGGACGTTCGACAATCGATTATCGCCGCCGGTGATAAATACATTAATGCTATAGTAAACGCCCAAAAAGAACTTGATCCTTTTTTCAACAATTAAATAGATTTTCTAATAATAAAAAAATCCCCGACCAAAACCGGTCGAGGATTTTGTAGTTTAACTACTTTTATTTCAGTGTTGAACACTATTAAACGTAACAATCATCTTAATCATCTTGCTTAGAACACATGATAAGTTGCTTCATGTAGGTCTGTAGGTCATCAATAATCTGCAACATCACCTTAGCCACGTCTGCTCGGTTAGTACGCGGTGCTCCTGGCATTTTGTAGCCAGATGCTGCATCCCTAACCAGCGGATTTTCACTTCTTTCTCCGTTAAATAGTGGACCAGGATGAATAGTCGTCCAATCGAGATCAGAAGACGGTAACTGCTTTTCACCAGCCTCATGATCAGCAAAATTTCCCTTTAAAAATCCTTTAGCCCCCATCCGATATGGATAACGGGTATTTTCATAAGTAGCACCAACACCTAATGCTGACAGGCTGATTAGGCGTTTAACTCCTGCTTTATCCATTGCTTCAATAATGTTTGGAATAGCAAGAGCAAACAATTTTCCACTGCTATTAGAAACCGGATTACCAAGCGCCACTAAAACCGCATCACAACCTTTCATAGCCGACGCCATTTTATCAATATCGTTTAATTCACCAGTTACTACCGTTATTTGATCACGATGAGTTAACTTATCTGGGTGACGAACATAGGCAATAACTGAATATTTCTTTTCTAAAGACTGGAGAACCAGTTCTTCTCCGGTCCGTCCGGTTGCACCAAAAATGCAAAGTTTCATTTAACAAGCCCCCTATAGGTTATCTTCGATCCAGTTAAAAATCATTTCACTCGCCGGAGCATAACCGCCCATCTGTGTATGCTGTTGGGCTGTTGAATTCTCATCAAAAAACAAGTAATCCTTCGGACAGGTTAGCTGATTATAGAATTCCTTAGCAGCCTCTGGATTAATCTCAGCGGCCCCATTCAGCACCAATACTTTGGATTGAATTTGATCAATGATATCGCTGTTGTCATATTTAGCTAACTCAGGCAATAATTCTTTTTCAGAGCAACCATGCTTCCAGGTATAATCTTTAAGCATGTATTCCAACATTGCTGGTCGTAATCTTTTTGGCAAGGCTAGAATTTTGTTTAAACGCTGTCCAATCATTTTGCCCCAAGCGATATTACCAGGATCAGCAATGCATACCTTGATTCGCTTATCAAAAGCTGCTGCCCGGGGAACCTGGAAGCCGCCAAAGCTCATTCCCATCACACCAATTCGTGATGGATCGACGTCAGACAGTCCCACAGCAAAGTCTAAGACAGGTTTCATGACGTTTTCAAAATCAGGTCGGAATGATAACCCCTGAAGTCGAAGGGTCATTCCCTGACCTGGGCCATCAAAGGTCAAAGCATTAATGCCACGCTTAATTGCAGCATCTGTTACCCAACGTGTATCATCGGCCCAAGTATCACGACCAGGAACGACAATCAGCAGTGGCGACTTTCCGTTAGCGTGTGGTGACTGAAAATAGTGCCCTGGCAGAGTCGTATTTTCATAAGGAATTTCAATTGCTTTGCCGGGATACCCGGAAAGTTTCATTGACTTATCATAGCAACCCTGGCTAAGTCTACAATACTGTCTGATTCGCGGATCCGCAACATCTCCGAAGTACATCAAAGCAACTCGCCAATAGGTTGAAGCACGAAGGTATGCACTACCTGCACTGACCAGCTTGTTAGCTTGTTCATATTGTATCGCCCGCTCCTGCAAACGATTTGCCATCGTAGCCCAGGCGCTGATCCAGGTCTGTTCGTCACCATTCTTCAAATTAGCGTTTACCTCTAAAACTTCACCGACATCGGCCATCCGGTAATTAACTAACCCTAAAACATGTTTGACGAGGGCGTCTTGTAACATATTCTTACTGAATTTCTGTGACGACCAATGATTATTGAATTTTATAAATTCTTCAGTCATATTAATTTATCCTTTCTATTTTTCCCGTTTTTGTTGTTCGATCTTGCTTGTCCGCATCCCTGGGAAGATCCAGTTCCACTTACCACAAAGCTTGATCATTGCTGGTACAAAGATCAATCGGACAATAAAGGCATCAAAGAAGACCCCAAAGGCTAGTGCTAATCCGATTGACTTGCTAGTTGGGTTAGTAGTAACGGCAAAACTACCGAATACGGAAATCATAATTAACCCAGCGGTAATGATAACCTTAGCGTTTTCGCGCATACCGATGCGAACTGCCTCAGTAGTATCCCCAGTTAACAGGTAAATCTCCCGAATCCGTGATACTAGGAAAACTTCATAGTCCATTGCCAGACCAAATAAGATTCCAATTGCAATCACTGGTAAGAAAGCAATAATCGGTGCTCCCTTACTAATACCGAAAACAGTGTGCATAACGGCATCTTGCATAACAGCGGTCAAGGCACCAAATGATGCCAAGAGTGACATTCCAAAGCCAGCCATAGCAACTAGCGGGACAATGAAGGAACGGAAAACTAACATCATTAAGACAAAGGCCAGTGTCATAACAATTCCAGCAAATATTGGAATGGCATGGTTTAGCTTTTGAACGATATCGATATTGATAGCGTTGGATCCCGTGAGAATGAGTTTGGTATTCATCTCATCTTCAGTTGTCTTGGAATATTTCTTTATATTGTGAGCTAACTTATCAGTCTTAACTGATTCAGGTCCATGGGTAGGGATCACCATGAAGACAGCATAGTTTCCGTCGGGTAGCTTACCACCTGACTGCTGAAGCACCATCTGTTGCTGAGCGGCACTTGCTTGCTGACCGGGCTGTCCTTGACCAGCCATTTGCTTCTGTTTAGCGGATTGTTGAGCAGCACTTGTGGTACTACCAGGTTGCTGAGAATTATTCATTTGACCAGGTTGAGATTGCTGGCCTTGTTGCATTCCGGATTGACCAGAGCCAACTTTACCTCCGCCACTGATCATCCCCGGTGTCGCCATCTTGACGTACTTCATATTGGACAGATGATCGGTGATCTTCATGACTGTCTGTTGTTTTTCCTGCGGACTGGCATTCTTGTCTAACTTGGCAACAACAATTAATTGACCATTGATTCCCTCGCCAAACTTATCGGACAGAATATCATAAGCCTTTCGCTCAGTCTGATTGGTTGGTAATGCGCCATTATAAGGCATTCCCAATCTCATATGACCAGACGGAATGGCAAATGCTATAAGAACCAGCACACTGGCAATCGCAGTGACAGACGGGTGCTTGATAATCGTATGTTCAACTATCCCACTTTTGTTCTTGCGGTGATGTGGTTCTTCTTTTGCTGGTTTAATATGCCGATGAGCTAACGAAATCAGTGCTGGTAACAGAGTCATTGCTGATAAGATCGCAAAAGCCACCCCAACAGCAGCAGCTAGTCCCATTTGCGTCAAGAAGTCAATACCAACCAGACTTAAACCCGATACTGCAATAATGACTGTGATTCCTGCAAATAGTACTGAACTACCTGCAGTTCCCATGGCATCACCAAGAGCTGTAAGGTAATCATTTTGTGTCGCACGATTAGTCCGATAACGGTTGATGATGAAGAGGGCGTAATCAATCCCACAGGCTAGGCTAAGGATCATCGCCAAACTCTGGGCGACTGATGCGGTCTCAAAGTAGTTAGAACCAATTCCGATAACTATAAGACCCAGTGCCAAGCCGGTAACCGCACTAATGATTGGTAAGCCAGCCGTGATAAAGGAACGAAAGAGAACCATCATGAAGACAAAAGCGATTGCGACACCAATCAGTTCGGCAATTTCATTAACCCCCATCGGGTGAATTGAAACGGTTCCGGTGTATTCTACTTCAACACCTTTCTGGTCATCTAATGTTTTGAAAGCTTGTTGCGTCTTATGGATTGTCGCTGGAGTAACCGAATTTGTCTTCTGGTCATAGGTTACCGTTGCGTAAGTAGTCGTCAGATCTTTGCTAAACTTTTGTTCCTGATAAGGGTTAGTAACAGACGCTACGTGTGGTTTCTTCTTTGCCTTAGTTACGGCACTATTAATTGCCTGTTCTGTTTTTGGTTGCAATAATCCTTTCTTATCTTTGGTTTTTATTACAACCTGAAGGGTTCCATGATCAGTGTCCTGGTGAAATTCCTTCTTTAAGGTTGATTGAATTTCAGTTGATGGAATTCCTGAGATGGATAGTGACTCATTGTAGTTGGAGCCTAACTTAGCTACGATAGTTCCGAAGCCGAGTAATGCTACTAACCATATAATAATTGCGGCCCACTTGTGTTTGGCCATACACTGGCCGATTTTCTTTAATAGTTTTCCCATACTCTCTCCTCTTTCTTTATTGACTTTCTAAATTATAGTCAGCATAATTTTAATAAACTATAGATAATAAAATAGCACTGCTAATTAAAGCGACAGTGTTTAGAAAGTGGTGATAAAGTGGCGGATTTAAGAAAATTACGCACCCAGCGAGAAATTCAACAAGCACTGGCTGACCTCCTATTAAAGAAGACATTCAGTAAAATTACGGTAACCGACATTGTTAACAAGGCGCTGATTAATCGCAACACCTTTTACCTGCATTATCGGGATAAATATGACTTAGTTGATCAGATAATAATGACAATGGTTGACCAATCAAGTTTCTCCATCAACGAATTCAATACAACACCATTCTATTTCTTACGATCAATCTCAAATGAAGCTTCTGACTTGGGGCATCAGATCATCAACCGCCAGCGAGCAGACAGCGAATTTCAGGAAGTAGTTTTAAAAACTATTCTCAAATTGGTAATGACAGATGCCGACAGTTCTAACAGTCAGATTTGGTTTACTTTCGGTAAGCTTTCTGCAATCATGGCCTGGAATAACCAACACGGCTATTACTATGACATCATTCAAGACGCTGACCAACTTCAGCAAATTTTTGACACTGAAGAATTTCCTAAGTTAAATGACTGATTAAACAAGTTCTGATGATAATGTAACATCATTAATCGTTTTTACATGTTGAAATCACCAAAGTGCACACAAAAAAATGGGCGTAAAGCCCATTAAATCAGTATATACAACCTTTTCCCGATGTAAGGTCATGCACACAGTTTTTCTGTGTGCACAGCCGTGTGCATAACATTCTTAAATAAACAAAAATAATCCCTAATACATCTTCGTAAAACGTTGATATATCAAGGATTAATAAACTTTGTAAGTTTTAATTATGCTGACTAGAGGATTCGAACCTCCGACCTCATCATTACTAGTGACGTGCTCTGCCAACTGAGCTAAGTCAGCATCAAGCGTGGCAACATCCTATCCTCGCAGGGAGCGATCCCCCAACTACTTTTGGCGTGTTGAAGCTTAACTTCTGTGTTCGGCATGGGAACA
>NZ_CAKOBX010000011.1:0-66588 GCF_932750685.1 Limosilactobacillus urinaemulieris | reverse complement strand
TCTTTTTGTATAAAAAATACCACCCACATTTCTGTGAGTGGTATCGATATCCATCAATACCAGTTGACAGATACCCGTTATTTTCCCGGCCTCTCGATAAAGAAATATTGCTAATTAAAAGGAAAGTTTAGAAAATGTGATCACGGTATAAGCCAATAACCTTACCAAGGATAGTAACGTTATCCAGATAAATGGGTGCCATCGCATCGTTCTCAGGTTGAAGCCGGAAGCGGTGGTTTTCTGGTTCTTTATAGAACCGTTTGCAAGTAGCTTCATTATCACTTGTCATTGCAATTACAATCTCGCCATCTTTAGCGGTTGATTGCTTACGAACGATTACGTCATCACCATCAAGAATTCCGGCTTTGATCATACTGGTGCCGTGAATTTTTAACATGAATAATCCAGAGGCATCTTTAATTGAAGGTGGTAAAGGAAAATAATCTGTAGTGTCTTCTACCGCTAAAATAGGCTGTCCTGCGGTAACAACACCGATCATTGGGATTTCTTTTTGCTCTGGTTCAATTCCCAGGAGATCTAATCCCTGTTTAGTAATTTCAAGTGCCCGCGGTTTGGAAGGATCTTTTTGTAAGTAGCCTTCCTTGATTAGATTGTTTAGATGAGAATGAACAGTGGAGGTTGAGGAAAGCCCAACGGTTCCGCAGATTTCACGGACTGTTGGTGGGTACCCGTGATCCTTAACGTGTTTATAAATGCAACTTAATACGGCAATTTGTTTTTGACTTGCTGCTTTTGCCATTTTGACACCTCATTTGGCTAGATTATTATTAATTCTAGAATATCATAGTAATCGTCAACTTTCAAACGTACGTTCGCGGGGAAGTTAGTACATATCTTGAAAATAGTTATTAAGTTAGCTAAGATCAAGATAAATAGTTAAATTAAGGATATCTGGAAGGTGAGGAGATAATTATGGCTGAATCTACAGACCAAGAAAAATTATTAAAGCGAATTAACGAACTCGCTCATAAAAATAAGGAAGAAGGACTAACAGAGGCCGAAACTAAGGAACGAGCAAAGCTACGGAAAGAGTACCTTAAGAACTTCCGTGAAGCAATGCGGAGTAATATCGAAATGATGCGAATCTTTGATGATAATGGTAAAGAGGTTACTCCAGAGAAGGTTCGTGAAATTCAACGGAAAAAGGGATTACGTGATGATTAACCTTGTTTAGCCCTTTTCAATTCGACTACTTTCGTGTACTATTGAACAGTAACTAAAAAAGGAGGAAAGTAGTTGTGGCATTAACAATTTCATTGGTAATCCTCGCCTTACTAATCGGTTTAGTTGGCGGTTTCTTTGGTGCTCGTCGTTACATGGAAAACTATCTCCGCAATAATCCACCTATTAGTGAAGAAATGTTGCGGACGATGATGTTGCAAATGGGCCAAAAGCCATCTAGTCGAAAGTTACATCAAATGATGCAAACCATGAAGGCACAAGCCAAAAAAGCAAATAAGTAATCTTAAACAAAAAAGAAACCGGAAATTTAATTTCCGGTTTCTTTTTCTTTAGAAATCATCGTCTTTTGGTTTAGGCGGCATGATGTATTTATAATTAGGATTGATTTGGTGATCTAACTCATCAAATGATTGCTGCATTTCACTCTCTAATTTAGCTTGACTTTCTTCGTCGAGTTTGTTCTTTCGGTCAATATAAATTGGCTTTCCAAAGGCAATGTGACGGGGATGCCGTTTGAATAATTCGCTAAATTTGAGAGGCCCTTGATACACTGCAGGAACTAGCGGAACGTTTGCTAATTTGGCGATTAATGTTGCACCGCCCTTTAATTTACTGGAATAACGAGAGCCTGATGGAAAAATAATTGTTGATAGATCAGTTTTTCGTAAGATTTGCACTGGTTTTTTTATTGCTGAAGGGCCAGGATGCTTGCGGTCAACCGGGAAGGCATTTAACTTTTTTAAAAAGTAGGCAGCAATTGGGTTCTTGAATAACTCTTTCTTTGCCATAAAACTAAATTTCTTGGGGTAGATCGCGAGGGCAATCAAAACTGGATCCATCCATGTCCGATGGGGAGCAATAATGATATAATTGCCGTCAGGTATATTTTCCTTATTATAAATTTTTGCTTTGCCATTGATTAGGTTTAAGAATGGTTGAACAATGGCAACGAGAAACGAATATAACATAAAATCATCCAATCTAATGTGTATAATAACTGGCATTATTATGACTAAAAAAGTAATTCCTTGCAAGTCTAAAAGAGGTGAATAATAAATGGATAATGATAATTTATTAAAGACAGATGAACGAATTGACCAACTATATAGTCAGGATGTTCAAATTATTCAGAATCCCCATTGCTTCGCTTTTTCGCTTGACGCTGTTCTCCTAGCTGACTTTGTTCGCCCTAATAAGAAGCGTCAGGCAAAAATTGTTGATCTTTGTGCTGGTAATGGTGCGATTGGCCTTTTTCTTCATAATAAGCTTGGCGGTCACTTTACAGAGGTCGAGTTGCAGAAGCCAATTGCCAATATGGCAGAACGAACAATTAAGCTGAACCACCTTGAGGAACGCTATGATGTCTTAAATATGGACATTAAAGATGTTTATAATAAAATTCCCAAGGATTCCGCGGATATCGTCTTGTGTAATCCACCATATTTCCCTAATACTGAACATAGTCAAAAGAATCCTAATCGCGCTTTAGCAATTGCGCGTCACGAAATCACGACTAATTTGACAATGGTTGTGGAAAAAATGAGTGGCTTATTGAAAATGAATGGTCGGGGATACCTTGTTCATAGGCCGGATCGTTTAGCAGAAATCTTGACTGAATTAACTAGCCATCGACTTGCACCCAAGCGAATTCGTTTTATCCATCCTAAACCGGATCGGGAAGCTAATATTGTCTTGATTGAAGTAATTAAGGATGGGGGAAATGGTGGGATTCGGATTGTCCCACCATTAGTGGTTAATCAGTCTAATGGTGAATACGGGCCCGAGGTGCAACAATTACTATATGGAGATAAAAAGTAAACATTATTATATATATGTCCTTCATTGCGCGGATGAGACCCTTTATTGTGGTTTTACCACTAACGTCCGGCAACGGTTCAATACTCATCAGTCTTATAAGGGAGCTAAGTATACCCGTGTAAAATCACGGCATCCGCTCCGACTGATGTATTGGTGTGAATACCCAACAAAGCATAAGGCGTTAAGTGCTGAATACTATTTCAAACATCAAAGCAGACGACAAAAGGAACGCTATCTTCGTGTAAGAGGAATCAAGATTTAAATTAATTCATTAAGTTAAGGATAAATGCTTGTCAGATGAGATGCTTTTTTGTATACTATATTTCGGTGTTAAACGCCAATTTCACACCCAATAGGATGGTGGTCAATGTGCTAATTTAGTTTGACTGCCAGATGATTATTGGGGAGGAAAAAACATTTTGGAGGTACATATTTTATGTCTGTTGTTACTATGAAGCAATTGCTTGAAGCCGGTGTTCACTTCGGTCACCAAACTCGCCGTTGGAACCCAAAGATGGAAGAATACATCTTTACTGAACGTAACGGTATCTACATCATTGACTTACAAAAGACTGTTAAGTTGATCGATACTGCTTACAACTACATGAAGGATGTTGCTGCTGATGGCGGTGTTGTTCTTTTTGTTGGTACTAAGAAGCAAGCTCAAGATTCAATTGAAGAAGAAGCTACTCGTGCAGGTCAATACTACGTTAACCACCGTTGGTTAGGTGGTACCTTGACTAACTGGAAGACTATCCAATCACGGATTGCTCGTTTGAAAGAATTGAAGAAGATGTCTGAAGACGGTACTTTTGATGTTCTTCCAAAGAAGGAAGTTGCTGTTTTAACTAAGCAACGCGAAAAGCTTGAACGTTTCTTAGGTGGTATTGAAGATATGCCAAAGATCCCTGATGTAATGTTCATCGTGGACCCACACAAGGAACAAATTGCTGTTAAGGAAGCTCAAAAGCTTCACATTCCAATCGTTGCTATGGTTGATACCAACACCGACCCTGATGACATCGACTACGTAATTCCATCAAACGATGATGCTATTCGTGCCGTTCGTCTTATCACTTCAAAGATGGCTGATGCTGTTATCGAAGGTAAGCAAGGTCAAGATGACAACAAGCAAGCTGATACTAACGACGCTACCGAAGAACATGAAGAAGTTTCTGAAGATTCATTAAAGAACCTTAAGGACAGCGTTGAAGGTAAGTAATTAAACGATAATTAAGTATTAAATACTTGGGCTGTTTGCGTACGGACCATTGTGGCCTGAGTACCAAATAGCTTTTTTATTAAAAAGTTAAACGAAGGAGAGATCTAATCATGGCTGAAATTAAAGCTGCTCAAGTTATGGAATTACGTAAGAAATCTGGTGCTGGTATCATGGATGCTAAGAAGGCATTAGTTGCTAGTGATGGTGACATGGATAAGGCAATGGACTACTTACGTGAAAAGGGTATTGCTAAGGCCGCTAAGAAGAGTGATCGTGTTGCTGCCGAAGGGTTAGCTGACATTGCTGTTAGTGGTAATACTGCTGCGATCGTTGAATTAAACTCAGAAACTGACTTTGTTGCTGCAAGTGACCCATTCAAGGACTTACTAAAGAAGGTTACTAAGTTGATCAGCGAAAACAAGCCTGCAAACGTGGAAGAAGCGCTTGCTATGAAAACCGAAAATGGTACTTTAAATGATGACTTGATCAGCACTACTCAAAAGACCGGTGAAAAGATTAGCCTTCGTCGTTTTGAAGTTATTGAAAAGAACGATAACGACAGTTTTGGTGCATACCTTCACCAAGGTGGTCAAATTGCCGCTCTTGTTGTTCTTGAAGGTGGAAATGAAGATGCAGCTAAGGATGTTGCTATGCACGTTGCTGCCATCAATCCTGAATTCATGACTCGTGATGATGTATCTCAAGATCGTCTTGATCACGAACGTGAAGTCTTCAAGGAAGAAACCTTAAATGAAGGTAAGCCTGCTAAGATCGTTGACAAGATCGTTGAAGGTCGTTTAAACAAGTTCCTTTCACAAATCTGCTTGGCTGACCAAGACTTTGTTAAGAACCCAGACCAAACTGTTGCAGAATTTGTCTCTGCTAACGATGGTAAGTTGAAGTCATTTATTCGTTACGAAGTTGGTGAAGGAATCGAAAAGAAGCAAGATGACTTTGCTCAAGAAGTAAAGGACCAAATGAACTAAACAACGTTCGGCTAAAAAGGGCGTACTCTTTGAAGTGCGCCTTTTTTTGAAAACATTACCATTAGGAGGCAGGTTTATGTCAGACATTAAATACAATCGTGTCATTTTAAAGCTCAGCGGGGAAGCTCTAGCCGGTGAAAAGGGTTTTGGAATTAATCCACCAGTACTTAAAGATGTTGCCAAGGAATTAAAGGAAATTCATGAATTAGGTGTCCAAATTGCGATCGTCGTTGGTGGCGGAAATATGTGGCGTGGTGTTACCGGGGCAGAACTTGGTATGGAACGTGCTCAGGCTGACTACATTGGAATGTTAGCAACCATTATGAACGCACTATCTCTTCAAGATGCTCTAGAATCACTTGATGTTCCAACGCGAGTACAAACTTCTATCGAAATGCGTCAAATTGCTGAGCCATATATTCGACGGAAAGCAATTCGCCACCTTGAAAAGGACCGGATTGTGATTTTTGCTGGTGGGACAGGAAGTCCATACTTCTCAACCGATACTACTGCTGCATTACGTGCAGCTGAAATTAATGCCGATGCTATCTTAATGGGGAAGAACGGCGTTGATGGTGTTTACAATGCTGATCCAAATAAGGATGCTAGCGCGGTTAAGTTTGATCATCTAACTCACATGGATTTGATTGAAAAGAACCTCCATGTTATGGATACTACCGCAAGTTCACTTTCTATGGATAATCATATTCCGTTAGTTGTATTTAACCTAAACACTCCTGGAAATATTATGAAGGTTGTTAAGGGACAAGAAGTTGGAACCACGATTGAGGGGGATTAACTTATGGCTACAGGTAAACAAATTTTAAATGAAGCAAAGGACAAGATGGCAAAGTCTGGAGATGCATTACGCCGGACATTAGCTGATATTCGTGCAGGACGAGCAAATGCTAGTTTGCTTAATGGTGTGAAAGTAGATTATTATGGTGCTCCAACACCACTTAATCAGGTGGCATCAATTACAATTCCTGAAGCACGTCAACTACTTGTTACTCCATATGATGAAAGCTCATTGGATAACATTGAAAAGGCGATTTATGCTGCCAATCTCGGTTTAACACCACAAAATGATGGTTCAGCAATTCGGATTTTGATTCCGCAGTTAACAGAAGAACGGCGAAAAGAGCTTGTTAAGGATGTTAAGGCTGAACTTGAAAAGGCCAAGGTTGCTGTTCGAAATGTTCGTCGTGAAGCGATGGATGACTTGAAGAAGGGTAACAAAGACGGCGATTTCAATGATGATGAATTTCATGATCTTGAAAAGAAGGTTCAAACCGAGACTGATAACGGGATCAAGAACCTTGAAAATATTGCTGCCGATAAGGAAAAAGAATTAATGGGCTAGATTAGCCTCAATTACTAATTAGGAGTAGGAAAACGAATTAGGAAGCTAGTTCATTCCTGCTCTTTTTGGGTTGGGGTTGGCTTTTCTCCTTAATACATTTATAATTGACAAGTAGTTTTTACTTTAAACACAAAATTTTGTCTGGAGGAACTATTTTGTTTGGCAAAAAAGAAGGATCCTCGACTAGTAATGCGAAATTAGACCCAAACCGAATTCCCAACCATATCGCGATTATTATGGATGGAAACGGTCGTTGGGCTCAAAAACGTCATTTACCACGTGTTGCAGGTCATAAACAAGGAATGCAGACTGTGAAGAATGTGACGATCGCTGCTAGTGAATTAGGGGTAAAGGTTCTATCACTCTACGCTTTTTCTACCGAGAATTGGAAACGACCTTCGAGTGAAGTTAATTATTTGATGCAACTACCAATCAAGTTCTTTTCAACTTTTGTTCCAGATTTAGTTAAGCATAATGTTCGGGTGATGGTGATGGGCGACATTACTAAATTGCCCCACGGAACTCAAAAAGCAGTTAATGATGCAATTGCTGATACAGCTGATTGTAACGGGATGATTTTGAACTTTGCTTTAAACTATGGCAGTCGTGACGAAATCATTCGTGCTACTCAACGAATTGCAGAGAAAGTAGCTGCTAAAGAGATTAGTGTTGATCAAATTGATGAACAGTTACTGTCTCAAAATATGATGACAGCAGACCTAGATGAGTTAGCAGATCCTGATCTTCTTATCAGAACAAGTGGTGAGGAGCGGATTAGTAATTTTATGCTCTGGCAAATTGCTTATAGTGAGTTAGAATTTACTGATGTTTATTGGCCTGATTTTGATCGGCATTCATTAGAAGATGCTATTGTTAAATTTCAGGGACGTCACCGTCGTTATGGTGGCTTAAAAAATAACTAAGTTTGGGGAGAATAATATTGAAAACACGGATAATAACAGCTGTTGTTGGTTTAGCAATCTTCATTCCGTTAATAGTTTATGGTCACTGGCCATTAACAATTGCCGCAATTGTACTTGGAATTGTTGCTATGAGTGAGATCTTAGCAATGAAGCGGATGTTTTTGATTTCGTTTGAGGCAATTGTTTCTTATCTTGGAGTTGCGCTATTGATCTTACCTGATAGTTGGTTAGACTTCTTACCAAGTGTTGCAACGCGGTGGTTTGCATTCTATTTCTTGGTAATTTTATTACTATTACATACGGTGATTAGAAAGCAGCGATTTACCTTTGATGATGCTGGTGTGTTAACATTAGCAATCCTTTACATTGGATTAGGTTTTCGTTACTTTGTCGAAGCACGAGCAGTCAACTTCCAAACCTTACTATACGGGATGTTAATTGTTTGGATTACCGATAGTGGAGCATACTTGATCGGAAGAAAAATCGGAAAAAATAAGTTAGCACCCAAAATTAGCCCGAACAAGACTTGGGAAGGCTCAATTGGTGGGACCGTTTCTGCCACAATTCTGATTGCTATTTACTTATACTTTATTCCGGTTGGTGGATCTTTCATTCCAATGGTTTGCCTAACGTTAATTTTGTCAATTATGGGCCAGTTTGGTGATTTGATTGAATCATCGCTTAAACGGTTCTATGGCGTAAAGGACTCTGGAAAAATTTTACCGGGACATGGCGGTATCCTTGACCGGTTTGATAGTATGTTAATCGTTATGCCAATGATGCACCTCTTAGGTATTATTTAGTTCTGAAAGAAGAGGGGATTTTGTGATAATAACAATCATCACCTTTATAATCGTTTTCGGAATACTGGTCTTAGTCCATGAATTTGGTCACTATTATTTTGCAAAGCGAGCAGGGATTCTAGTCCGTGAGTTTTCAATTGGAATGGGTCCCAAAATTTGGTGGAAACAGTCTGGTGGCACGACGTATACTATTCGGATCTTGCCATTAGGGGGATATGTTCGTCTTGCTGGTGCGGATGATGAGGACGAAGATGAATTACGTCCAGGAACCCCGGTAACTATTCAACTTAATGATCAGGATCAAGTCACTAATATTAATGCAAGTCAAAAGACAACATTGTTCCAAGGGATCCCGCTGCAAATTGTTGATTCTGATCTAGTTAATGATTTATGGATTAAAGGATACGTCAATGGTGATGAAAACGATTTGAAAGTTTACAATGTTGCTCATGATGCTTTAATTACTGAGCATGATGGTACAGTTGTTCAAATTGCACCTAAGGACGTTCAATTTAATTCTGCTAGTTTACCAGCACGAATGATGACTAATTTTGCCGGTCCAATGAATAATTTCATTTTGTCCCTTGTTGTTTTTATTATTCTCGGGTTTCTCTTAAGCGGTGGCGTTCCGGTGAATAGCAACAAGATCGGGCACGTTAATGCCAATTCAGTTGCTGCGCGGGCGGGTCTCGTAAGCGGCGATCGGATTAAGCAAGTTAACGATACTAAAATTAAAGATTGGACAGCTTTGTCAACTGCAATCTCTAGTCACCCGGGGAAGAAAATTACCGTAACTTATGAACACCGCGGAAAACAGCACACCACCACAATGGTTCCCAAAACAGTCAAACAGTCAGATCAAAAGGTTGGTCAAATTGGGATTCTTGAAGAAACGGATAAGAGTTTCTCAGCACGGCTTAATTTTGGTTGGCAACGGTTTGTTCAAGCAGGTACACTAATTTTTAGTGTTCTCGGCCACATGGTTACCCATGGCTTTTCATTAAATGATTTTGGGGGACCAGTCGCAATTTATGCAGGAACGTCACAAGCAACGGCGCTCGGATTTACGGGTGTTTTGAATTTCTTAGCACTTCTTTCAATTAACCTCGGAATTGTTAACCTATTACCAATTCCGGCGTTAGATGGAGGAAAACTGTTGTTAAATATCATTGAGGCGGTTATTCGTCGCCCAATTCCGGAAAAAGCCGAAGGAATTGTGACGATGATTGGTTTCTTCTTGCTGCTAGTGTTAATGATTTTGGTTACGTGGAATGACATTCAGCGTTATTTCATTCGATAAGGGAAAAGGAGTATTTTAATGCAACAATCAAAGATTTTAATTCCAACAAAAAAGGAAGCGCCAAGTGATGCGGAAGCGCTTAGTCATAAGATGATGGTCCGCGCTGGCTACATTTATCAAGTATCTGCTGGTGTTTGGGCTTACTTACCAATGGCCTACCGAGTAATTCGGAAGGTTGAAAATATCATTCGTGAGGAAATGGAAAAAGCTGGTGCGGTTGAAATGATGATGCCAGCACTTCTTCCTGCTGACTTGTGGAAAGAATCTGGTCGGTATGAAAGCTATGGCGATAACCTATTTAAGTTAAAGGATCGTCGTGATCGTGACTTTATCATGGGACCAACCCATGAAGAAACGTTTACTGAAGTTATCCGTGACAGTATCAAGTCATACAAGAAGTTGCCATTGGTTGTTTACCAATTGCAGGATAAGTTCCGGGATGAAGATCGTCCTCGTTATGGGATCCTTCGTGGTAAGGAATTTGAAATGCTTGATGGTTATTCATTCTCTGCTGATCAAGCAGGTTTAGATCAGGCATATGATCTTCAAGCAAGAGCATACCGTAATATTTTTGACCGGATTGGCTTAGACTACAAGGTGATCTTAGCTGATTCAGGAACAATGGGTGGTAAGAACTCACAAGAATTTTCTGCGCCTGCAGAGGTGGGGGAAGATATCATTGCTTATACTGACGGTGATTACGCTGCTAACTTGGAAAAAGCCACTAGTAAGTTTACCGGTGTTCAACAAACCGCTGAACCAGAAAAGCTTGAAAAGAAGCCAACTCCAGGGGCTCACAGTGTCGACGAGGCTGCGGAAAGCCTTGGAATAGACTCAACACAAATTATCAAGGCAATGTTCTACATGGCTAAAATGAGTGAAGAGGAAACGCAACCAGTTCTTGTTTTGATGCGCGGTAATGATGAAGTTAACGAGGCCAAGCTGAAGGATGAACTAGGCTGTGAAGAATTAGAGCTAGCTGATGAAGAAGACGCTGTGAAGTATTTAGGAGCACATCCAGGTTCACTTGGTCCAGTTGGTGTTGGTGAAGATGTTAAAATCTATGCTGACAATTACGTTAAAGTAATGGTTAATATGGCCTGTGGGGCTAACGATGACGGTCACCACTACATTAATGCCAATATTGATCGTGACTTCCGGGTGGATCAGTTTGGTGATTTCCGTAACGTTAAGGAAGGCGAAATTGCACCGGATGGTCATCCAATCAAGTTTACCCCAGGGATTGAAATTGGGCATATCTTTAAGTTAGGGACCCATTATTCAAAGAAGCTTGGTGCACAAGTGCTCGATAATAATGGCCGCCTAGTTGATGTTATTATGGGAAGCTACGGGATAGGTGTTAGTCGGTTGCTTTCTGCAGTTGCTGAACAAACTGCTGATGACAATGGATTAGTATGGCCCGACAGTATTGCACCATTTGATGTTCATGTAATTCCTGTGAATGCTAAAAAAGCAGATCAAATGGAAATGGCAAATGAACTTACCGTAGCTCTTGAAAAAGCTGGCTATGATGTCTTAGTAGATGACCGAAAAGAACGTGCTGGTGTTAAGTTTGCCGATTCTGACTTAATTGGTATTCCAATTCGGATTACTGTTGGTAAGAAGGCTTCAGACGGTATTGTTGAAATTAAGATCCGGAAGACCGGTGAAACAGTTGAAGTTAAGACTGAAGAAGTCGTTAATACTGTTGCAATTTTGCTTAAGCAACTTAGTGGACAAGATGCTACTGAAGCTAAATAATTAGTCTAATCATTAATTGGTGGTGACGATGGTAGAATTTAATTTATCAACGCGCCACTTTTTATTGTAGGAGGATAAAAAGTGAGTTTATCACGACAAGAATTATTTCAAAAGCTACTTGAACAAATTCACTTTCCCGAAAAAGATAACCCTGCCTTTCATGATGCAAAGGTTCAATCTGTCGTGGTTCATAAGGATTCGCGTTTATGGGAATTTCATTTAATGCTTCGACAGCCGTTACCATTTAACCTTTTTAGTGAATTTTCTAATGCACTAAAAATTGGTTTTCGGGATATTGCTAATACGCGGGTGAAAATTAGCAGTCCAATGACTGATCTTGATCCCAAACTAATTGGTGATTATTGGGAGTATGTAGTCCGGCAAACGGCACCTGATTCACCGATGACTCAACAAGTTTGTACACAGACAGCACCTGAGGTTAAGGACGGTCGAGTAACTCTTGTTATTGAAAACGAGATGATGAAAGACTTCCTTATTAAAAATATTTTAGGAAAGATTGAAGAGGACTATGTTGACCTTGGTTTTCCTAAATTTCGGATTCACCCATTTGTTGATGAATCTGCTTCGGAGGCCCGGATTAAGGAATTGAAGGCCAAGCATGAAGCAGACGATGCCGCACTTGCTGCTAAAGCAATGGAACAGATTAAAAAGAATAACGTTGCTAAAAAGAAAAAGCAGCAAAGTAAGGTTGCTCCTGCCGATGGACCTGTTCAACTTGGCCGAGTAATTAATGATTCTCAAGAAGTTAAGCAAATGAAAGATATTGCTGAGGAAGAACGCTCGGTTGTCGTTGAGGGCTATGTCTTTAGTACTGAGGTACGGGAACTACGCTCAGGTAGGCAATTACTGACATTTGAAATTACCGACTATACTTCTTCGTTTGCGGTAAAGAAATTCTCTCGCAATGAAGCTGATGAAGCCCAATTTGCAAATATCAAAGAGGGAATGTGGCTTAAAGTTCGTGGGCCGGTACAAGAAGATACATGGATGCATGATTTAGTTATTAATGCCTTTGACGTTAATGAAATTAAGCATGAAGAGCGTCAGGACAAAGCGCCGGCTGATGATAAGCGAATTGAGTTACATGCCCATTCAGAAATGAGTCAAATGGATGCCACTAATTCAATTACCGAATTAGCTAACCGTGCTCATTCATGGGGACAGCCTGCAATTGCAATTACGGATCACGCAGATGTTCAAGCGTTCCCAGAAGCGTTTAAGGCAGCTAAAAAAACAGGAATTAAGATGCTTTATGGTGTAGAAGCAAACGTGGTTGATGACGGGATCCCGTTGGTGTACAACGAAAATGACACACCGCTAGATGGTCAGACATATGTTATCTTTGATGTTGAAACAACGGGGCTTTCAGCTATTTATGATAAGGTGATTGAACTTTCCGCTTCGAAGATGAAAGATGGTGAAGTCTTGGAGCGGTTTGATGAATTTATTGATCCTGGGTTCCCTCTTTCTGAACAGACAACTAACCTAACATCAATTACTGATGAAATGGTTCAAGGCTCAAAAAGCGAGGAAGAAGTCTTTAAGATGTTTAGGGACTTCTGTGAAGGGTGCATTATTGCTGGTCACAATGTCTCCTTTGATATGGGGTTCATGAATACTGGTTACCGTCGCCATAACATGGAAGAAATTACGGCTCCTGTTATTGATACTTTACCGTTGGCCCGGTTCCTCTATCCTCATATGCGAGGATATCGTTTGAATACCTTAAGTAAGAAGTTCAAGGTTGCTCTTGAACACCACCACCGGGCAAACTATGATGCCGAAGCAACAGGGAAGCTGCTGCATATCTTCTTAAAGGATGCGGAAAAGCGGTATGGAATTAAACTAATCAGTGACTTGAATAAACACATGACTGATAATGATGCTTATCGGCATGCGCGACCATTTCATGTTACGATTCTTGCCCAGACTCAAGCAGGACTGAAAAACCTCTATAAGTTGGTTTCACTGTCTAACGTTAAGTATTTTGCACGAGTACCGCGGATTCCGCGTAGTGTTCTAACTAAGTATCGCCAGGGACTCCTTTTGGGTACTGCCTGCTCTTCTGGTGAAGTATTTACCGCAATGATGGAAAAAGGATTCGCTGAAGCTGAGCGAAAGGCTAAGTATTATGACTTTATTGAAGTTCAGCCGAAGCCTAATTACCAGCCATTATTAGAGCAGAAGGTTATTGCTGATGATGCCCACTTGGAAGATATTTTGAAGAACATGGTTAAACTAGGTGAAAACCTAGAGAAGCCAGTTGTTGCAACGGGGGATGTCCATTATTTAGATGCTCATGATGCCATTTACCGTAAGATCCTTATCAATTCTCAAGGTGGTGCTAATCCACTTAACCGAACTAGAAGACCAGATGTTCATTTTAGGACAACGGATGAGATGCTTAATGAATTTAGTTTTCTTGGCGCTGATGAGGCTCATCAAATCGTTGTCACAAATACCCATCAGGTTGCTGATCTGATTGATGACGGTATTTGTCCGGTTAAGGATAAGCTCTATACTCCTCATATGAAGGGAGCAGAGCAAGAAATTCAGGATCGTACGTGGGACACTGCTAAGAAATGGTATGGTGATCCGTTACCAAAGATTGTTCAAGACCGGGTTGAACTTGAGCTAAATAGTATTGTTAAAAACGGGTTCTCGGTAATTTACCTGATTGCTCAACGGCTAGTAGCAAAGTCAAATAAAGATGGTTATTTAGTAGGTTCTCGGGGATCCGTTGGTTCAAGTGTGGTTGCTACGCTGTCTGGTATCACGGAGGTTAATCCGTTGCCACCACACTATCGATGCCCGAAGTGTCATTATTCCCACTTCTATACCAAGGGGGAATACAGTTCAGGATTTGACCTTCCAGAAAGAAAGTGTCCTAAGTGCGGAACGCTATTAGTTAAGGATGGTCATGATATTCCGTTCCAAACTTTCTTAGGGTTTAAGGGAAATAAGGTTCCAGATATTGATTTGAACTTCTCTGGAGACTACCAGCCAATTGCTCATAACTACATGAAAGTGTTGTTCGGTGAAAAGAACGTTTTCCGTGCGGGAACGATTGGTACTGTTGCTGATAAGACTGCCTATGGCTATGTTAAGGCCTATGAACGTGATACGGATAAGCAGTTCCGAGGAGCGGAAGAGGATCGGCTTTCTCATGGTGCTACTGGTGTTAAACGAACAACAGGACAGCACCCGGCTGGAATTATTATTGTTCCTGATGATATGGAGATTTATGATTTTACGCCAGTTCAATACCCGGCTGATGATCAAGAGGCAGCTTGGGAAACAACTCACTTTGATTTCCATTCCATCCACGATAATATTTTAAAGATGGATATTTTGGGACATGATGATCCAACGATGATTCGTGCATTACAAGACTTATCTGGGGTTGATCCACAGACTATTCCGATGAACGATCCGGGAGTAATGAGTTTATTCTCTAGTCCCGAGGCATTAGGGGTCAGTGAAGAACAGATCCAAAGTAAAACGGGAACTCTTGGTTTACCAGAATTCGGGACCCGTTTTGTTCGGGGAATGCTTGAGGATACCCACCCGAAGAATTATTCGCAACTCTTGCAAATCTCCGGACTTTCTCATGGAACGGGCGTGTGGTTGGACAACGCTCAAGAGTTAATTAAACAGGGCGTTGCAACA
Source organism: Limosilactobacillus urinaemulieris (assembly GCF_932750685.1). Classification (NCBI taxonomy): domain Bacteria; kingdom Bacillati; phylum Bacillota; class Bacilli; order Lactobacillales; family Lactobacillaceae; genus Limosilactobacillus; species Limosilactobacillus urinaemulieris. The sequence goes on along the minus strand of NZ_CAKOBX010000011.1, from coordinate 51,519 downwards.
ATCGCCAATGTGATCGGGTGCCGGGACAACATTATGACCGACTTAATTCACTATGGTCTTGATTCTGAAACCTCATTCCAGGTAATGGAATCAGTTCGTCACGGTCGGGGAATCCCTGATGATTGGCAAAAGAAAATGCGTGAGGCTAATGTTCCGCAATGGTACATGGACTCATGCTTGAAGATTAAATACATGTTCCCCCGAGCTCACGCGGCCGCCTATGTTCTGATGGCATTACGGATTGCGTACTTCAAGGTATACTTCCCGCTTGTTTATTACTGTGCCTTCTTCTCTGTCCGTGCTGATGACTTTGACGTAGTTGCAATGTCACACGGTAAAGATGCCGTTAAGACACGGATGAAAGAGATTAGTTCGCAAGGAAACGACGCAAGCGCTAAGGACAAGAGTTTATTGACGATCCTCGAATTAGCTAATGAAATGCTAGAACGGGGCTTTAAGTTCAAGATGGTTGATCTTGAGCGATCTGATGCAAGCAACTGGTTAATTGATGGTAATTCATTAATTGCTCCATTTCGTGCAGTTCCTGGTTTGGGATTGAATGTTGCTAAGCAGATCGTTGCTGCTCGTGAAGAAAAGAAATTCCTATCGAAGCAGGACCTAGCTGAGCGGGGAAAGGTTTCCCAGACAATTATAGATTTTCTTACTCAGAACCATGTCCTAGACGGGCTGCCGGATGAAAACCAATTAAGTCTGTTCTAGGGATAGTTGCTTGCTAGTTGAGCAAGTTCATGCTACAATTAATTATGGTAAATAACTCGTTGGAGTGAGCAGAGATGCTCGCTCTTTTTATTGCAAATAATGGAGGTGACGCAGTTGAGCAATGTCGTTGAAATAGTAACCGGATTAGCTAAGCCGATTTTAGCCAAGCATGATTGCTACCTTTACGATCTTGAATTTGTTAAGGAAGGCAAAAGCTGGTACTTACGAGTTTATGTTGATAAGGATGGGGGAGTTACCCTAGAAGACTGTGCAGATATTAGTGATGAACTAAGTGAGGCACTTGATAGCACCGAGCCTGATCCAATTCCTCAGGCATATTTCCTTGAGGTTTCTTCTCCTGGTGCCGAACGTCCATTAAAGAAGGAAGCTGATTATGAGCGAGCAATCAATGATTATATTCACGTTTCCCTTTACCAGCAGATAGAAGGGAAAAAGGCATATGAGGGAACGTTGGTTGAACTTACGCCTGACGAACTAACATTGGAATATATGGATAAAACTCGTCAGCGTCGAATTAAGATTGAACGTAAAATGATCGCACAAGCACGATTGGCAATCGACTTTAGTAAGATTTAAAGGGAGTGTTAAAAGGTGAGCAAAACAAAAACAAACACTGAAATGATCGCCGCTCTAGATTACTTAGAGAAGGAAAAAGGGATCAAGAAGGAAATTGTTATTGAAGCCTTGGAACAGGCTTTGGAACTCGCATATAAGCAAAATTACGGTGAAAAGAACGTTGAAGTTGACTTCGACGGGGTTACTGGTAATATCAAGGTTTACGCTGTTAAAACGATTACCGATAATGAAGACTTGGTTGAAGAAGATGAGAACGAGTATATGAGCCTTGCTGATGCGCGAAAGTTGCCACATGGCCAAGGATACGATGTTGGTGATGAGATTCGTGAAGAAGTTACGCCACGTGATTTTGGCCGAATTGCAGCCCAAACAGCAAAGCAAGTGGTAATGCAACGGTTACGCGAAGAAGAACGCAAGATCATCTATAATAAGTACAAGACTTACGAGAATGAAATTATTACTGGTGAAGTTTCTCGTGAGGATAAACGTTTTACGTGGGTTGACCTTGGTGATGGTGTTGAAGGTGCCATGGGTTACCGGGATAAGATGCCTAATGAACACTACCACATTCACGATCGGATCCAGGTTTACGTTTCAAAAGTAAATGATGATCGTCATGGTCCACAAATCTTTGTCAGTCGAACAGCTCCAGAATTATTAAAACGGCTATTTGAACGGGAAGTTCCTGAAATCAAGGACGGGACAGTTTTAATTGAGAATATTGCCCGTGAGGCTGGAGATCGTGCTAAGGTAGCTGTTTATTCCAATGATCCAAACGTTGATCCTGTTGGTACTTGTGTCGGTCCTCGTGGTTCACGTGTTCAAGCAATTGTTAATGAACTTGACGGTGAGAACATGGATATTGTTGAATATGTTAAGGATCCGGCTCAATTTATTGCTAATGCTCTTAATCCTGCGGAAGTTCTGGATGTTATTTTTAATGAATCAGGAGCTCCAGTTACTGAAGAACAATCAGAAGAAGATTCAACTGATGCCTCTGTAACGGAAAACACCGATGCCGCAACTGAGATGGAGAATACTGAGGAAGCGGAACCTGTTGCAACAACTGAAGAACGTTCATGCACGGTTGTAGTTCCTGATAGTCAGCTTTCACTTGCAATTGGTAAGCGGGGTCAAAATGCACGGTTAGCTGCACGGTTAACAAAGTATAAGATTGATATTAAGCCGGCTTCTGAGATGGAAAATAGTACTGATACACTCAAAGAAGAAACTGACGCTTCAGAAGATTAAAGCAGCGGGGTGAAATAAATGAAAAAGAGAAAAGTACCGATGCGTAAAGATATTGTTACCGGCGAAATGATGCCGAAGCGACAATTAATCCGGGTAGTTAAGAACAAGGAAGGCGAAGTTACGCTTGATCCAACCGGTAAGAAGTCCGGTCGGGGCGCATACATTGCAGTAGATGTAGAGATCGCTAAGCGGGCAAAGGAAGAAAAAACCTTTGAAAAGGCTTTTCATGTTAAGTTGGATGATTCATTTTATGATGAATTGATTCAATACACGGATCACCTTCAAGCACGACAAGCTTTATTTGGTAACAATGAAAAATAATCAACAATCCGTTTTAAACTTACTCGGATTAGCACGCCGCGCCAAACAAATTCAAAGTGGCGAAGGCGGTGTCTTAAAATTAATTCAAACAGGAAAAGCCCAGTTTGTTTTCTTAGCTCAGGATGCTGGTTCAGCAACACTAAAGAAGTTTACGGATAAATGTACCTTTTACAAGGTTCCACTCTGTACACTTTTTACTAAAGAACAACTAAGTCAAGCAATTGGACAGTCAAGAACTGTTATTTGTGTAACGCAATCTGGATTTGCAAGAAAGTTTGAGGAACTACTAACGATGAATTAAGGAGCGTGAGTACATGGCCAAAGAACGAATTTATGAATTAGCCAAAGAACTCAAGATGCCAAGCAAGAGCCTTGTAAATGTAGCTAAGGATCAAGGGATGGATATTAAAAGCCATATGTCATCTGTAACACCTGATCAAGCACAAAAGTTACGTCAAGTTGTTAAGGGGAACAACAAGAATGACGCTAACCAATCAAAAAAGCAGGCTAACCATAACAAGAAAAATGAACATCATGATCAAAAGCATCATGATAACAACCATTCCTCTAAGCAAACAAACCAAAGCAATAACCGTCATCAAAATGATAACAACGGTCGCTTTGGTGGCAGCTTAAATGAATCTGGTCGAAAGGGTAAGCGATTCAACAAGAAAAACAAAAAGCGAAACAAGAAACATAACAACAATGGTCGCCTTCGTGAAGTTAAGCATCAACAACCTACTCAGCGAAAGGATAAGCCATTACCAGATGTTCTTGAATATACCGAGGGAATGAATGCGCAAGATCTTGGAAAAATCTTGCACCGTTCACCAGCCGAAATTATTAAAAAGCTCTTTATGCTCGGTGTAATGATTAATCAAAACCAATCCTTAGATAAAGATACGATCGAATTGTTGGCAACTGATTACGGCATTGAAGCTAAGGAAAAGGTTGAAGAAGACATTTCAGATATCGATAAGATGTTTGAAGAAGAGCAAAACAATACGGATCACTTAGTTTCTCGTCCGCCAGTTGTTACGGTTATGGGGCACGTTGACCATGGTAAGACTACGTTACTTGATAAGCTTCGTCACTCACATGTTACTGAACATGAAGCTGGGGGAATTACTCAGGAAATCGGTGCTTACCAAGTTCATTACAAGGATGATCTAATTACATTCTTGGATACGCCAGGACACGCTGCCTTTACTGAAATGCGTGCTCGGGGAGCTAATATCACTGATATTACCGTATTGGTTGTTGCCGCAGATGATGGTGTTATGCCTCAAACCGTTGAAGCTATTCACCACGCCCAAGCCGCTAAAACACCAATTATTGTTGCGGTTAACAAGATTGATAAGCCAGGTGCTAATCCAGAACGGGTAATTGAGGAATTGGCTAAGTACAACTTGATTCCAGAAGACTGGGGTGGTGACACAATCTTTGTTAACATCTCAGCTAAGTTTGGGAAGAACATTGATGAATTGCTTGATATGATTCAACTCCAAGCTGAAATGATGGAATTGAAGGCTAACCCAGACCAAAATGCTGCTGGTTCCGTTGTTGAAGCACGACTCGATCAAGGTAAGGGATCTGTTGCTACCGTTCTGGTACAACAAGGAACTTTGCATGTTGGTGACCCAATTGTTGTTGGAAACACTTATGGCCGTGTTCGGACGATGACAAACGAAAATGGTCGGCGGATTAAGGAAGCAACCCCATCAACTCCTGTCGAGATTACCGGACTTAATTCTGTTCCGGAAGCAGGGGACCGCTTTGTTGTCTTTGACGATGAAAAGACTGCTCGTGCTGCTGGTGAGAAGCGTGCAGAACAAGCCCAAGAAGAGGAACGGAAACGGACTTCTCACGTTACATTGGATAACTTATTTGATACGATGAAGAAGGGGCAAATGAAGACTCTCCCATTAATCATTAAGGCCGATGTTCAAGGTTCAGTAGAAGCACTTAGTCAAAGTCTTCAAAAGATTAAGGTTGATGGTGTTCGGGTTGATATAATTCACCAAGCTGTTGGCGCAATTAATGAATCCGATGTAACATTAGCTGAAGCTTCTAATGCCGTTATTATTGGGTTCAATGTGCGGCCAACTTCGCTTGCTAAGTCATTAGCTGATTCAAATAAAATTGATATTCGTCTCCACCAGGTGATCTACAACGCAATTGAAGAAGTTGAAGACGCAATGAAGGGGATGCTTGAACCAGTTTATAAAGAAGAAACTATTGGTCAAGTTGAAGTACGGCAAATCTACAAGGCTTCCAAGGTTGGGACAATTGCTGGGGGAATGGTAACTTCTGGTAAGATTACCCGTGATTCCAAGGTTCGGCTTGTTCGTGACGGGATTGTCGTTTATAGCGGTGAACTTGGTAGTTTGAAACGGTTCAAGGATGATGTTAAGGAAGTTAAGGCTGGCTTTGAATGTGGTTTGACAATTCAAAATTACAATGACATTAAGGAAAATGATGTTATTGAAGCTTACCAAATGAAGGAAGTACCAGTTAAGTAAACCGAGGTGAATAAAATGCCTAATAAGCAATATCGTGTTGATCGGTTAGCTCAAGAAATTCAACGTGAAGTTGACGATATTCTCTTAAAGCGGGTTCGTGATCCTCGCGTACAAGGAGTAACCATTACTGGTGTAGATGTTACTGGCGATCTTCAACAAGCAACAATTTACTACAGTATCTTGTCCGATAAAGCTTCTGATATGGAAAAAGTTCAAGCTGGTTTGGATAAGGCAACTGGTTTAATTCGGAGTGAATTAGGTGCACGGTTGAATATTTTCAAAACACCTGAAATTAAATTTGAACGAGATAAGTCAATTGCCTACGGAAGTCGGATTGATCAACTGATCAATAAGCTTCACCAGCAAGAACAAGATAAGTAATTAAGGATGAACGAGCTGGGAGCTATCTCTTAGTTCGTTTTTTTATGGAGAGAATTATATGGATGGAATTATTCCCTTGTATAAAGAACGTGGAATGACAAGCTTTGATTGTGTTAGTCGATTGCGGCGAATACTAAAAACTAAGAAAATTGGCCATTCAGGGACGTTGGATCCGTCTGTTGATGGTGTATTACCAATTTGTGTCGGTAATGCGACTAAAGTGGTAGAATATTTGATGCAGTCTGGTAAAGAATATCAGGGAGAACTAGTAATTGGGAAAGCAACAACGACTGAAGATTTTGACGGCGAAGTGATTGAAACTAAGCCAGTTGAAGCGTCAATTAGTAGTGAACTAATTAAGACAGCAATGCAGAAAATGACGGGAGAAATTATTCAAATTCCGCCAATGTACTCTGCCGTCAAGGTAAATGGTAAACGTCTTTATGAATATGCTCGTGCTGGTGAAATTGTGGAACGCCCACGACGGAAGGCAATAATTAGTAGTTTTATAATGTGTCGGAACGAATATGATCCAATACACCAAGAACAACACGTTTATTTTAAGGTAAAGTGTAGTAAGGGAACTTATATTAGAACACTTGTCGTTGATTTAGCGCGCTCACTTGGCTATCCTGGTGCGATGAAATGGCTAACCCGACTTGAAAGTGGCGGCTTTACACTTGATCAAACGTTGAGCCTGAACGATATTCAAGATGCGGTAGCTCACCAAACAATCAACCGGCATCTTTACCCAATTGATTATGCATTAAAAGAATATCCAGCAGTAGAATTAACTCCGGCACAATGGCATTCTGTTCAGCATGGGGGTTGGCTTAAGAAAGATGAGCTACAAACGGTGGCAAGTGATGTGGTCCTGAAATATGATGGGTCGACTAAGGCACTATACCACTTAACTGCTCAAGGATATAAACCAACAAAGATGTTCTCTGTAAAGTGAAGGAGGAAGAACAAGTGGAAGTAATAAGGATCCACCACCCATTGCAGAAAGAGTTAGTGCCTGCTGGTCCAGTAGTGCTCGCAATGGGCTTCTTCGATGGTGTTCATCGTGGTCACCAACAAGTGATTAATACTGCCAAAAGGGTTGCTGAACGGGAAGGCCTCCCGCTAGCGGTATTAACTTATGATCATGCGCCTGGAATCGTTTATCAACAATATCCTGGTGGTTTTAAATATCTGTCAACAACGCCACGAAAGTTAAATCTTCTAAAACAATTAGGGGTTGATTTGGTATATTTAGTTAGCTTTACTTCTTCATTTGCGAGTCTCTCACCACAAGAATTCGTTGATCAATATTTAATTGGATTTCACGCCAAAATTGTGGTGGCGGGCTTTGATCATACTTACGGTAAAGCTGCGGTGGCAACAATGGCGCGTTTGCCGGAGTATGCTAACGACCGATTTAACGTAATTACGGTTCCCAAGTTTACCGGTAATGGCAACCATAAGATTGGTTCACGGGTTATTCGTAAAGCTATCGATCGGGGGGATGTTGAGCTGGCTAATCAGATGCTCGGTTATTATTACACGACAACGGGAATCGTTGTTCATGGTTTGGCACGAGGACGAACACTGGGCTTCCCTACAATTAACGTTGAAACTCCTGAAGGTGAACGTCTTCCTGGTATTGGCGTATACACTGTTCAAGTGCAGATTGGTCAAAAATGGTATGGTGGGATGGCAAGTGTCGGTCATAACATTACTTTTGGTGATCAAAATAGTCTTACTGTTGAAATATACCTTTTTGACTTTGATCAGCTGGTATACGGTGAAGAAGTCAGGGTTCGGTGGTTTTATTATCAACGTGGTGAAATGAAATTTAGTGGTGCTGACGAACTTGTTGTCCAGATGAGGCAGGATGAACAGTTAGCCCGCCAGAATTTACAAAAAATTACTCCTGACATACAACAACTATTAATTTAATTCTTTCAATTGAGTTTGGAAGTTGAGAAACCGTTAATTATAGAAAAGGCCAGAGAAGCATTTTGCTTTTCCGGTCTTTTTCCTTTATCAATGACGACTTGCCCGATGATTGGTTGATTGATTAATTTTATGAATATGGCGCTTAAACTTTGTGCCGCCGTCCGTAACTAACTTGAAGTGGCGCATTTTAGCGTTGAACGGGCGGTTCGATAGGCGAATTGAAACCCAGCGACGCATGATCTCTATCATTTCATCAAGATCTTTACTGAGATGCTCGTTATTAGCTTTTATTACGGCATCGTGAATATCAGTCTGTAACCGATTAATCAAATTATTATGATAGTCAAGCAGCTCCCTTGTTAAGGGGGCGTTCCTGTAACTATTGAAGAGCTTCTGAATAATTCGCATAGCATCTTCGGGACCACTTGGCTGAATAAATCGTTGCTTCTTATGTTTCATTAAAAAACTCCTAGATTTTATTTGACGTTTCTTGACTTTTACTATTCAGATTGTTATATTATACATGTGTTTAGCACTTAACCCTATAGAGTGCTAAAAGGGGAAGTGATACAAATGCTAACACAGCGTCAAAACAAGATCCTGCAAGCGATTGTACGTCAATATACCGCAACAGGTCAACCTGTTGGGTCAAAACACCTGGCAGAACAGTTGCCTTTTAAGGTGAGCTCTGCTACGGTTCGAAATGAAATGGGGGTTCTTGAAGAAGTTGGTTTTGTTACCAAAGAGCACTCATCTTCAGGACGGGTACCTTCTAAAAAGGGTTACCGTTATTATGTTGACCATTTGCTTGATCCAGAGGTTATTACTGACAATGATTTAGTAGTAATCCAAAATTCACTAGGAACAAGTTTTCAAAAGATTGATGAGATCATTTCGCACTCGGCTGATATTTTATCTGATCTTACTTCCTATACAGCCTTTACACTGAAGCCCGAACAAGCCGATGTCCGGTTGAGCGGCTTTCGGGTTGTTCCGTTAGGTAATCGAAAGGTAATCGCCATTTTAGTCACTGATAGCGGTGATGTCGAAAGTCAGGCATTTACGTTACCACGAAATTACGATACAGATGCTCTTCAGGCCGTTATTCGGATGATTAATGACCAGCTAGTGGGGCAGCCATTAGCTAACGTGATGAAACGACTGAATGATGATATTCCGCTTCGGGTGATGCACTATATGCAAAGTGCAGATGGCTTTTTGGATCTGTTTGATAGTGTCGTGTCAAGGGCAGCACGTGAGCAATTCTTTGTTGGCGGCCGGTTAAATCTCTTAGATTTCTCAGAAAAGCATGATTCGGTTGACTTACAGACACTGTATAGTTTGCTTGACCATAACGATCAATTGTCGCATCTATTAGATTCAAATGTTTCTGATGATGGGGTAAACGTTAAAATTGGTTCTGAGATTTCTAAAGATAAGGCCTTAGATAATTATAGTTTGATCACGGCAACTTATGATGTTGACCAATATGGTAAGGGCATTATTGCGGTACTAGGTCCAACAAGAATGCCTTATTCACGGACGATTGGTTTAGTGAATGCATTCCGTCAGGAGCTAGCAAAACGACTTTTAAACTTTTACCGTCATTACTACGATTCATAGGAGGCGAGTCGATTGGCAGAAGACAAAGCTGCAAAGCAAACAGGTAAGGAAGCAAAGCACCAAAGTAAAAATGCTGCTTCTGAAAAAAACGACCAGTTTGATGTTAAAGAGTTACAGACTCAAGTGACAAAATTAGAAAGTCAAGTTAAAGATTTACAACAGCAATTAGATGAGAAGGACGATAAGTATTTGCGGGCTGAAGCAGAAATTCAGAATATGACTACCCACTTTAAGAAAGAGCGTGCTCAACTACTAAAGTATGATGGTCAAGATTTAGCCAAGTCCGTTTTACCTGTTTTGGATAACCTTAAACGGGCACTGACGATTGAAGTTCATGACGAAAATGGTCAGCAGCTAAAGAAGGGGATCCAGATGGTTCATGACCACTTAATCAGTGCATTAAAGGACCACGGAATTACTGAGATTGATGCAGACGGTAAGCCGTTTGATCCGACCCTTCACCAGGCAGTGCAAACAGTACCGGTGGAAGGTGATCAGAAGGCCGAAACAGTGGTGAAGGTACTCCAGGCCGGCTATCAATTAAAGGATCGGGTTCTTCGTCCCGCAATGGTTGTAGTTGCACAATAAAAATAAGAGAGGGAATAAACAATGGCAAGTAACAAAATTATTGGTATTGATTTAGGTACTACTAATTCCGCCGTTGCCGTTATGGAAGGTAACGAGCCAAAGATTATTACAAATCCAGAAGGAAGTCGGACAACTCCATCTGTAGTTTCATTTAAGAATGGTGAAACTCAAGTTGGTGAAGTAGCAAAGCGTCAAGCAATTACTAACCCTAATACTATTTCATCAATTAAGAGTCATATGGGTGAAGCCGGATATACCGTTGAGGTTGATGGTAAGAAGTATACTCCACAAGAAATTTCTGCAATGATTCTTCAATACTTGAAGAAGTACGCTGAAGATTACATTGGTGATACAGTTAGCCAAGCAGTTATTACTGTTCCTGCATACTTTAATGATGCTCAGCGTCAAGCCACTAAGGATGCTGGTAAGATTGCCGGATTAGATGTTAAGCGGATCATTAACGAACCAACCGCTTCATCACTTGCTTATGGTCTTGATAAGAAAGACAAGGATGAAAAGATCCTTGTTTATGACCTTGGTGGTGGGACCTTTGATGTTTCCATCCTTGAATTGGGCGATGGTGTCTTCCAAGTTCTTTCTACTAATGGTGATACTCACCTTGGTGGGGATGACTTCGATAAGAAGATCATGGATTGGTTAATTGACGGTTTCAAGGAAGAAAACGGTGTTGACCTTTCTAAGGATAAGATGGCTCTTCAACGGTTGAAGGATGCTGCTGAAAAGGCAAAGAAGGACTTATCAGGTGTTCAAGAAGCTCAAATCAGTTTGCCATTTATTTCTGCTGGTGAAAATGGTCCACTACACCTTGAAAAGACATTAAGTCGGGCACAATTTAACCAATTAACTAATGATTTGGTTGAACGGACTAAGCAACCAGTTATGAATGCTTTGAAGGATGCCGACTTAACCTTTGATGATATTGATGAAGTAATCCTTAATGGTGGTTCTACTCGTATTCCAGCTGTTCAAGAAATGGTTAAGGAATTGACTGGTAAAGAACCTAACCACTCTATTAACCCAGACGAGGCGGTTGCCCTTGGTGCTGCTATCCAGGGTGGTGTCCTTACTGGTGATGTTAAGGATGTTGTTTTACTTGATGTTACGCCACTTTCACTTGGTATTGAAACCATGGGTGGTGTCTTCACCAAGTTGATTGACCGGAATACTACTATTCCAACATCCAAGAGCCAAATCTTCTCTACTGCAGCTGATAACCAATCTGCTGTTGATATTCATGTTCTTCAAGGTGAACGACCAATGGCAGCTGACAACAAGACTTTAGGTAACTTCCAACTTACTGACATTCCAGCTGCTCCTCGTGGTGTTCCTCAAATTAAGGTTACCTTTGATATCGATAAGAACGGGATCGTTAACGTTTCTGCCGAGGATCAAGGAACTCATAAGAAGCAAAACATTACTATTAAGTCTAACTCTGGCTTAAGTGATGAAGAAATTGAACGAATGAAGAAGGATGCTGAAGAACACGCAGCAGCTGATAAGAAGAAGAAGGAAGAGGTTGACTTGAAGAATGAAGTTGACCAAGAACTCTTCCAAGTAGATAAGACTTTGAAGGAAGTTAAGGGTAAGGTTCCTGAAGAAGATATTAAGAAGGCCGAAAGTGCTCGTGACGACTTGAAGAAGGCTAAGGAAAGCGGCAACTTAGATGATATGAAGGCTAAGAAGGACGCATTAAATAAGGTGATCCAAGATCTTAGCGTAAAGCTTTACCAACAAGCCCAAGGTGCTCAAGGCGGTCAAACAGGTAATGCCGGTAATAATGGCACTAACGGAAACAATAATAATTCTGGTTCCGATGATGGCAAGACCGTTGATGGTGACTTTAAGGACGTTACCCCAGATGACAAGAAGTAATTCTATCAGCCGTTAATAAACAATTGTTAAAAGCCAAAGGCCGGAGAAAAGGACTTTGGCTTTTACTTTCGTTTGTCATGTATGGTATAACTAAACAAGCAATATAAATGGAGGATCCGTATGGCAGAAGAAAGTTACTACGACATCCTAGGTGTAAAAAAGGATGCTTCTGAAAAAGAAATTAATCGGGCTTACCGGAAACTTGCAGCGAAATACCACCCGGATATTAACCATGAACCTGGTGCTGAAGAAAAATTTAAGAAGATTAATGAAGCGCATGAAGTACTGAGTGATCCACAAAAACGGGCCCAATATGATCAGTTTGGTTCAGCAGGACCAAATGCAGGAGCTGGTCAAGGATTTGGTGGCTTCGGTGGTCAACAAGGCTATGGTGACTTTGCCGGTGGCGATTTTGGTGATATTTTTAGTCAATTCTTTGGCGGCGGTGGTCGTCGTCAAGCTGATCCGACGGCACCACGTCAGGGTCGTGATTTGCAATATTCAATGACGTTAGACTTTATGGATGCTGTTTTTGGTAAGACCACAACAATTAAGTATGAACGGGATGCCCAATGTGACGTCTGCAAAGGGAGTGGTGCAAAACCTGGAAAGTCTCCCGCAACATGTTCACGGTGTCATGGTAGTGGAGTCATTCTTACCGTACGGCGGACGCCCCTTGGTAATATTCAAACCCAAACCACCTGTCCTGAGTGTAACGGGACTGGTAAGATCATTAAGCCGGAAGATCAGTGTACTAAGTGCCATGGTTCTGGGCATATTCATGAACGGCATGAATTGGAAGTTAAGGTTCCTGCAGGAATTGATGATGGTCAACAAATGCGGTTAGAACACCAAGGTGATGCCGGTGAAAATGGTGGCCCTTATGGTGACCTGTACATTGTTTTCCGTGTAACGCCAAGTCGGGAGTTCCGACGTGATGGTTCAACGATCTACGTTGATCAAGATATTTCATTTGCCCAAGCCGCATTAGGTGATGAAGTGAAGGTTAAGACTGTTCATGGTGATGTTAATCTTAAGATCCCTGCTGGTACTCAATCTGAAACAAACTTCCGTCTTCGGGGGAAGGGTGTTCCCCACTTGAATGGCAATGGCAATGGGGATGAACATGTTACAGTTCATGTTCATACACCGAAGAGTCTTAATAAGCGTCAAAAAGAGGCAATGATGGCCTTTGCTGCTGCTAGTGGTGAAGACGTCAAGGGAGTTAAGAAAACCGTCCTTGACAAGCTTCGGGATGCATTTGAAGATAAATAAAGAGTCAAAATAAGCTAGTAATATCCGACCTTTGAAGCGGAATTGCTGGCTTATTCTATTTCATTTAGCTTTGTTAAATGCTGGTTTGATTGGCTTTTCAAGCGCGGATGGTCTTTGGTATACTAGTATTAGTATTTACAAGTTTAGAAAGTAGTGAACTAATTCATGACAATGAATCTTGATGAAATGAAAGAACGGCAAAAGCGGATTCGTAACTTTTCAATTGTGGCCCACATTGATCACGGTAAATCGACCCTTGCCGACCGTATTTTGGAAATGACGGATTCAATTAGTAAGCGGGAAATGAAGGATCAGGTCCTTGATGATATGCCACTAGAGCGTGAACGGGGGATTACCATCAAGTTAAACGCGGTTGCCCTAACTTATCATGCTAAGGACGGCCAAGACTATATCTTTCATTTGATTGATACTCCAGGTCACGTTGATTTTTCATATGAGGTTTCTCGATCATTAGCTGCTTGTGAAGGAGCAGTGTTAGTCGTTGATGCTACTCAGGGAGTAGAAGCACAAACCTTAGCGAATGTTTATCTGGCTTTGGATAATGATTTGGAGATTTTACCGGTAATTAACAAAATTGATCTACCATCTGCGGATCCTGAAGGAACAAAGAAGCAAATCGAGGATGAAATTGGTCTTGATACAGATGATGCGCTGGATGTTAGTGCAAAGACTGGATTAGGAGTTGATCAGGTCCTAGAAGAAATTGTGAAGAAGGTTCCGGCACCAACTGGTGATCTGACGGCCCCATTAAAGGCTTTGATTTTTGACTCAAAATATGATGATTACCGTGGAGTAGTCCTTAGTGTTCGGGTATTTGAAGGAACCGTAAAAAAGGGCGATAAGATTCGGCTAATGAATAGTGGTACCGAGTATGAGGTTGCTGAAGTCGGGATTAACTCGCCTAAGCCATTAGCGCGCGATGTTCTGATGGCCGGGGATGTAGGTTATATTACCGCCGCGATTAAGGATATTAAAGATACGCGGGTCGGTGATACTGTTACGGATGCTAATAATCCAACTGCTAAACCGCTAGAAGGTTATCGGCAAATGACCCCAATGGTTTATGCTGGTCTATACCCAACTGATAATGCCAAGTTCAATGATTTACGTGATGCTTTAGAAAAGTTGCAATTGAATGACGCAGCACTAACGTTTGAACCTGAATCATCACAAGCGTTGGGCTTTGGGTTTCGTTGTGGTTTCTTAGGTTTGTTGCACATGGATGTAATTCAAGAACGGCTTGAACGGGAATTTAACCTTGATTTAATTACCACAGCGCCATCCGTTACTTACCATGTTGACTTAGCAGATGGGACTACAAAGGAAGTTGAAAATCCTGCTGAAATGCCGGATGCATCATCGATTAAGGATATTAAGGAACCTTATGTTAAAGCTTCAATTATGGTTCCGAATGATTATGTTGGACCAGTAATGGAACTTTGTCAGCGAAAACGGGGAATTTTTGAAACGATGGAATACTTAAGTGATACGCGGGTAAACGTAATCTATCATATTCCATTGTCAGAAATTATCTTTGACTTCTTTGATAAGCTGAAGAGCTCGACTCGTGGCTATGCATCTCTTGACTATGAGATTGATGACTATAAGCCAAGCAAGTTAGTCAAGATTGATATCTTGCTAAATGGCGATAAGGTAGATGCATTAAGCTTTATTGCCCATAAAGACTTTGCTGCGGAACGGGGTCGTGACATTACTTCTAAGCTTAAGAAGATTATTCCACGGCAAAACTTTGAGATCCCAATTCAGGCAGCAATTGGTTCAAAAATCATTGCCAGGACTAATATTAAGGCTTACCGCAAAGATGTTACTGCACGAATCCATACGGGGGATCCTGATCGGCGAGCTAAGCTTCTTGAAAAGCAAAAGCGCGGAAAGAAGCGGATGAAGGCTGTTGGTAAAGTTGACATTCCTCAAGAAGCCTTTATGGCTGTCCTTAAGACTGATGAGGAAGTTGACGAGAAATAAGGTTTATTATCAATATAATAAAAGGTTCAGAGTTCGCTTGTTTGAGCTCTGAACCTTATTTCGTTTGTTGTTAATGATTATTAGCAATTTTTCGCATCCCAGGTAATGAAGACATAACAATAAAACTGAGAATATAAAGTGCTGATAAGAAACCCATTGTTACTCCTAATGAGTAGTGATCCATCAGCAATCCAATAACTACTGATGAAAATCCGCCAATTGCTCGACCAACATTCATAATGATACTGTTGGCAGTGGAACGAATGGCAGTTGGGTAAAGCTGACTGATAACTGCACCATAACCGCCGAACATTCCATTAGAGAAGAAGCCAATTAGTGCACCGGCAAGGATGAGGGCAAGGGAGCTTTGGACCATGAGAATGGTAAACATTACCGTAGCGGAACCAAGAAGAAAGATGCCAAAGGCCCAGCGAGGTCCCCAATTATCCATTACTGTTCCAAAGACCAGCATTCCGATGCTCATTCCAACGATGGTCGCGATCATCCAAATTGATGACCTCGAAACGGACAGTCCTTGCTGCTTTTGGACAATGGATGGAAGCCAGATCATTAGACCGAAGTATCCAGCGATTTGAACAATCGTCATTATCATTAAGCCAAGAGTTTGCATGGCTAATCGTGGTGTAGCAAAAAGACGACCAACAGAAATTCTTTGGTGATTAGCAATCGTCTTTTGGTGGGCAACAATAAATTCTTGGCTTTCGTGAACGTGACGTCGAATAAAGAAGGTGAGGATTACTGGAATAATACCTAAAAGGAAAAGGGCGTTCCATCCAAAATGGGGGATGATGTAGGCAGCCATTATAGCAGCAAAAATCGCACCGACTTGGCCACCAATAGCTGCAACAGAAGTCAATCGGCCGATAAGGTGAGGTTCAAAGTTCTCGGCAATTAGCGCAATCCCTACACCGTACTCACCACCAGCACCAATCCCAGCTAGAAAACGGCAAAGGTAAATAGCTGGTAATGAGTGGGCGAAGAACATTGCAGCAGTTGCCAAGGCAAAAATAAAGATCGTGTAAGTAAATGTTTTTACACGACCGATTCGATCACCGACAAGGCCGAATATCGCACCACCCGCTAACATTCCAAGGTTAGTAATAGAACCAATCCATCCGGCAGCCGTACTTGAAATATGTAGGCTAGCGATAATTGGTGCAAGGGCAAAGGACAAAAACATAATATCCATATTTTCTAATGAAAACCCAGATGCAGTAGATGCTAGAACCCATTTCTGGTTTTTGGTCATTGCTTGTCTGTTCCATATTTAATTCCTCCAAAATGATGCTCACTGACATCGATTATTTTGCTTTGGGATTATTAAATCCCTGTTTGACAACGCATTATACACGCCTTAATTTAAAATGCAATTAAAAGTTTAGCGATTGAGCATGAAAGGTGGTGTATAATATGAAATATTGATTCAAGGGGGTTATGGAATGAAAAAAAATATTTGGCGCCAGGTTAGAGATGTTCTTTCCCTTATTATCGCTGCAATGTTACTGTATTACATCGTGACCTTTTTAGACAACCTGATCAAATAAAAATTGAGGATCGCGATAACATGACACACCGTGATCCCCAAGTAGAAGTATTTAGCGAAAGTGATTGCAGAATCACCTTCTTTTATATTATAACAATATTTTTGACAGTTGTTATATAATATAGGTATTATTTACGATAAAATTAATTTTCATCTCATTTTTGTTTTATTACTAAAGTGCTGATTGAGATTGTCTTAATCGGTAAATTAAAAGTGCTATAATAAAATCAACAATGAGTATCGGGAGGAATATTTTAGTATGACTACAAGAACCTTTACTGCTGAAGAACTTGCAAAATACAATGGCCAAGATGGCAACCCAGCTTATGTCGCAATTGATGGAGTGGTTTATGACGTCAGTAATGTCCCGGCTTGGCGTAACGGTAAGCATCATGGCAATTTAGCAGGTCATGACGTTAGCGCTGCAATTCAACGCTCACTTCATATGAAGCGGGTTCTTGAAGATTTGCCAGTTATTGGTAAATTTACTGGTGATCCTGAAGTTTAATTTTCTTTAGGCAAATCATTTAAAATAGAACAACCTAAGATTGTCCTCATTTTGAGTTAATCTTAGGTTGCTTTTTTACTATAGCGGCTTTTAAGCTAATTTCAGATAATCTCTTAAGTATTCTGCGAGACCATTATGTTCGTTATCGATTGGGGTAACATCATCTGCAATGGCCTTGATTTCAGGAATTGCATTATTCATTGCAACACCACGACCGGCAGCAGCGATCATTTCTTGATCGTTCTTCTCATCCCCAAAAGCAATAATGTGGGTACGGTCAATCCCGTACTGCTTAGCAATATAGAACATCCCTGATTCCTTATGGGTCCCACGATGAATTAGTTCAAGAATATTATATGGGCCGCCCCAGACTCGAGGTTCAACGAAGTCACCGTATTTGTCGTTGACTGCGCGGATAATCTTTTCTTTACTATCTGGCTGGTATTCGATTGTCATTGCGATCGGATTATCACTAAGATTCCTTTCACTCAGTAACTGACTAGGCTTAAGGTGGTTGGGAAGAAATTCAGGGACATCTTTAGTTGCCTGGTTCGCCCAGAAATGCTCCTTACTTTCAACGGTAATGGTATCAATTCCCAATTCTTCTCTATGTGCCAGAAGATCTAATGCCAGTTCTTTTGTTAATTCAATTTCATATTCCTTATCCCAGTTTTGGTGGGGAATATGGGTTAGAGCACCGTTGAAATTAACCATTGGCGTTTGAATCCCGATTTGATCGTAAATGTGTTGAGCAATTCGGTAAGGCCGGCCGGTAATAATACTAACAATGTGACCGTCCTTAGCAGCAGCCCGTAACGTATTAACAGTTTCAGCAGTTAATTTTGACTGATTATTGAGAGTGGTTCCATCCAGATCGATGGCAATGAGGTGTTGATCCATTAAGCGTGTCACTTTCCTTTATTACGAATAATTAACTATTATACCTGGAATTAAGAAAAAGTTAAATGAATTCCAAGAATGCTTTCGGGAAATGTTTAGGAACGGATTAAAATAAGTTATAATTTGTTTAAGATTAAAGTGATGGGGTGATTAAGAGAATGCAGCTACCAAGTGCATTTAAAACTAAGTATCAGCAATTGTTGGGAAGTGAAGCCTCAGCATTTTTAGCAGCATTGAATGAACAAAGTTTTAGCGGCTTTCGGGTTAACCCACTGAAGGATGGCTTGCCACAGGAGACAATTAGTCAAGCCAAGGGAAAAGTGCCGTACGTCCCTACCGGATATTATGGTCAAGTTAATGGAAAATCCCTGGATCATGTTACTGGTTGGGTATATAGTCAGGAACCTTCCGCAATGTATGTAGGAGAAGTGGTGAACCCACAGCCAGGAGAACGGGTTCTTGACCTCTGTGCGGCGCCAGGAGGGAAATCGACCCACTTAATTTCTTTGATGAGGGATCAAGGATTGTTAGTTGCTAATGAGATTTTTCGGAAGCGGGCCTTGATTTTAGCGGAGAATTTGGAACGATGGGGTACTCGTAATACAGTGGTGATGAATGAAAGCCCAGAAAAACTAGAAAAGCAGTTCCCAAAGTTCTTTGACCGAATATTAATCGATGCTCCGTGTTCTGGCGAAGGAATGTTTAGAAAAGAACCGGCTGGGATTGAATATTGGAATTCAGATTATCCAGCGGAATGTGCTAATCGTCAGCGTAAAATTATTGCTTCAGCGATTAGAATGTTAAAGCCGGGTGGTACTTTGGTTTATTCAACTTGTACGTTTGCTCCTGAAGAAGATGAACAGAATGCTAGTTGGATTCTTAAAAATTATCCCGCAATGCAAATGGAAGAGATTAAAGCATATCCGGGGATGGATCATGGTCGTCCTGAATGGGCAGATGGCAATCAGGAATTAGCAAAGACAATTCGTCTTTTCCCTCATCATATCAAAGGCGAGGGGCACTTTATTGCTAAGTTTCGTTATGGTACTCCTGTTACTGAAAAGCCTTTACGAAAGAAGCGACGGAAGAAAAAACACGCAAACTCGTATTCCTTGACTAAGGATCAGCAAGCACTGTTTAATAGTTTCCGGGACGCAGTTATTCCTAACTATCAACCCACTAGATTAGTTTTGTTTGGTGAACAGCTATATGATTTGCCAGTCGGAATTGATGAAATTGATGATCTCAATATTCTTCGGCCTGGGTTGCATCTTGGGACATTTAAGAAACGACGATTTGAACCATCGTTAGCATTAGCGCTAGCGTTAAAGCCGACTGAAGTTAAAACAACGCTCGAATTGAGTGAAGAGCAGTGGCGGCAATATGTTCATGGTGATACGATCGCAATTGATAAAGAGCTAGCTAGTGGCTGGTACCTGCTAGTTTGTAATAAACATTCCTGTGGGTTTGGAAAATTAGTGCAAAAAACGGTGAAAAACTTTTATCCAAAGGGGTTAAGATTTTAGAGGAGTTAAATAAAATGAAAGAAAAACAAGCATTTCATGTTAATGGTTATTTGGGGTTATTAATAGCAATTCTTGGTGGACTAGTAGGACTTTGGCTCATATATAGTGGCTTTCGCTTTGGTCACTTAATAAGCATGATAGTAGGTATTGTGTTAGTGGTGCTTATTCTAGTCCTTTCGAGTAGTTTAACGATTATTCAGCCGAATGAAGCCAAGGCATTAACGTTCTTTGGTAATTACATCGGGACAATTCGGGATGCAGGACTATTTATGACCGTACCGTTTACCGATAAGGAACCCGTTTCTCTTCGGGTTCGGAATTTTAATAGTCAAATTCTTAAGGTGAATGATTCAAAGGGAAATCCGGTTGAAATTGCTGCGGTAATTGTTTTTAAAGTAGTTGATACCGCTAAGGCCCTCTTTTCGGTTGATGATTACGAACAATTTGTTCAAATTCAAAGTGAGTCAGCCATTCGTCACGTTGCCAGTGAATATCCTTACGATACATTTGAAAACGAGGATGCATTGACTCTGCGAAGTAACCCAACTGAGGTATCTAACCGGTTAGCAAGTGAGTTACAGGAACGGTTAAATGTTGCCGGAGTAAAAATTGTTGAAACTCGGTTGACCCACCTTGCTTATGCCACTGAAATTGCTAGTGCAATGCTGCAAAAGCAACAATCATCAGCAATCTTATCTGCCCGAAAGATTATTGTTGAGGGCGCTGTATCAATTACTGAGGATGCAATAGATCGCTTGGCAAAGGAAGCAGATTTAGAATTAACGGACGAACAGCGTTTACAAATTATTAATAACATTATGGTTGCGATCATTAGTGAACGAGGAACGCAACCAGTAATTAATACCGGAACGCAACAATAAGTGGAGTTAATAAGCGCATGTTATATCTAACAATTTTAATGACCGAGCGGGTCGGCTTTGTTATTATTTGTGCTTTCCTCTTGGTTAACATTCCAGCGTTTCGTCGTTGTCTCTTTGCCCAAACACTTACGGCAAAGTTACAGTTAGTGGTAATCTTTTCACTATTTGCAATTATGGCAAATATTACGGGAATTGAAATTGACCCGGCTAATGAGCTGCATAATAAAGTTTTGCTAACGGCTGTTTCTCATGACTATTCGGTTGTTAATGCCAGAATCCTTGCCGTAACTACGGCAGGAATTATTGGTGGACCATGGGTTGGTGGTTCGGTCGGCTTGATCGCTGGACTTCACCGGGCGTTTCAAGCTGGCTTTGCTAGTGAAGCTTGGTTTTATATTCCCAGTTCAACACTGATTGGATTGTTGTCTGGTTATTTGTATAAGGATAAAAATAGTTCGTTTACGGTAATGACGCCATGGCGGAGCTTTATTGTTGGTTTATCGATGGAATCAATTCAGATGATTTTCGTCTTTCTGTTTAGTCCAACGGGATGGTTATTGGTCCGTTACATCGCGGTTCCAATGATTTTAATCAGTTCGTTAGGGACATCAATTTTCATTTCAATTATTACGATGTATCTTCGTCAGGAAGAAGAAACTCGGGCTACACAGACTCACTCGGTACTGAAGCTAACTAACCAGACGCTACCCTATTTCCGTAACGGGCTTAATGTTAAATCAGCCCAGCAAGTAGTTCGCATTATCAAAAAATACACAAACTTTGACGCAATTAGTATTACTGATCGGAACACGATCCTTGCTCATATTGGTGCTGGGAGTGATCACCATATTTCGGGGGAAACGATGGTGACAACGCTCTCTGAATCAGTAATTCAGAGTGGTCAGGTAAAAGTTGCACGGAATGCTGAGGAGATTGGCTGTTCGCATATTGACTGTCCCTTACAGGCAGCGATTGTTGTCCCGTTGCGAGTTACAGATAGGGTAGTCGGAACTTTAAAAATGTATTATACCGATAGTTGGAAGCTAACACCGGTTGAAATTCAGTTGGCAACCGGTTTGGGCGGAATCTTTGCTAACCAGATTGCCTTAGGGGATGCTGAAATGCAGGCCCGGCTAGTTCGTGATGCCGAAATTAAATCGCTACAGGCACAGGTTAACCCGCACTTTTTCTTTAACGCGATTAATACAATTAGTGCGATGATGCGTCGTGATAGTAATAAGGCGCGTCAGTTGCTCCTGCAGTTAAGTACCTATTTTCGCTCAAATTTAATTGGTGCTCGAGAGACGCAAATTACTCTAGCTCAAGAGCGGCAACAGGTTAATGCTTACCTTAGCTTGGAAATGACTCGTTTTCCAGGGAAATATGATGTCCAACTACATACGACCGTTAGTGATGATGTTTTGCTACCTCCATTTACAATTCAGGTTTTGGTTGAAAATGCATTAAAACACGCGTTTGGGGAACGGAAAATCGGTAATTACGTAACCGTTGATGTCTACCAGCAAGAGGATCGGTTAATAATTATGGTTAAAGATAATGGTCAGGGAATCTCACCAGACTTGATCAAGCGTCTTGGCCAACAGGCAGTCCCATCTGAGCATGGTTCAGGGACTGCATTGCATAATTTGAACCAGCGATTAATCGGATTGTATGATAAGAAAAGCGGCCTTCACTTTACCAGTAGTAGTCAGGGGACAACAGTTAGTATCTCCATTCCATTTACCAAAAAGGGAGGACAAGTAAATGAAAGTCTTAATTGTGGATGATGAACCATTAGCACGTGACGAGCTTAGTTATCTATTAGAACAAAATGACCTGATTGACGAAATAAATGAGGCTGATGGAATTAAATCTGCTCGAGAAGAAGTGAAAAACAATCGACCAGATTTAATCTTCTTGGATATTCAGTTGGATGATGGTAGTGGAATGGCATTTGCCAAGGGCTTGAAGAAAAAGGAAAATTGTCCCTACATTGTTTTTGCTACTGCTTATGACCAGTATGCATTGGATGCCTTTGAGGCGGACGCAATCGATTATGTATTAAAACCCTTTGAGGCAGAGCGAATTAATGACGCAGTTAAACGAGTTGTTAGGCTAATGGATAACCAGAATGGCAGTCATGGAGTGACCGTTCAACAGAAGAATCCACGAATTTCACTAACTAATGATGAACGAACAATTGTTATTCAGAAGCGAAATATTCTTTATATTCAAGCACAAGCAGGAAAAGCTGTTGTTCATACTGAAGATCAGGAAATCGTCAGTAAGCAAACTCTCAATAGTATCATTAATTTGTTAGACCCTAACCGGTTTATTCGTGTTCACCGGAGCTTTGTTGTTAATCTTAATAAGGTTCATGAATTACAACCAAGCTTCAATCATACTTACGAATTAACCCTTGATGATGGGAGCAAAATTCCTGTGAGCCGGTCATTTGTTGCTACTACTAAGAAGGCGTTAGGGGTATAGTTAACAAATTAAATTCCTGCGATTATGCGTTAATCATTTTGGAATATTAAAAAGATAATAAACGGGGCAGAAAAACATTTTGTTTTTCGTGCCCCGTTTCTAGTTAATCATTCGATCAGTAATGTACAAAGTAGATGAAAGATAGTAAAACTGCCGATATAACAGTAATTTAGAAAAAGATTAACAAAGAATTAATGGTTAAAGATCGGTTGAATAGTAATTAATTGTAAATAAATTAACAATCTTGAGGGCATTTCATCTGCTGGTTAGGGCATTTCATCCTCAAATATGGCTATTTAAGTGTGAAATTCAACACAAATGGTAAAAAAAGTGTAAATTAAATAACTGAAGAGGCGCTGTGAAAACGGTACCGAACAAAATTTATTTTTATTTCTGTGGGAGGGAATAAGTTATGGAAAAGGACAAACAACCTAAGGATTCCAACATTTATGTTCAAATGGGAATCTTTGCTGCTATTTTATTTGTTTCTCAATTGATCTCTGATCTTTTTCCAAAGAGCTTTGTTGTACCAACTCCTTTAATTGGTATGGTATTGCTTTACATTCTGTTGGCTACTCATATTGTTAAGCTTCACCAAGTTGCTAAGTTTGGTGACTTTATGATCGGACTAATTGCATTCCTGTTCGTTCCATCAGGTATCCAATTAGCTGCTCACCTTGACATCATGAAGAAGGAAGGACTTCAAGATGTTATCGTAATTATCATTGCTACGATTATCATTCTTGTTGTTATTGCCTACGTTGGTGCCCTTGTTATGAGCATTCACCACAAGATCACTGGTACTAAAGAAGACTAGGGAGGCACAATAATTATGGCTAATACGATTGTTACAAATCTAGCATTACCATTTACTGGTATCTTCATTTCATTGATTGTTTACCTAATTGGTATGTGGTTAACAAAGATTAGTAATGGATTCTTCCTTTTTAACCCATTACTTGTTGGGATGGTACTTGGTATCGTTGTCTTAGCAATTTGGGCTAAGGGCACTGGTTCCACTACCGCTGCTGTTTACAAGAAGTTCTACCTTCCTGGTGGTAACATGATTTTCTGGTTCTTGAACCCAGCTACTATGGCCTTCGCTATTCCAGTTTACCGTGTTAACAACATTTTCAAGAAGTACTGGTTCGATATTATCGTAATCTGCTTCGTTGGTGGATTTATTTCATTGTTCCTTATCAACCTTGTATGTAAGTTATTCGGTCTTTCTGCCGCTTCAACTGCATCAATGTTGCCACAAGCCGCAACTACTGCTGTTGCCATGCCAATTGCTGCTGGTGTTCATGGTGTTCCAGCCGTTACTGCAATGGCATGTATCCTTAACGCCGTTGTTATCTACGCTTTGGCCGAATTCCTTATTAAGGTTCTTGGTTTGAAGAAGATTTCAGCCGTTGCTACTGGTTTAGGTTTAGGTTCTGCAGGGCACACCGTTGGTTCCGTTAAGGCTCTTTCACTTGGTGAAGTTCAAGGTGCCATGGCCGGTGTTTCTGTTCTGATTATTTCATTAGCAATGGATATCTTGGTTCCAATCTACGCCCACTTATTCATGTAATTTAATTTATCATTAAGGAGAAACTGAATTATGTCAAAAAATCATCAAAAAGTTGTTCTTGTTGGTGACGGACAAGTTGGTTCAGCTTATGCTTATGCATTAGTTCAACAAGGGTTGGCTGAAGAATTAGCAATTGTTAACCTGTCAAAGGAACAAGCTGAAGGTGACGCCCTCGATTTAGAAGACGCAACTGTTTTCACTGCCCCGAAGCAAGTTTATCAAGCTGATTACGATGCTTGTGCAGACGCAGACCTAGTTGTAATTTGTGCTGGGGCTGCTCAAAAGCCAGGTGAAACTCGCCTTGACTTAGTTGGAAAGAACCTTGAAATCATGAAGCAAATTACGAAGAGTATTATGGCCACCGGTTTCGACGGAATTCTTTTACTTGCAACAAACCCAGTTGATGTTTTAACCTATGCAGTTCAGAAGATTTCAGGATTACCTGCTAACCGGGTTATCTCATCCGGTACTTCACTTGATTCAGCACGTTTACGTATTGCTTTAGCAAAGAAGTTGGGTGTTAGTCCACTTGATATTAGTGCTAATGTGATGGCAGAACACGGTGATTCAGAATTTGCTGCATACTCCAGTGCAACAGTTGGTGGTAAGCCACTTCTTCAAATCTGTGAAGAACAAGGCATCAGCAATGATGAATTGCTAAAGATTGAAGATGACGTACGTCACAAGGCTTACGAAATCATCAACCGAAAAGGCTTTACTGCATATGGTGTTGCAACTTGCTTAATGAGAATTACACGGGCAATTCTACGGGATGAAAATGCTGTATTACCAGTTGGTGCTTACATTGATGGTGAATATGGTATTAAGGATAACTATCTTGGAACCCCAGCTGTTATCAATGCATCTGGTATTTCAAAGGTTATCGAAGTTCCATTAAATGAACGTGAAAGCGAAGCAATGACTAAGTCAGCTGAAGCTTTGAAAAAAATTGCTACTGACGGGATGACTAAGGTTGGTTTAGTTAACTACCTGATTAAGTAGTAATAAAAAGAGGGTATCTGTCAACTGGTATTGATGGATATCGATACCACTCACAGAAATGTGGGTGGTATTTTTTATACAAAAAGACAATCAATTCTTAAAAAGAAAAATTTTTGATTGGCAAAACCATAACAGGTTCGTTTGAGTGCTTTAATTTTTCGATTGATTCCTTCTAAGGGGTCATTTGAGAATTCATACTTAGTGCTATTAATAACGGCTTGTCGGTTCTTCTTTAGGGTATAAATTGTCGTATCCATTTCAGTATTGGTAGTTCGATAGTCCTGAAGAACTGCTTTAAGCAGTTCAGTATTACGATCATGAATAGCTTGAGTAATTCCTTGGTAGGTTTGATAAACTGCCTTAAATTCAGTAAATTTACAGGTGATTAGATCGACGACGTTTTGCTTAGTTATATATTCGTTTATTTATTCCCCGAAGATAAACTGGTTTTTCGGGATTAAGCTTGGTCTGCTTAAGATGGAATAACCGCCATTGAGTTTTCATAATTTTATATTCACGACTTTGCTTATTGAGGGTCTTAAGAAGATTGATTCGACAGTTATCTAAAGCTCGTCCGGCTAATTGGACGATATGAAACCGATCAATAATGATTTTGGCATTAGGGAAGAGGCGGTAAATGAAACTTTGGTATTGAGCATTGAGATCGATAACAACGGTTTCTACTTGAGCCCGTTCAGCCCGACTATAGCGATTCTCAAAGTAGTCGATGATGGAAGGTGAGAGTCGATCGTGGAGCTTAACTACCAGTTGGTGAATTTCACTGTCACAACAGATAAATGACATGATGGACTTCGTTGAACGGAATTCATCAAAGCAGAGGTGTTTAGGCAGGACGGCCATTCGATAATGAGGTTCAACTCGTTCGGTGATGGTCCGACGAACACTACTGGCTGAACAATGACAAAGGCGAGCGACTAGCTCGCCATTCAAACCTTCACGAACTAATGCCATGATTTGATTTTTAAGATCTCGGGAAAGAGTATGATTAGGTTTAGTTAATTGTGTAATAGCACCAAAAGTAGTTTGACAATTGGAACAATAGTAACGTTGCTTAGCTAGAATCATTTCATATCGAGTACCGTTAAGACTTGCCAAACGAAGATGACTTTTTCGCAAGCCGTTTTTGACCACTGATTTAAATCCACAGTTTTTACAGCGATCCACGGGATAAGTCAGTGAAGCATGAATCAGTTTCCACTCTTCATTGTTTTTCAAAATAGTTTCGACTTTGAGAACCTTGATATTCTGGTCTTCAATTCCGAGGAGATTTAGGATAGAATTGTTTTGGGACATCTGCATAACCTTCTTTACATGATTTTTTTGGTGAATTGATTGTACAACACGAGGGCAGCAGCTGTCCTTTTTGTGTACAAAAAAACTGGCATTGATTTTTTATCAATACCAGAAAGTGTATACCCTAAAAAGATGTGATGAGAATTCATCACATCTTTTTCTTTTTAAAGAATTGCTTTAAGCTCGGTTAAACGGTGGATTTCAAAGGTTGGCTTTAAGCGAGTTGAATTATGCAATGAATGGGGGTTGAACCAGACTGTATCAAGATGAGCATTAATGCCGCCTTGAATATCAGAACTTAATGAATCTCCAATCATTAAAGTGTTACTACGATGACCGCTAATGTGGTGAAGTACAAAATCAAACATTTCTTTGTTCGGCTTTTGAAGTCCAATCACTTGTGAAATAAAAATATCATCAAAATACTGGAGTAGTTTAGCATCCTTCAGTCGTTGATCTTGCACTATCTTTTGCCCATTGGTAACTGCATATACGTGGTAGTTATTTTGCTTTAGGTACTTCATTACTGTTCGCGTACCGGAAACCAGTTGATGATTATTACTGAGGTATTTGAGGTAGGTTTGAATTGTCTTTTTACCAGGAACATTTAGTTGGTGGTAAGCCTTAAAATAGTCGGCAAAGAGGTGTTCCATAAGTTGATCCCAGGTGAGTTCATTCCGTTCGAACCGTTGCCACATCCTGACATTATAATTTTGGAATGTTTGTTTAACGGTTGGTGTTAATTTCAGGTTGAAATCACTAAAGAGTTGTTTTAAGGCGTGGCTTTCGGCGGCTCCGTAATCTAATAGTGTATCGTCAAGGTCAAAAAGGATGTTTTGATACGCTGTCATTCGATAATCACCATCCTTAAATTAAATCACGTTGTTGAGCATATTCGAGTTCTTTACCGTGTAAGACAAAATTAGTTGACGGTAACTCGTTAAATGACTTACAACCAAGGAGGGCAAGAAGTCGCGGAAGGGCCATTTGCCAATTAGTAATTTCTTTATCGAGTGCATCAATTCCATCATGGATGAGAATATTAAGAAAATAGCCGGCAACACCAACAGCATTAGCACCAAGGATTCCCGCTTTAATAACGTCTAACGGGGAACAGATTCCGCCAGAAGCAATAATTTGGGTATCCTTAGTACGCGCTTCACGGGCCTCCAACATTGATTCTAATGTTGTTTGCCCCCAATAATTGAGAAAACTAAAATCTGCTGTATGATTCCGTCGATCTTCGATTGCAGCGAAGTTAGTTCCACCGCGACCACTAATGTTAATTATGGAAACACCGATTGATTGCAGCTGGTTAATTGTTGAACTATCCATACCAAAACCAACTTCCTTAACAATAACCGGAATATTAAGGCGGTTAACCAAAGATTCAATATTAGTTAACCAGTGAAAGTTACGATCACCATCATCCATAATTAATTCTTGAGTAGTATTAACATGGAGTTCAAGGGCATCGGCATCTAGCAGGTCAATAACCGTTTTTGCCTGTTCTAAACTGGCTTTGGCACTGAGGTTAGCAATAACAATTCCGTCCGGGTTAATGTCACGGACAACCTTAAAACTCTTTTTAGCAGTTGGATCATGAAAGATAATACTTGCTGAGCCAAGTGCCATTGCAAGGTGGTGTTTTTTAGCAACCATTGCAAGTTCTTGATTAATCTTAAATGCATTTTGACTGCCACCGGTCATTGCCTCAATGAAAAAGGGAACCGCCAGCTTTAAGGTTCCACAGTTAGTAACGGGGTTCACCTGATCAAGACTAATTTCTGGAAGACTCTTGTGAATGATCTGCATACTGTTAAATGAATTGGTGTGGACCTGGTTATAAAGCTTAGTTGCTAACGAAAGGTGCTCATTTTTTCGTTGGGCATGACTTGATTCCATAGTTTTTCTCCTTAAAATAACTTTCCGAATTAATAATACTTAAAATTAACTAAAAGAGTGTGACTTTTGAATCATGATCGATCAATTATCACACTCTTTTATCATTAACTATTATTTTTTGATGAGGTGGTACTTGATCTCACCCTTAACATTTTCGATGAAGTGAACCGAAAGGGGGAGTTGCTCGATTTTATTGGCCGCCCACTTCTTCAATACTTGTTTGAAGTTACTATCACGATCGATAGCAACGATTCCACAATCACCACCACCAGCACCGGATGTCTTTGCTGCTCCGCCAAAATCTTCAGCAATTTGGCAGAGTTTATTTAGGACGGGGGTTTCGATATGAACACCGGAGTTCGTACCGAGTTGCTTTAACAATTCCCGGTTATACCGGATCTCATTTTTAATTAACTCCAAATCAGCATTATGAAAACCTTCAACCATTCGTTGAATGCAGTGCTTACTATCTTCCAAAAACTGGCGGTACTCTTTTTGTTGGCGAGCCTTGAACAGGGAAATCTTATCGACTAGTTGTGAAGTCGATGCCGGCTTTCCAGTCCATCCAATAAGGAGCTGAAGGTTGTTTGGCGCCTTTAAGGATTCAATTTTGAGATCAGGCCATGGTAGATCAACGAGGGTTCTCAAGTCAAGATATTTTCGTTGTTGAGCAAGCCATTGACGGTCAAATGAATGGTAGGCGATCCAACCACCATAAACGGAAGCGGCCACATCTCCCAATGACCCATTTCCTTGAACTTCAAAGTGAGCAATTGCGGCTAATTTGAAGATTTCATCCTTAGTAACTGGCAGGTTATAGAAATGGCAAAGGGCTTTTACCGTGGCAACCGTAACGGCAGCGGAAGAACCAAGGCCGTATTTCTTTCCTGAGTCGCTATCCAGCTGACTATCAATATGGAGATCGAATATCCGTAATTCACGCGCGAAACTACGGGCATATTCCTCAGTTACTTTGATTGCGGACAAAATATAAGAAAACGGGTTATCACGATTATCAACAATCATTTGTTCCCCAAGACGATGCCACTGTAGAGCATTATTGTGATATTGTCGACTAATGATTTTACCAACTTCTGCAGCACTTTCTTCAATGGAACAAGTGACAAATTGATCCAATGCTACTAAAATCGCCGGGTAACCATTTTCCACAACAGCGTATTCACCAGCAATATAAAGTTTGCCAGGTGCTTTTTCAGTAATCAATTTTACAAAACCTCTCAATCAAATCCTATTTATCGATAATTTTTACTCCTGGTCCAGGCTGTGAAATAATTAACCTTTGCTTACTGAAAAGGTTCCCCAAATATTGAACAATTTTTTCACGATCTTTTTGATCGTAAATCACTTTAACGTTTGGACCAGCATCCATAGTATAGTAACAACTTACCCCGTGTGAACGCAAGTCATTAACTGCCTGAATTGCGCGGATCGTATCACCATTAAAATAAGTATATCCTGGATCAGCAGAAAGAGTTAGAGCGTGCATTCGGAGAGCATTTTCTTCAGCAATGTGGCCGATCTGATCAATATTCTTGTCAGAGATAGCCTTTTTCATTGCAACCATATCGTGAGCAACAACTTTTCGCCAGGTAGGGTAATAAGGTGAAGACTCAACACTTGACTGCATTCCCTGACGACTTGAAATCTTTTTCTTGGTCGTATTGATTAGGATCGCGATCATTTCAATTCCAAAATCGACTTTTTCCATGATCGGTTCAGCAAAGGAAGATTGATCATCAGTTCCCCGGTGCCACTCAACAAGGCCGCCATAAATGGAACGTGTAGCTGAACCTGAGCCACGGCGAGCAAGGCGAGAAAGGGAGCGCCGGTCAAGATTTAGGCCGGCTGCCTTACTAGCTGCAGTCGCAAGGGCGGCAAATGCGGAAGCGGAAGACGCCAACCCTGCAGACATTGGTACGTGATTAGTGGAAATAACTTTAGCATAATTATGGTTGCCACTAATTTGCCGAATAATATCAAGAAAATTCTTAACCTTTTCGGCAGAACGACCAGTGATCGGTTGACCATCAATTTCAATGTCATCTGCTATTAGGTCGTCTCTGAATTCAACCCCTGTATCAGCATAGAATTCATTTAACGTTAGTGAAAGGCTATCCGTTTGCGGAATGATCAGCTTTTGATCTTTTTTCCCCCAGTACTTAACTAACGCAATATTAGTGTGTGCACGTGCGGTGATCATTAGTTTATTTCCTCCGTATCCCCAAGTGGTTGTAACCATACTTGCTTAGCACCATTATCTTTTAAAATCCCTGCTAGTTTTCTGGCACCAAGCGCGGTTCTGGTAATCGCAAACATACAACCGCC
This sequence comes from Limosilactobacillus urinaemulieris, assembly GCF_932750685.1. NCBI lineage: Bacteria > Bacillati > Bacillota > Bacilli > Lactobacillales > Lactobacillaceae > Limosilactobacillus > Limosilactobacillus urinaemulieris. The sequence goes on along the minus strand of NZ_CAKOBX010000011.1, from coordinate 20,391 downwards.
ACGGCCGCCTCCCGTTAGTTTAGCTCCTAATGCGCCATTATGGTTAGCAGCAGCGATTAATCGATCCAAGTGTTCGTCACTAACATTTAGTGCAGCTAGGTCGCTTTGCGCGCTATTAAGTGCGATGCCAAGGCTCATTGCTTCATTATGACTTAAATAATCCTTAGCTAGATTAACCAGTTTTCCTAAATGATTAATATGGCTTAACGCTGCATTATGATTAGTTTCTAATTCATGTCTAACAGCAATGATTGCTTCCTTAGTGGCTCCCTTAACCCCTGTATCAGCAATGACCATTGTTGCCTGTAAGTTCATTTTCAACGGTACTCCAGCTTGACCCTTAACGAAGTAGAGTGGTGATGTTGAGCTGACAGTTGCCGCATCTAAACCAGAAGGACTTCGGTGGGTTACTTCTTCCTCGATATCGGCAAGCTGGAGCAATTGCTTGCGGCCAAGCTTTTCTTCGTATAAATCAAAAAAAGCGCGAACGATAGCGACCGCTGTTGCTGCAGATGATCCCATACCACGTTCTGCTGGTAACTGGCTTTTAATTGTCATTGTCCATTGATCGCTTTCACCATTAAAACGCTGCATCAATGAAGAAATTAAGCGTTGGACTCCTGCCATCTTTTCGGGAATTTGATTTAATGATCCTTCAAAGTAACGGCTTTTAATTTGGTGGCCTCCCTTGTTCGTTAACTTAATTGTTACCGTTAACGTAACATCTGGAAGCGGAAGGGCAATTGCTGGTTCACCATAGACCACGCTATGTTCGCCCATTAAAATTATTTTGGCATGACTGTGACCGATTCCTTGTTCTTTCACATCAAAACCTACTTTCTTCGTAAAATACCATTATTAATAATAGCGTAAAATTACTGATTTGCCAAAGAACAACGGCAATTGTTACTATAATTTAAAAAACGAATGGTGTATCATAAAAACAGAACTTTGATCGAATAAATAATGAAACATGGTGATAGTTTGTCAACAACGAAAAAACGTCGACAGAAAGCAAAAAAGTCACGTGGACCAATATATTCGGTTGTTGATCTGGAAACGACCGGAACAAGTGTTAATCATGGTGACCGCATTATCCAGATTGGCTGTGTACTTGTTCAAGATGGCGAGGTCATTAATCGCTTTGAAACAAAAATTAATCCGCGAGTAGTGGTTCCGCGGCAGATTACTCAATTAACAGGAATTAAAAATAGTGACGTACGGAATGCACCGTTATTTGAAGATGTTGCTGGGACACTATACAGTCTCCTCAGTGGCACTGTTTTTGTGGCGCATAATGTTAATTTTGATTTTCCGTTTTTGAATGCCGAGTTAGAACGTGCTGGTTACCCTCCGTTATCAATTAAGGCCATTGATACGGTAACGCTAAGTCAAATATTAATGCCGACTGCAAAGAGCTATCGCTTGCGAGACTTGACAAGTTCATTATCAATTGAGCATGATCATCCTCACAGCGCGGTTTCTGATGCAGAAGCAACTGCTCATTTACTAGTGGACCTAATGAAGCAATTACGAGAGTTGCCGACACTAACGCTTGAAAAACTTGTTGAACTTAAATTAAACCTGCCTCAACAAACGACAATGATTTTGGAACAGGAGCTAGAACGGCGAGATGCTCATCCATTGCCATTAGCTGATAGTCTATATGTTAGTCACGGAATTGTTCTCCACAAGGTTCGTCCGGCAACAAGCTTAGGAGAGGCAACCAATGTCCGTTATCCATCAACAAAGCGGGCAAAGATTAAGCTGTATGGTGACTTATTGGAATTTCGTCCTACCCAATCAAAGATGATGAATAGTATTTATAATAACTATACTCATGATGAGCCTAAATCAATGATTGTGGAAGCTGGAACCGGAACAGGGAAAACATTAGGGTACCTTCTTCCCTTAGCCTATGCAGCGTATCCAGATAAGAAAATTGTTATCAGCACGGCAACTAATCTTTTGCAACAACAAATAGCGCAACGGACAATGAAGCAATTGAATAAACTCCTACCATTTGAATTAAATGGAGTAGTAATTAAGGGGAATTCGCATTATCTTGATCTGGCTAAGTTTGTTCATTCATTAAGTATCGTTGAAGATTCTGACTATATTCAGTTAATTAAGGCAAAAATTCTTGTCTGGCTGCTAAAAACTACCAGTGGTGATCTTGACGAATTGAACTTAAATGCGCAACGTTCACCATATTTTGCTGAAATTCGTCACCAAGGTATTAAAACTCTGCGCGAAGATAATGAGTTTTATAAAGATGACTTCTTAATTCGTCGGCAAAAGCAATTACATACTGCAAATGTAATTATTACTAACCATGCCTACTTAGTTGCTCATGCGCAAGAATTAGGGGATGGCACTAGACGACCATACCTAGTGGTTGATGAGGCTCAGCACTTAAGCGAAAGTATTCTTCGTCGTTCACGACAAACGCTTGATTTTCAAAATATTAGAACTGCGATCCATGTGTTGGAGAACTTAGTTAGCGATAATCAGGAACGAAACCTTGCAAATATTTTTGAAGATCATGCGTTAGGGACATACAATGTTGAACTGTTGAGAGATGATTTGCGCTCGCTTAGTGAAGCCACTGATGCGTTTCAGCAGGCGTTGTATCGTCAATTTATGCTTAATGTTCAAGGTAATAATAGTAATGAATTAATTGAGCAACCGTTGAATAATCAGCAATTATTTTCGCTATTAACGCCAAGTAATAAACCAATCATGCAGCTTGAACAGGCATTAGCAAGTGTTCAGCTTCATTTTATGGCTCTCCGGCACCTTTTTGAACAGCAAGCTGACCGGTGGTTATTTAGTGATCGGTACTTAATGAGTCAATTTCAGAGTCAGTGGATGGTTCTTGCTGATGCAGATAACAAGCTTCACCAATTTATTGAAACCCTTGAGGAACGTGGTGAATCCGCTGCTTTCTGGCTCACCGTCCAGCAATCTACTGAGCACAGTTCAATGCGACTTAGTGGTGGTCTCTTGGCTGTTAATCACTTCTTAACAGAGAACGTTTATCCATACTTTGCTCAACCATTATTTGTTGGGGCAACGCTATTTACTTCTAGTCGTTCTAACTATTTGTATGAACAGTTGGATCTAGAAAAAGGACGCACATTGCAAAAGCGTTTTGCCTCACCGTTTAATTATGCAGAGCAGGCAGAATTGCTGGTTGCTAAAGATGCACCAATTCCGAATCAGACTAATAACGAGGAATACACTCGTTATTTAGCACAGACGATTTATCGATTATGTAAAAACAACCATTGCCAAACAATGATCCTTTTTAATTCGTTAGTAACAATTGAGCAGGTTTATAGTCAGCTTAAAGAAACAGACTTATTTGATCAGCGAGATATTTTGGCTCAAGGAATTACTGGCCGCCGTGAAAAATTATTAAAGCAGTTTGCAAGCGGAACAAGTTCGATCTTACTAGGCGCAGCTAGTTTTTGGGAAGGAATTGATCTCCCTAAATCATCCTTAGAACTACTGATTATAACCCGCTTGCCTTTTGATTCGCCAAATGAAATCATGACGCGTGCACATAATAATTTACTGAAATATGAGGGGAAAAATCCGTTCTACCATGCAGCTCTTCCTAAGGCAACCATGAGACTCCAACAGGGAATTGGCCGGTTATTACGGACGCCAAATGATTTTGGAGTAGGGATTATCCTTGATTCGCGAATTAATACCCGGCACTACGGAAGTTCAATGCTCAAGAACCTTCCTAAAGATTTGCCGATAAAGGAATTATCAACTACCGAGCTGGTAGAAAATGCCAAAAATTTTTTAAAAAAGCACCGGACAAATAACGAAAGGTAAGAATTTCTGGTATAATTTCTAAGATTAATAATTTTTTAAAGAGGGGAAGTTACATGCAAAGTCGTCGCGAGGTCCAGCGTGATAAGCAACATCGTTCTACTGGACAAACGATTCGTAATCTTTTAATTGTCATTGTTGCAATTATTGTTATTGTGGGGATCTTTTACCTTATCAGTAACCAGCCACGTTCGGCAGCCAGACGACAAACCGTTTCAATTGCAAAAAAGTATGCCCACCTCAAGGAGCCAGGGAGCTTTTATATTTATAATCGGGAAAATACTTATTACACCATTGCTGGAAGAAATAACCAAAATCAACCGATTTTAGTGGTTGTTCCTCAGCATGGTGGTAATGTTCGGGTATTGAAACAGAGTAGTGGCTTAACAGCGCAGCAGGTAATCCAGCTAGTTCGGCAGGATCATCACCCACAAAAAGTGTTAAAAGCTGCTCCAGGAGTCTTTAATGATAAAGTAGTTTGGGAAGTTACTTATCGTAACCACAAAGGACAATTATGCTATGATCTGATTAACTTCAAAACAGGGAAAGTTGTTCAGACGATTAATAATTTGTAGTTCGTGAAGATAGGGGGACGATTTATTATCGTTACGCCCTTATCTTTTTTGGTTAATTTTTGTTAAGGGGGTTCATGATGACAGAAAATTCACTAGTCCAATACCTTAAAGCTGGAGAAACTTCTATCAGTAACATCCTCCTCCATCATTATCATGAATTGGGGATGTCAACGGCTCAACTGGTTGTATACCTCGAATTTAAGTCTTATCTTGATCGGGGCGTGATTGATCCTGACATTCGACAAATTGCCCAGCACCTGCAAACGGACGAGAATCAAGTTTTTGATCTTCTTCACCAAATGATGAGCAATAAACTAGTAGTTCAGCAGATGCGTAAGTTGGATGATGGTAAGGAAGATGCCTTTTGGGATTTCACACCGCTGATAAATAAACTTAGTGCGTTTAACGAGCAGGAAGCTACTGAACAAGCTAATGCTAATACCGGAAATCAGCGAAAAAAAACGTTCAACAAAATTGAGGCAGAAGTCGGTCGACCGTTGTCACCAATGGAAATGCAGATTGTCAATGATTGGATTGATCGTGATCATTACAAAGCTGCGATTATTGATCTTGCACTGAGACAAGCGGTAATGAATAATGCGCTAAGTCTTCAGTATATGGATCGTATCTTAAGAAACTGGTCCAGACAAGGATTGAAGTCGGCTCATGATATTCGAGAGCATGAACGTCAATTTGAAGAACGAAAGTCAAATTATTCACACCAGGATGCCAGAAAAATTCAGGGTCCTAAGATTCCAATTTTTAACCTTAACTCGCAAACAAAAAAGAATTAATTTAAAGGAAGAAGGGTGCTTTATGGCGCAAAGAACAAATAATCCGGTAATGAAGGGGATTATCATTGCTGCAGCTGCATCAGTAATGTGGGGAATTTCAGGAACGACACTTCAGCTAATCTCCCAAAACCTTGCAATCCCGGCAGCGTGGATGCTTTCTATTCGAACATTTTCTGCGGGAATTATCTTACTTGTAATTAGTGGGTTTATGTACGGCAAAAAAACCTTCAATGTGTTTAAACGGCGTGATACAACAATTTCTGTTCTGTCTTATGCCGTTTTTGGGTTGATGGCTAATTTATTGACCTTTTACTACGCTATTCAAAAGGGAAATGCCTCAGCGGCAACAATTCTGCAATATTTATCACCATTATTCATTGTGCTTGGTGGTGTGATATTTAAACATCAACACCCATTTAGAAGCGACCTGCTTGCATTTGTTTTAGCCCTTTTAGGGGTTTTCTTTGCTTTAACCAAAGGAAATTTTACCCAGCTAGACATTCCGATTGATTCACTATTATGGGGTCTTGGTTCAGGAATTACTGCAGCCCTATATGTTGTCTTACCCCAAAAAGCCGCTGATTCTAATCCGCCAATTGTTGTGTTGGGGTGGGGAACCATTATCGCAAGTATCTTGTTTAACATTTACCGACCATTTTGGGTTAATCCGCCACAGATTAGCGGTGAGTTAGTCGCCGCTGTTGCGACTGTTGTGCTATTTGGAACAATTTTGCCATTTAGTTTATTAATGGTTGCCACCCGTTATGCTCCTTCTGATGTTGTAAGCATTATGGATGCTCTACAGCCAATTACAACCTCGTTATTAAGTGTGCTTTTCTTTAACCTTCACTTAACCTTAATTGAAATAATTGGGATTGCTCTTGTTATTATTGCTGTTTACATCTTGCAAGATGGTCGGCGAAAAGCACTTACTGAAAATGACCTTCACTATTAAATTAAAATTATCTAAGAATAATTTTAATTTAATATTGACAAAAAGTAAGAAAGTTTGTATATTAAAACCATTAATTATTTGGAAAGGAGAAGGACTCATGTTAGTTAACCGTTTATTTAATTTTAATTGTTGTCAAACTTCAAAAATTAATGGACATTCTGACATGAGTTCAGTTGGCCATTCTTTTTGAGGTTGATTAAATCTTAAAAGGGGCGGCTGCTCCGCAATAAGTGGTAAAAGCTACTAATCATGTCAGTGATTAGTAGCTTTTTTTGTACGCTGAATTAAAGAAAAGAGTGATGATAATGACATTAGCACGTAAAGAAGTAATTGCAGCCTTAAACAATCAAGAAACTGGTAAAATCCCAATTTCTTTTTGGCGCCACTTCGCAGTAGATGAGTTTACGAATGTTTTTCAAGAGCCAGCAATCCTCCAAACAAACTTAAGAGGGCACCAAAAATACTATGATGCAGTAGATGTTGACTTTGCTAAAACAATGTTAGATGGCTATTTTGCTTACCCGTTTCGTGGAGTTGATAACCCACGGAGCCTAGCTAATCTTCAAAGGCTTCAGCCACTAAATCAGAATGATCCGTGGATTACCGGTCAGGTTAAACTTGCTCAACAACAACAGCAAATTGCGGGAGATCGACCAACCTTTATTACGATGTTTTCCCCAATGCTTCTTTTTAAGTGGGCGTTAATTAAACATTATGCGGAACCACTTTTGTTAGCAGATCAGCGATTTACGGATCTTTATAAACAGGATCCATCACTAATCTTGCAGGTCCTAGAAGTAATTGCTGACGATCAAATCAAAGTTGCTCAAGCAATAATGACTAACACTAAGGTTGACGGTATTTATTACAGTACCCAGTCAATTCAGGATTCACGTTTACGTGATGACACCCAGTTCTTTAAGCAAGTAATGGAGCCGATTGATCTTAAGGTTCAAGAGGGAATTAACCAAGTGTCACGATTGAATATTCTTCATATCTGTGGCTTTGCTGGTGCAACTAATCATCTTGAGTGGTTCACTAATTATCCGTTGCAGGTTATTAACTGGGCAACAGAAATTGATGGCTATTCGTTAAGTGAGGGAAAACAGTTATTTGGTGATCGGCCAGTAATGGGTGGTTTTGATAACAGTATAAACGGAATCCTTTACCAGGGAACCAAGGAGCAAATTCAAACAGAGGTCAAAAGGTTAATTGATGAAGCTGGTCACCGGGGAATTATTTTGGGAGCTGACTGCACGGTCCCTCGTGATATTTCTTACGAACGACTAACCTGGGCGATTGAAGCAGCTCACCAGAACTAGGAGGTTATTGGGGATGTTATTAAAAATAACAGATTTGAAAAAGCAGTTTCATGGTCAGCAAATTTTAAACGGGATTGACCTTTCAATTGCCAAGGGCGAAGTAGTGGTTATTATTGGCCCTTCTGGTTCAGGAAAGACAACCCTGTTGAGAAATTTAAATTTCCTTGAACATGCTGATAGCGGCTTAATGGAATTTGCTGGAGAAAAAATCAGCCTGGCTCAAGCAACTAAGCCAGAAATTCAAATGGTTCGCCGAAAAACAGCAATGGTATTTCAAAATTATAATCTTTTTAAGAATAAAACAGCCCAAGAGAATATTGCTGAGGGCTTGATTTATGGTCATGGCGAGAATGCTAAAGCAGCAAACAAAAAGGCGGTTCAAGCGTTAAAGAATCTTGGACTAGATAAACAAAAAGATTATTATCCTTCGCAACTATCAGGTGGTCAGCAGCAAAGAATCGGAATTGCTCGGGCAACAGTCCTTAATCCAGAAATCATATTGTTTGATGAACCGACTAGTGCCCTCGATCCCGAGTTAGTAGGAACGGTTTTAAAAGATATTCAGCAGTTGGCTGAACAAGGCCAAACAATGATCGTTGTTACTCACCAGATGTGGTTTGCCCGAAACGTCGCTAGTCGAGTGTTGTTCTTTGCTGATGGTGAGATCATCGAGTCAGGGACGCCTGTGCAAATCTTTGAACATCCACAGAAACAAAGAACTAAGCAATTCTTAAATGCTTTGGCTGATAACTATTAGGAATGGGAGGTAGATCAATGAATAGTCAGAAGATTATTGGGATTATTTGGCGAGGCTTTCCAAACACGGTTGAATTACTAATCTTTTCCTTTATCTTTGCAACTCTTCTAGGATTGCTCTTAACTTGGGTTGGGTTGCGTAAAAATAGGTTAGCTCAAGGAATTGCAACAGTATACCTGAATCTGGTTCGAGGAACACCGCCGTTGCTAATGTTGTTACTTGCTTATTATGGATTACCGGTTTTGTTGAAAGCAATCGGGATCAATATTGATCATTGGACAAGGTTAATGTTTGGAATTCTTGGGCTCTCCTTAGGGTGGAGTGGTTATTTAGCGGAAGCGTTTCGGTCAGCCTACCTCTCAGTCGATACAGGTCAAATTGAAGCTGCTCGTTCTGTAGGAATGAAGGATCAGACCACCCTTAGGCAAATTATCTTGCCTCAAGCGGCAATGCTTGCTTTGCCTAATATTGAAAATTTGGTAGTGGGGCTGGTTAAGGCAACTTCATTAGTTTATGTTATTGGTTTATATGACATGTATAATCAGGCATCTAATCTTTCAAACCAAACTGCCGGCTTACACCAGTTGCAAATATTTATTCTTTTGGCGTTAAGCTATTGGGGATTGGTATTAGTAATTGAGGCCATGTTTCGTTTTATCAAACGACGTTACCAGTGGCTAGCTTAGGAAGGATGTGATTATGTGTTTGATCTGAATTTCGCTAGGGATTCATTTAATCAAATTCTGGCAGCAATACCACTAACGCTAATTATAGCTTTAGTTGCAACTATTATTGGATTAGGTCTAGCGATTTTAGTAGTAATTGCCAGAGAAAAGCGAATCCCGGTCCTTTCTCAGTTTTTAGCGATACTAGTATCGTTTATTCGGGGAACACCAATTTTAGTTCAACTATATGTTGTTTATTATGGACTACCTCAATTGTTAGTGTTGATGAATGAATGGGGCTGGAACACGAATCCTAATGGCCTGCCAGCAATCATCGTTGCCTTTTCTGCTTACGGCTTAAATGCGATGGCTAACTTGTCGGAGAGTATTCGAGCAGCTTACCATTCGGTTGATTTTGGACAATATGAGGCCGCGTTATCAATTGGAATGACGCCTTTTCGGGCAATGACTCAAATTGTAATTCCCCAGTTAATTATTAATTTAATTCCTAATTTTACGAACATTTTTTTAGATTTAATCAAAGATACAGCATTGATCTACAATATTGGCTTGGTCGAGATTATGGGGCAGGCAAATATTGTTTCATCAATTGGATTTAAGTACCTAGAGACTTACACTGATGCATTGATTATTTACATTATTATTTGCTGGATCTTTGCTCAATTATTTAGGTTAGTTGAAAAGAAATTACGACAGCGGTATTTCGTTGTATAGACAAAGAGAGGTTACTTATTATGAAGATTTCAAGATTATTTACAAAGTTATCAGTGATTGGTTTAGTTAGTGCCGCTGCAGTTAGTTCAGCAACGGGAGTTCATGCAGCGACGACGGTTAATGTTGCTGCACCAAACGGTAATCCGGCATATATTGTTAATACTGATAACGGACCTGAGGGGTATTATGGTGAATTAATCAAAAAAGTTGATCAGGACTTACCCCAATATAGGTTTAAAACCACCTTTACGTCTCAAAATGCAGTTTTTTCAGGATTACAAAGTGGAAAGTATGACGTTGCCTTAAATAATTCTTGGTACAATAAGCAACGTTTCCAAACATATTATCATACTCGAGCAGTTGGCCTTGACGACTTACGGTTGGTATATAACAAAAATGGGAAGAAAGCGAACTCATTAGATGATGTTGCTAAGAAAAATTTAAAGTTAGTTCCCGTTTCAACTGATGATGCCCGTTATAGTGTTTTAGAAGACTATAATAAATCACATAGTAAAAAGGTGAACTTGAAAGCGATTGGCGACCAATCTTCAGCTGATGCTTTAGCACAAGTGGCTAATGGTAAATATGACGTTGCACTATACCCATACGCTGCTTATAAACAGGTAGCTAATTCCAAGAATGGAAAGAAATTGACAGTTTCAACATCAATTGATCAGCGTTCAGCTTACTTGCTCTTACATAAGGATGCTAAGAACAAAAAGTTAACGCGGGCACTGAATAAGGAAATCAAGAAGTTATATAATGATGGTTATTTGGAAAAGCTGACAAAGAAATATCTCTATGAGAACACCTTTGTTTTGCCAGGTGCTAAGAAGAACTATAATGCTGAATTTAATAAGTAATAAAAAAGGCTAAGAAGGAATTAACTCCTTCCTAGTCTTTTTTATTGTTTATATTAATAAGTAAAGGTTAGTTGTTTTGGAGCTTAGCCATACCGTCCTTAGCAACCTTTTCAAGGGCAGCAGCAGAAGCATCCATAGCCTTCTTTTCACGGTCATCCAAAGGAACTTCGATAACCTTGTCAATACCGGATGCGCTGATAACAGCAGGAGTACCGATGTAAAGATCGTTAATTCCGTATTCACCGTTCATTGGAGCACCAACTGGTAATACAGCGTGTTCGTCACGTAGGATAGCGCGAGTAATCCGCATTAAGCAGGTAGCAACACCGTAGAAGGTAGCACCCTTACGGTTAATGATTTCGTAAGCCTTGTTACGAACATCGTCTTCGATCTTAAGTAATTGATCCATTGAAACATTGTTTTCCTTAGCAATGTCAAGAAGTGGCTTACCACCAATAGTTGCACTTGAGTAAGCAGCAAATTCGGAGTCACCGTGTTCAGCAAGAATGTTTGCTGAAACATCGCGTGGGTCAACATGGAACAACTTAGCTAAAGCGATACGAAGACGTGATGAATCAAGTGAAGTACCTGAGCCAATAACCTTGTTCTTTGGGAAGCCAGAAAGCTTTTGAACAGCGTAAGTCAAAATGTCAACTGGGTTAGCAGCGATCAAGAAGATACCGTTAAAGCCAGACTTAACAATTGGTTCAACAACTGACTTCATGATCTTCAAGTTCTTGTCAACTAGTTGAAGACGAGTTTCACCAGGCTTTTGTGGTGCACCAGCAGTGATAACAACCAAGTCAGCATCCTTGCAAGTGTCGTAATCAGCAGAGTAAATTTGCTTTGGTGCAGTGAAGACAGTAGCATCTTCAAGATCCAAAGCGTCACCTTCAGTACGCTTCTTAACAAGATCAACGATAGCTAATTCTTCAGCCAAACCTTGTTGTACTAATGCGTAAGCATAACTTGAACCTACAGCACCGTCACCAACAAGAACAACTTTTTGATGATTCTTAGACATAATTAAACAGTCTCCCTTTCATCCAGTAAATATGCTATTTGAGATTTCTCTCACATGACTAATTATAACATTCCTTGTGAAAAAAGCTATTAAATTCGGAATTATTGTCATTTTTTGTGGAAACTAGCTAATAATTGCTAGCTTTACTTATGATTGAAGACCACTGATTAGTATGATAAAAAGGGCAATTACGATTGCAGGGATTAGCAAGGCATGAAAAATGAAGCCGACTACGAAAATTAAAAAGAGCAATCCCAAAATTTTGAGTGTAAAAACACCTAATTTCCACATGATCCATAGAATTAATAGCGTGATCAAAATCCCCAAATTTAGGAACCTCCTATTCTCAATTAATGAGGGAATTATAGCATTTTTTAAATTGAAAAGATTAATTTACGTTAACCTTTTGCACAATCTTAACCATGTGATAAAATGGAACATATGTTAATGAATTGATTATATAAAAGGAGGAGGTGATTACCGTGTTGAATCAAACGAAGCGTTTTATGCGTGACAATGACTTGATGTACAAGAAAGAATATATTCGGCCGATGATGACGCCACAGCATGTATATGTTTTTCGGTTTGGGAAGCATCGATTGAACAATCGGGTAATCATTCGTTACTCCCATACATGGACGGGGCGATTGAAGATTAATGAGATCGATGTTCGCCTACACCACCAACATCATCCACGAATTTTTCGGACTGAAGCTGACTTGATTGAATATTTAAGAAGTCACTTTACCAAAAAAGATGATGAGGAGAATTCATCGCAGCCTGCTAATTTTGAGAATGAAGAATAGGTGAGCGATATTACTGTGACCATCATATTGGTGGTCATTTTTTATTTAATAAAGGAGAACAATATGGATTGGACAGCGGTAAAAGTAATTACTTCTAGTGAAGCAGTTGAAGCAGTAAGTTATATCTTAACTAATGAGGGAGCGGTCGGAGTTCAAATTGATGATGCAAAGGATTTCGCCAATTTAAAGCCTGGCCGCTATGGAAAATATGGAGAAATCATTGATCCACAGGAAATCCCCCACCGGGAAAGCGGGGCTGCGGTTACCGGATACTTCCCGCAAAATGTTTTTGTTCCCGAACTTGTTTCAACAATTAAGGAACGAGTTGCTAAACTTAAGGACTACCAACTTGATCCGGGAGCAGGCCTTGTGATCACAGAAGCAGTTAATAATAAGGATTGGGCAACTGTTTGGCAAAAATACTATCACCCATTGCGAGTAACCAGCCAATTAACAATTGTTCCTCAATGGGAGAACTATCAACCACATTCCGCTAATGAGAAATTAATCGTTTTGGATCCAGGGATGGCCTTTGGAACGGGAACTCACCCAACGACGCGCTTAATGATTGAAGCACTCGAAATTGTTGCTCGTGGTGGTGAATCAATGATTGATGTTGGTACGGGTTCTGGAGTCTTGAGTATTGCGGCAAAACAACTTGGGGTAGGACAGGTAGATGCTTATGATATTGATGAGGTGGCTGTCCAATCCGCAAAGAAGAACATTGACTTAAATCCGGTTGCTGCTGACGTTAAGGTTGGTGTTAATAGTCTGCTCGATGGAATTCATACCCAGGTGGACCTAATCGTTGCAAACATTTTGGCGGAAATAATTGTTCCATTAATTCCTCAGGCATTTGAAAATCTAAAACCAGGTGGTCGGTTCCTCGTTTCTGGAATTATTAAAGATAAGGCAGACCTGGTTGAACGGGAATTAAAGAGCCACCACTTTGTCATCGATCAGAGATTACGAATGAAGGATTGGTATGGAATGATTGCCCATAAAGCAGTAGAGGGTCAGGAATAATGCAACGTTATTTTATAGATCAAAGTAAAACGGCAGGTAAAGTTATTCTTCCAGAAGAAGTTGCCCATCATCTTGTGACGGTTCTTCGGGCAGCTGTTGGCAGCAAATTTGAATTAGTAATGGCGGATCATCAGGCTTATCTTGCTGAGTTGATTTCAATAACCCCAGGTAATGTCACAGCTAAATTGATCAAGAACCTTGGTAAAGATAGTGAACTTCCGGTGAAAACGATTCTTGCTTGTGGGTTACCCAAGACTAAGGAAAAGCCTGAACTGATTGTTCAAAAAGGGACGGAGCTTGGGGCCGACAAGATTGTCTTCTTTGAGGCTGAACGTTCAATTAGCCACTGGAATAGTCAAAAGCAACCACGGAAAATTGCCCGTTTGCAGAAAATTGCTGACGCTGCGGCTGAACAATCACACCGAAATGTAAAACCACAGATTGAATATTGTCCTTCATTAAAACAGCTCCTTGCTAATTATCCTGCAACGACACGATTAGTTGCCTGGGAAGAGTCAGCAAAGGAGGGAGAGAGCAGCCGTTTATTTCAAGCGTTAGTTAAGTTACAAAAGGGAGATTCTATTCTTGCTATATTTGGGCCAGAAGGTGGATTGAGTTCAGCAGAAGTTACTATAATGGAAGAAAACGGAATTATTCCGGTTGGCTTTGGACCACGAATTCTACGAACAGAAACGGCTCCCTTATATTTTTTGGCGACCGTCTCATTTGTTACTGAATTGTCGAAGAATAGTTAGCGGTTTGTGGTACAATTATTTTCATCATATTAAGTATAGGAAGTTAGGTTATGGATTGGCTAAAAAAAGTTGAAAATAGTAAAAGCATTGCTGTATGGGGATTTGGGATCCTTTTTGGAATTATTCTTCCATTATTTAGCGATAAATTTCGGTTAATTCATCGTGTATGGATGGTTGGTTTTTTCCTGTTCTTGGTTAATATGCTTTTTGGTATTTGGCTCGGTCAATATATAAAGAAAAATGGCCTGAAATGGTGGAACCTGTTGGTATTTCCAGTTTTATACCTCTTTGTTTCATACGTATTTATGCCAAGGTACACTGTTTATTTTGCTCTATTCTATTTAGGAGTTACTTACCTAGCTTGGTCGATTAGTTCACAGGGCCAGCCAAAGTAGTTTAGATTGGAGGGTGGCACATTGTCAGAGGTTAAAGAGTTATCACATGAAGATGTCCTTAAAATGGTTTCTTCATATATGAATGATGAGCATGTCGCTTTAGTTGAACGGGCATACCGGTTTGCTGCTGTTTGTCATCGAGACCAGCGGCGAAAATCAGGTGAGCCATATATCATTCACCCAATTCAAGTTGCGGGAATCTTAGCTGATCTTCATATGGATCCAGAGACGGTTTGTGCTGGGTACCTTCACGATATTGTTGAAGATACTGGGGCAACTTTAGATGACATTAAGGAGCTATTTGGTCCAACAATTGCCCTGATTGTTGATGGTGATACTAAGTTAGGGAAAATCCAGTATAAATCAAATAAGGAGCAGATGGCTGCTACCCACCGTAAACTGTTGCTTGCAATGTCTAAAGATATTCGTGTGATGATTGTTAAGCTTGCAGATCGGCTTCATAATATGCGAACCCTTCAGCATTTACGGCCAGATAAGCAGCGACGGATTTCAAACGAAACTTTAGAAATTTATGCGCCAATTGCTGATCGATTAGGAATTAGTACTATTAAATGGGAGTTAGAGGATCTCTCTCTTCGTTACCTTAATCCGCAACAATACTATCGGATTGTCCATTTAATGAATTCGCGGCGGGATCAGCGAGTAGAATATATTGATGAGGCCATTACAGAAATTAAAAAGGCGATTAGTGACCTCAACTTAGGACCAAACGTTGAAATATATGGTCGGCCTAAACATATTTACTCAATTTACCGCAAAATGGTTAACCAGCATAAACAGTTTAGTCAAATTTATGATCTGTTGGCAGTACGGATCGTTGTTGATTCGATTAAGGATTGTTATGCAGCCTTAGGAGCAATCCATACTAACTGGAAGCCGATGCCAGGAAGGTTTAAGGACTATATTGCAATGCCTAAAGCAAATGGCTACCAATCATTGCATACGACGATCATGGGCCCTGGAGGTAAACCACTAGAAGTTCAGATTAGAACTCACCATATGCATCAAGTTGCAGAATATGGGGTTGCAGCACACTGGGCTTATAAGGAAGGAAAAACTAACGGAATTCAACAAACCCGCGATAGCCAAAAGTTGAACGTGGTTAAGGAAATTCTCGAACTACGTAGCGAAAGTGATGGTACTGATGAATTTATGCAGGGGGTCCAAAGTGATATCTTTGCTGATAAGGTCTATGCTTTCACGCCTAAGGGTGATGTAATTGAATTGCCACAAGGGTCAGGACCGCTTGATATGGCTTACCAAATTCATACTGAAGTTGGTAACCACACAACAGGAGCCAAGGTTAATGGTCGGATTGTCCCTCTAGACTACGAAATCAAAACCGGCGATATTGTGGATATTCTGACTTCTTCTTCATCTGCCGGACCGAGTCGTGATTGGTTGGAGCTTGTGTCCACACGACGGGCACGGAATAAGATTCGGCAATTCTTTAGAGCTCATGATCGAGAAGCAAATATTGAAGAAGGTAAGCGAATGATTGAACGGGAGATCCGGGAAGCCGGCTTTGATGACTGAAGAAAAGAACGAAGAAGTGGCCAACCAGATGCACTACCAAAGCAGTGATGATATGTTCGCTGCAATTGGCTTTGGGGATATGGCACCGGTTGGCGTGCGGAATCGGTTCACCGCTGATGTAAGAAAAAAGGAAGAAGATTCACGGAAACAGGCTGCTGAGAAAGCCGTCCTTGAAGAACATGCAACGTTAGAAAAGCCTGATCAACGAGAGAAAAAGAAACAGGCTAAGGAGACGAGTGAAGGCATTGTTGTTGAAGGCGTTGATAATTTATTGACTCGTCTTAGTCACTGTTGTAGTCCAGTTCCCGGTGATGACATTGTTGGTTATATTACTAAAGGACGTGGTGTATCGGTTCACCGTTCAGATTGCCCCAATATTAAAGCTGCCGAGAAGAGTGGTCAACGAATTATTCATGTTTATTGGGCTAATCCAAATGGGGATAAGACGAACTATAACTCGAACATTGAAGTTCAGGGTTATAACCGGAGCGGCTTATTAAACGATGTCCTTCGTTCAGTAAATAACACTACAAAATTCTTAAACTCCGTAAACGGGAAGGTTGACCACAATAAGATGGTCACCATTAGTATGACAATTGGTGTTCGTAACCTTCATCAATTGCAGTTTATTATGGATTCGTTAAAGAATATTAAGGATGTTTATGTAGTTAAGCGAACCATTCGTTAGTGAGGAGGAAAAGTAGTGAGAGTAGTTTTACAGAAAGTCAACCATGCTTCAGTTTCAATTGACGGTGAAGTCGTTGGGGCAATTAAGCGTGGCTATATGTTATTAGTTGGTTTTGCTCCTGATGATGGGGATGAACAGCTAGATTACCTTGTTCATAAAATTGTTAATCTCCGCGTCTTTGAGGATCAAAATGGTAAAATGAACCTTGGCCTTCGAGATGTTGACGGTGCGATCCTTTCCATTTCACAATTTACCTTGTATGCTGATACAAGACATGGTAATCGCCCCGGGTTTACTGATGCAGCTCGTCCAGAAATTGCCGAGCCGCTTTATCAGCGATTTAATGAAAAACTGGCTGCTACTGGTGTTCATGTTGAAACTGGTCAGTTTGGTGCCGAAATGAAGGTTGATCTGGAAAATGACGGACCAACGACGATAATTTATGAGAAATAAATAGTACGAAAAATGGTCTCCAAAGGACGGTAAAGCCGAACTTTGGAGACCATTTACATTAATTATTAATAGCTGCTTAAAATGTTATCGACTGCGGGACCATAACTTTCACCAAATAAGATGAGGTGCATGCAGAGATAATAAAACCTGTACCAGGGAAGTCGTTCGTTAATTCCTGGGGTGATTGGATATATGGCATTATAGCCGCGGTAAAATTGATCGTCGAACCCACCGAAGACTGTTGTCATAGCTAGATCAAATTCACGATCACCATAAACGCAATCTGGATCAATTAAGTATGGCTGGTGAGTTTGGCTAAACATAAAGTTTCCGGCCCAGAGATCACCGTGTAGCAGGCTAGGCTGAACCTCATGTGTAGAATAGTAATTGTCAAATTTGGCAATCATTCGGTCAAAATGTTCTTGTCGCCACTTATTCCAGCGATCTTGCTTTATCGCTGCCGAGATCTCTGGCTTTAATCGTTGGTTAATGTAAAAATCACGCCAACTGGGATTCCACTGGTTATTTTTAACCAATACCTTTGTTTGATGGTTGTCCATAAAGCCAAATTCTTCTCTTCGCTGTTGGTGCATTTTAGCAACTTCTTGACCAAGTGCGTATTGATCACCGACACCACTATTGATCCAATTTAATATTAGGTAAGCATCACCATCAATTTCACCATTAGCAACAGGGGTAGGGACATTAGCTATTTTGCCGATTTCTCGTAATCCGGCGATTTCATGATCGAAATATGATGCCTGATGATTTGGCTGAACTTTGACAAAGTATGTCGCCTGGTTAGTAGTGATTTGGTAGGCTAGATTAATATCGCCACCGCTAACTGACTGGCAACTGGTAATATTGTCTAGCGGTAACTGTGATAACCAGCTACTAGATAATTGATGATTAATCAAAATGAACACCTTCTTTTGACCTATATTTTAAACTTTTACTGGGAGAAAGCCAATGGAACGGTAACTATTGACATTTTTAGTGAACTCGGGTACTGTAAGAATGTAATTTTAATACTAATAGCCAATGATAAAGAATGCTTATTTACCTTAGTCAGCAGCGAGTGGGAAGTGGTGGAAGCCCATGACATTAGGTGATAATTGACGCTTTTGAGGCTGGGCAGTTAGCCCCGTCGGTAGTTCGACGTTACCAATGAGTGATACTAAGGTGGTACCGTGCATAAAGCACCCTTATGAAAGATAGGGGTGCTTTTTTTATTAGAAATTAGTATTAACACTACCAATCTAAAAATGGTTAAAGAGGTAATTAGAGGATGAAGAGAACTAATTACGCTGGTGAAACCAGTGAAAAACAAGTAGGCCAAGAAGTTGTTCTTAAAGGCTGGGTTGCTAAACGTCGTAATCTTGGTGGCTTGATTTTTATTGATCTGTGGGATCGAGAAGGAATCGTTCAGTTGGTCTTTAACGAAAAAGAAAACCCTGAAGCATTTAAGGTTGCCAATGCGGTTCGGAACCAATATGTTCTTGAAGTTCAGGGAAAGGTTCAATTGCGGGCTGAAAAAGAAATTAACCCTGAGATGAAGACCGGGAAAGTTGAAGTTGCGGTTGATCAAATTAAGGTCCTGGCAAAGTCTGAAACAACGCCATTTGATATTGTTGATGACGTTGATGCAAGTGAAGATTTACGGATGAAGTACCGTTACCTTGATCTCCGTCGTCCTGAAATGATGAAGAATTTGATGCTCCGAAGTAAGGTTACGTCTGTTGTTCACCATTACTATGATAATCAAGGATTCATGGACGTTGAAACCCCGGACTTAACTCGTTCAACCCCAGAAGGTGCTCGTGATTATATTGTCCCATCACGTGTATACCCAGGGCATTTTTATGCTTTGCCACAATCGCCACAATTATTTAAGCAATTACTTATGGCCGCTGGAGTTGATAAGTATTATCAAATCGCACGATGCTTCCGGGATGAAGATTTGCGTGGTGACCGCCAACCTGAATTTACTCAAATTGATACGGAAATGAGTTTTGCTACTCCTGAGGATATTCAAACGGTAACTGAAGGATTAATTAAGAAGGTTATGAAGGAAGTCTTGGGTGTCGATGTTAAAACTCCATTTCCACGGATGGAGTGGCAGGAATCAATGGATAAGTATGGTTCTGATAAACCCGATACTCGATTTGGGATGTTAATCCATGACTTATCATCAATTGTTAAGGACAGTTCATTTAAGGTTTTTTCTGGAACTGTAGCCAAAGGAAACTTTGTTCGGGCAATTTGTGTTCCTGGTGGGGCTGACAAGTACTCCCGGAAAGATATTTCTAAGAAGGAAGAGTATATTAAGCGTTTCGGGGCTAAGGGCCTTGCCTGGGTCAAGGTTACTGAAGACGGTTATTCTGGTCCAATTGCAAAGTTTATTAATGATAATGCTGATGCAATCAATGAAGAAATGGGTGCTAAGCCGGGAGACTTAATGCTCTTTGTTGCTGATTCATTCCACGTTGTTTGTGATGCTCTTGGCTACTTACGTCGTGAGATTGCTAAGGAGCAAGATATGATTGCGCCTAACCAGTGGAATTATCTCTGGGTTGTTAACTGGCCAATGTTTGAATATGATGAAGGGTTTGGAAAGTGGATTGCAGCTCACCACCCATTCACCATGTTAAACGAAGAAGATCTTCATTATCTTGAAGATGGTGAAGATCCCCACAAGGCTCATGCCCAGAGTTACGATATTATTCTTAATGGTCAAGAAATTGGTGGTGGCTCAATCCGGATTCATGATCCAAAAGTTCAAGAAAAAGTTCTGAAGGCATTGGGCTACACTAAGGAACGCGCAGAAGCTCGCTTTGGCTTCCTCCTCAAGGCATTAACAATGGGAATGCCTCCTGAAGGTGGATTAGCCTTCGGGTTAGATCGTTGGGTAATGTTACTTGCACAAGCAGATAATATTCGTGATGTCATTCCATTCCCTAAGAATTCTAAGGCTGTTGAACCATTAACAGCCGCACCTGGTAAGGTTAGTCAACAACAGTTGGATGACTTAAAGGTTCAGTTTGATGATCAAGTTGATTATAAGCAGGATAAATAATTAGCAGGATCAAATTAAAAATGGGTATCTGTCAACTGGTATTGATGGATATCGATACCACTCACAGAAATGTGGGTGGTATTTTTTATACAAAAAGAC
>NZ_CAKOBX010000010.1:0-88955 GCF_932750685.1 Limosilactobacillus urinaemulieris | reverse complement strand
CGTCAATTGCTGATGTTGTTCTTGAAGCTTAATTTCAGCGATCAGTGTCAACAAGGCTTGTGAAAGAAGATTACGAATTTCAAATTCCTTATCGGACCGATCCGCTAATTCTGTTAGTTGGTGGAGTAAGGTAATGAA
The DNA here is from genome assembly GCF_932750685.1 of Limosilactobacillus urinaemulieris. Taxonomy (NCBI): domain Bacteria; kingdom Bacillati; phylum Bacillota; class Bacilli; order Lactobacillales; family Lactobacillaceae; genus Limosilactobacillus; species Limosilactobacillus urinaemulieris. The sequence goes on along the minus strand of NZ_CAKOBX010000010.1, from coordinate 88,817 downwards.
TTTTTTGCCTGTCGGGTTAGATTCTCGAATCACTAAAACTTCAACTGAACGATTCTTTAAAACAGGGTTTAGGTATTTGGTGTAAAAGGCACTATTGAAATACCCGCCAAGCAGAATCGGATGGAAAAGGTGGGCGTGTTCAACTGCCTTTGAAGAACCGGCAGCTTTTTGCTTTTTATCCATCACATTGGTATTAATGAAATAGGCTTCACCCTGCTTAATTCTGTAGGTATGATCAAAAGTTTGAATTTCAATCGATCCTTGGTAAGCATAGTTAAACTCTACTTCTTCATGCCAGTGCCATGGGATAACATCAGTGGTTAAATCACGACGGTGCATTGTATATGGAAAAGCACTCGTAATGCCAGCAATATGTTCAACATCATTTGTATCTTGAATAAATGGTATTTTTTGCATCTTATTATGTTCCTTCCCTATACTATAAGAAAATTGCCAATTCTGTCCTTATATTTATAATATAGGGCAAGATTTTTATATGAACAACCCACCTTACCTTGCAAACTTTAGTCATACTCTTAAATACAAGGAAGGTAATAATATGATTCACAATTTTGACTTTTATTCACCTACTGAAGTTCTTTTTGACAAGGAAACTCAAAAAGAGGCTGGAAAATACGTTAAAAAATACAACGGCCATAACATCTTAATTGTTTACGGAAGCGACCGGATTGTTAAGAATGGGTTACTAGAAGAAATTACCAGTTCATTAAAAAATGAAAACATTACCTATCACTTATTAAACGGCATCGTCCCTAACCCACAGCTAGGCAAAGTTTACGAAGGAATCGACCTTGGCAAACGTGAAAAGATTGATTTTCTTCTCGCTATCGGTGGCGGGTCTGTTATCGATACCGCTAAAGCAATTGCTTATGGCCTGGCTGAACCAGAAAATGACGTTTGGGAACTCTTTGAACATCAGCGCAAAGCAAAAGCATGTTTACCGGTTGCCTCAGTATTAACAATTGCAGCGGCTGGTAGTGAAACAAGTATGGGGGCAGTAATCACAAACGAAAAGAATGAAGAAAAACGGGCCTATGATGACGACTTGGCGCGACCAAAATTTGCGATTATGAACCCAGAATTAACGCTTAACCTCCCCGATTTCCAAACAGAATGCGGGGCAATCGACATCATGATGCACACAATGGAACGTTATTTCACTAATGGCGGAAATATGGAATTAACAGATGCGATTGCGGAAGGGCTTCTAAGAACCGTTAAAGAGAACGCACTTTTATTACATCACGATCCGCAAAATTACGATGCCCGTGCAGAAGTAATGTGGGCTGGTTCGCTTTCCCATAACAATTTAACTGGTTGTGGAAATGACGGTGGCGGCTTTGCAACTCATATGCTTGAACACGAAGTCAGCGGAATGTTTAACGTAACTCACGGTGCCGGACTTACCGCAATTTGGCCAAGTTGGGCGCGGTATGTTTATAAGGATGACTTAACCCGTTTTGTTAAATTCGCGAAGAACGTAATGAAGGTTCAAGAACAAGGCACTGATGAAGAAATTGCTTTAGCGGGAATTGATAAAATGGTTGAATTCTACCATTCAATTGGGATGCCAACTAATTTTGCCGAGTTAGGAATCTACCCTAGCGAAACACAGATTAGGGAAATGGCACAATCATGCTCTAATGCTACTGGCGGTCATAAGAGATCAGCCAAAGTTCTCTATTATGACGATATGGTACAAATCTTCAAAATGGCTAACCAGGAGATTTAGCTTAAATTATCAAGACTTACTTATCAGAAAACAGGCACCGTAATTCGGCAAATTTGAATCATGACGCCTGCTTTTTAGTTTATGTAAGCAAGAATTTATAGATCAATAATTTCTGGGTCATACCCTTGTTCTTTGATAAATTTCATCAAATCAGTAGTTTTAATAAAAATGGTATGAGTATTTACATTAGGATGGAATGTCAAAATTGGATCTTCTGTCAACATATCCTGATCAAAATATACTTTAATATTGTGCTCCTCATTATTCATTAGGCCAAATGGTGAAACTACCCCAGCATGGGAGCCAAGCTGTTCTTGCAAATCATCCGGATGCGCCATTGATACTCGCTTAGCTCCGGTCAGCTCTTGGAACTCCTTAAAATCCATTGGTTTCTGATCATCCATAATTACCAGGTAAAAATGCTTCTTTTTACTCTTCAGAAACATTGTCTTTGTCCGAACACCTTCATGACCTTCAATATACTTATCTGCCTGCTCGGTTGTTTCAGCAGCCGGATGATCAACCATTCCGTACTTAATTCCTAATCGATCAAGTTCGGTAATTACTTGTTCATATGTGCCTTCTGTCATCTTTTTCACCACCAATTTATAGTAATTATATTATATCATAAACGGTTTAAAGCGCTTTCTTTAGCAAATAGTCGACAACAACAATAAAACACAAAATATATTTATCCTTAATTAAAATCTATAATTTAGATGGCTTTCATCTAGTAAAACTGCTAAAATTATTTTTAGAAAGCGCTTTATCGAAACGTTTTAAGTTAAATAATAAGGATAGTGATAGTTATGACAGAGCCATTATTTTTAAAACCAGTTTTTCATGAAAAAATTTGGGGCGGTCGTCGGTTAGCGGAAGATTTTAATTACGACATTCCAGACGGAACCATTGGTGAGTGCTGGGCAATTTCTGGACACCCCCACGGCCCTAATGTAATTGAAAACGGTGAATTTAAGGGACAACTGCTTCCTGATGTCTACGCACAGCATCCAGAAGTATTTGGTAATCCAAAATCAAAGGTTTTCCCACTACTAACTAAGATCCTCGATGCCGAAGCCAGCTTATCGGTTCAAGTTCACCCAGATAATACATATGCTGAAGAACATGAACATGAACTAGGAAAAACTGAATGCTGGTACGTTATTCATGCTGACAAGGGAGCTTACCTAACTTATGGTCATACAGCTAAGACTCGTGAAGAACTTAAAGAAATGATTAACAACCATGAATGGCAAAAGCTCTTTGATAAAAAGCCTGTCAAGACCGGTGACTTTGTCTATGTTCCGTCAGGCACTATCCATGCTCTTAATAAGGGAATTGTTGTCCTTGAAACTCAACAAAGTTCCGACACTACTTATCGGATTTATGACTACGATCGGGTTGACAAAAAAACTGGTAAAAAACGCGACTTACACTTGAAGCAATCAATCGATGTTACTACTGTTCCGTTCAAAGAACCCGAGCTGCATATTAGCTCTGAAAAAATTGGTGATTCTGAAGTAACGACTTTAATTACCCAACCTGATTCGCCATTCTTTAGTGTTTATAAGTGGGACGTAAATGGTAAATTAACACGAAAGCATGAACATGGGCCATACACCTTAATGTCAGTTATTGATGGTGAAGGGACCCTAACCGCTGATGGTAAGACATACCCATTAAAGAAAGGTGTTCATCTTCTAATGCCCGCCACGATTGATGAATGGGAATTAGATGGTAAGATGCTGATCATCGCTTCGGAATCAGTAGAATAGCATTACCCAATATTTAATAAAAAACATGAACTAGCACGAATCGAGAAAGTTAACCTCCAGTTCTGTTAGTCCATGTTTTTTATTGTAATAGATTATTGAATCGTGATTTCAAACTCAGAATTTATACTAATACTCCCTAATCCGCCAGTTGATCATAGTAGTCGTCATCAACCTTTTCCAGCCATTCACTAGTCTCTTTGGTAATCGCAATGTGGGAGAACCAGGAATCCTTAGTAGCGCCATGCCAGTGCTTAACGCCTTCGTGGATCGCAACCACGTCACCAGGCTTAAGCAGTTGAACGGGCTTGCCCTCTTCTTGGTACCAACCTTCACCAGCAGTTACCAGAAGAATTTGGAAACCGTCGTGGTGGATGTGCCAGTCGTTCCGGCAGCCGGGTTCAAAGTTAACGTTGGAAATATTAATATCGATATTATCATCAGGCGAAACTAAGCCATTAAGGTAACTTGTCCCGATAAAGTATTTTGCAAAGGCAATGTTCTTGTCGCCAAACCCGAACATATCATTCTTTACAGCTTCTTCATTTTTTGCCATAAGATTTTCCTCCTTAAAGATTGAAACTCATTTTGGTTACTTTTAGCTTACAAGGAAAGAATTGATATGTATAATACTTATTATTAGTGACGAACCATTCAAAAATTGAATTATAATTTTCGAAGCCATGACGCTAACGAACTTGGACTGTATTTAGGGGTTGCATGAGTTAAAACGTGATAGCCATCAGCAATTTTCAGCTTACCAGCGTGGGCAACAAAATCAGCTTGATAATTACCCGGATCACTCCAACCAGTACTAAACGGAACTACCTTTCCCTGATAATCATTCATCCTTCTCAAAAGGCTAACAATCGGTGAAGAAACCTTACCATCCCAAACTGGTCCGCCAACCAGAATGGTATCGTAGTAGTCTAGTTCCGGTAATTCGGTGATAATTTGTGGAAGTCGATCATTCCGATTATCGGCTTTAAAAATTTGATCCGTTTCTTCCATATCATCAGGAAAGTATCCTTGAGGGACTTGGAGACGGAGAATATCAGCTCCAGTTTGCCGATGAATTGCGCTAGCTAATTTAGCAGTGTTATCAAACTGTGAATAGTAAAGAATTAAGACATTTCGTGCCATCTTTATCCTTCCTTTCAGGAGAATTAATTTGTGTTATTTAAATTTTAGCTTAAAATAGTGTTATCTATTCACTATTTGAATCGAGGAACTCCCATTATGGATACGAGAGTAATTAAATACTTCTTAACTGTAGCACAAACGAATAATATTACCCATGCCGCACAACAACTTCACGTTACTCAGCCAACGCTTTCCCGACAAATGATCGATCTTGAAAAAGAACTCGGCGTAACTTTATTTGATCGTAAGCAGCGCCGAATTGAACTTACTAGCGAAGGAATTCTTTTCCAACAGCGTGCGTCTACGATCCTTTCTTTACTTACCCAAACAAAACAGGAACTTCAAAACGCCAAGGAAGAATTGACTGGTGTTCTTAATATCGGTTGTGTTGTTTCAAAGGTTTCAAAATTCGTAATGAAAATTATTAGTAACTTTCAGAAAAAAATATCCAAAGGTAAGCTTTAACCTTTACGATGGTAACGGTGATCTGCTTCGTCAGCGCTTGGATTCCGGTTTAGAAGATTTTGCTGTGTTGATTGAACCAGTCGAGGCTGCTAAGTATAACTTTATTGTTTTACCAGTTCATGAGCAGTGGGGATTAATTACCAAAAGATCTGATCAACTAGCAAAAAACATTCGATTACCAAAAGTGATCTTTATAAACTACCACTAATTATTCCGACCCGGAATATTGTTCGTGATGAAATTAGTGATGTTTTAAAATTAGACCAAACAAAGTTAAATATCATGGCGACAAATAACTTACCAAGTAACGCCTATGAACTGCTAAAAGCCGGAAATTATTATATGCTGGGAATTCAAGGGATCGTTAATTCATTCCATGATCCCGAACTGACATTTATCCCCTTTTCGCCACATAAAGACACTGGTCACGTTCTTGCATGGCGCAAAAACACCGTCGTTACTCCCGTAATGGAAAAATTTCTTCAAGAATTTGCTGATCAAGCTGAAAATTCTTGAAAGATTGAAATTGATGGGATAAACGACTTACAATAAATTATCAACATTCTAAGGAGTGAAATCAATGCTATATAACGCAGCGCTAGTTCTTGAAGGTGGCGCTTTTAGAGGACAATATACCGCTGGCGTCTGTGACACGTTCCTCGCTAATCACATTGAATTTAGTAGTGTAATTGGCGTTTCTGCCGGCTCGTTGAATGGTGTCAACTTCGTAGCAAAGCAATATGGTCGAGCAGCAAATATTAATATTGATCACCGTCATGATCGCAACTATATTTCAATGACGCGTCTTTTCAAACGTCAAGTGATCAACATGAACTACCTATTTGAGGATCATGGCCTTTCATGGCATAACTTTGATGAACGAGCCTATATCAGGTCAGCTTCACACTTCACGGCTGTTGCTACTAGGCTTCAGGATGGAAAAAAAGCACTTTTTACAGACTTAACGGGTGAGAAACTGACTCAAGTATTAATTGCTTCTTGCTCAATGCCATTTATGATGGATCCCGCCCCGACTCCTGATGGTCTTTGTCTTGATGGCGGAATTGCCGATTCAATTCCCTTTGATGTCGCCCAGGAACAGGGTTACGATAAAATTGTTGTGATCCGTACTCGTGATGTTAGTTACCGAAAGAAACCTTCAAGTCGACCAGTTTGCCAATTGTACCGCCGTTATTTCAAAGACTATCCCCAGTTTGCTGAAGCTGGAATCCTTCGTCCAGAGGTCTATAATCAACAAGTCGCTCAGATCGAACATCTCAGAAGAACAGGCCAAGTCTTTAATATTGCTCCTCAGCACCCAGTCAAGGTTAGCCGGGTTGAAAGTAACGTTAAAAAGATCCGGAAGCTATACGAAACTGGGCGTCAAGAAGCTCGACAACTGTTGCCAAGTTTAATTGACTACCTTAATGCTTAAAAGCGGTTTCTATGTTATTATAATGGTATGTTAATGAACAGCATTAGGGGTGTCTGTTTGCCAGACTGAGATGTATTAAGATATACGGACCCTTGAACCTGTTAAGCTAGTACTTGCGAAGGAAAATGCTAACTCAATATATAAAATAATGGAGCTGTTAGTTAACGATTAACTAGTAGCTCCTTTTTTAGGACGTGAGATTTTGACTAAATTACAACTAAAACTATTAGAACAACTTCGTCAGCAAAATCCGGTAGTATTAACAATCGCCAATATGGTAACGCCAGATAAGGTTGCCGATGGGTTGAGTGCGATTGGTGCTTCCCCAATTATGTCTATCGCACCTCAAGAATCTTTAGAAATGGTAGAATTAGCCGATGCTATTACGATTAATTTGGGAACGATCGACGACAAGCAAAAGGATGAGGTTATTGCCGTTTTAAAAGCTAATCATAATCAGAAACCAATAGTTCTTGATCCGGTTGCAATTGGTGCTAGTCATTACCGGTTAGCTTTTGCGAAACAACTATTACATAATTATCGATTTACTGTTATTCGCGGTAACGCTGGCGAAATTGCTGCTTTAGCGAATATTAACTGGCATTCACGTGGAATTGACAGCGGAAATGGCCAAGCTGATCTTCACAAGATCGCTAACACGGTCGCTCAAGAATACCATTGTATTGTCGTTCTTACTGGTCAAACTGATATCATAACGGATGGCAATAATACTTTTATTAATCAACTTTCTACTAGTTATTTCGTGACTAACGTGGGTAGTGGCGATGTTCTTTCTAGTGTCATTGCTGCTTATCTCAGCATAAGTAAAGATTATTATGCAGCCGCTTGTACCGCAACCAAGGTCTTTTCTGCCGCTGGAGTTAAGGCTGCTAGAGAGTCAAGCGGTTTTGGTCAATGGCAAGTCAAATTCCGAGATGAACTAGCAACACTTAATTCAAGCGAAGTTCTCTCAGTATTATAAATAATAAAGGAGTTCCTAATAATGACAAATGACTTTCCCCAGGCTCTAACAATTGCCGGTACTGATTCTGGCGGTGGTGCCGGAATTTCTGCTGACTTTAAGACAATGCAAATGCGCGGTGTCTTTGCCACAATGGTTGTTGTTGCGGTCACGGCACAAAATACTCTCGGTGTTCAAGATGCCTTAGCAATGCCACCAAAATTAATTGACGAGCAATTTGCCTCCCTAGCTGCTGATTTTAAGATCCGGGCTTGCAAAACAGGAATGTTAGCTGATCCACTGCGGGTAAAAACGGTCGTAAAAAACTTGAAACAGTATGATTTTGGCCCATTAACGGTAGATCCCGTGATGATCGCTAAAGGAGGTGCTAAACTTTTAAGTGATGACGCAATTAGCGTAGTTCGAGACCAGTTACTACCGCTTGCTGATTTAGTTACCCCCAATCTTCCAGAAGCTGAAGAACTAACACAAATGCAGATCACAACAGAAGCTGAAATGGAAGCTGCCGGACACCATCTCCAATCAATGGGAGCCAAGAACGTTCTGGTTAAGGGTGGTCACTTTTCAAGTGATGATGAAGCTAACGACTTTGTATTATTAGCTGATGGTCACTCATTTTGGATGACTGCCAAGCGGAAACAAACTCAGAATACTCATGGTACTGGTGATACTATTTCTTCTTGTATCACAGCTGAACTCGCTAAGGGCAAATCAATGGAAGATGCCCTTAAAATTGGAAAGGCCTATGTTGAAGCAACGATTAAGCAAGGCATTAATGTTGGTCACGGTCATGGCCCGTTAAACCATTGGGCAAAAATAAGGAGCGATAATAATGAACTTTAATCCAAAAATGTTACAAATATACCTTGTCGGTGGAACCCAAGATACCCATCACGATTCCTACGAATTCCTCGCTAAGGTAGAAGAGGCAATGCAAGCTGGAATTACCGCCTTTCAATACCGAGAAAAAGACAGCTCAACCATGACTGCCGATGCACGATTAATTATGGCAAGACGATTGGTTGAGTTAGGTCAACACTATTCTGTTCCAATTATCATTGACGACGATATTCAAATGGCTCTTCGTGTTGGTGCTGATGGAGTTCACGTTGGTCAGGATGATGAACAGATTGAGCGGGTAATTAAAGAAGCAGCTGGTAAGTTAATTATTGGCTACTCATGCAATACCGCTACTGAAATTAAGGCCGCTAACCAACTAACAGCTATTGATTATATTGGCTGTGGTCCCGTCTTTGAAACCACATCAAAAATTGATGCTGATGCTGCCTTAGGGCTTGATAAACTTAAAAAACTAAATAGTCTGAGCACTCATCCCCTAGTCGCAATCGGTGGCCTTTCACTGGAAAACATCCCTGCCGTTTTAAAGACGGGAGTTAGCGGATTATCAATGATTTCACTGGTTTTAAATAGTGAAGATATTACAGAAACCATCGAAAAAATTAAGAGTTTTTACTAAGAAAAAGCATTTGTAAATTTCATCAGGTTTTATTACGCTAACTGAAATTTACAAATGCTTTATTTATTTTCATTAATTGACGCCGATGAAACACCATCAACGACTTGTCCCTCTACAATCCCATGTTCGAAAACATGTTGCTCGCAAAGCTGACAAATATGTTCAACATTTTCTGTTACTTGTAATGCTCCTAAATAATGACCATTAGGCTTACGAATCGCATAATACCGAATTAAGGTTCGTTGACCGTTCATTATCTGCGGTGACTCAACCATATCCTTTTCCTCAGTCCTCAGCATTTTTAAAACCTGCTTAACCATTGGTACAACTCGTCGGGGATGGCAGCCAAGAACATTATGGCTAAGGCGCTGCTGAAGACGTTGATCATCACGCCAGCTATTTGGTGAATACCAAACATATTCATCATCTGCATTAATATAATCTAATTCATATGGCATCGTTCGAAATAAGGCATCAACCTCAGCTAAAGTTAATTTACCACTGAAAAAATTAATCGTGGCATCATCCATAAATGGTAAATTCATTTTTTAACGCTCCCATTCATCATTATTTTGGTTTAATTTTTGAACTGCATTAATCAGCTGTTGATCAATTTGCGCCCGTCTGTTTTGCCAAAAATTATTCTCTAGTAGTAAGTTCTGCTGTTTATCAAATTGATACCCACCCCACATATGCTGATTAATTGGGCTGGTCATCATAGAATCAACCACCCGGAGTAACCCAATTGTATGCTCCATATCAATATATCCCAACGCAACCACATCAAGCGGATCGATATAGTTAAATACCTGACAGCGAAGAAGAGTCGTTGTTTGCCGTTGCCGTTCATCTAGTAACCAGTAAAGATTAGGCCCTTCATAAAGATATGCCCCACCAATCCGGTCAGGGTAATGACAGTTAGCTAATGCAAATTGGGCATTAATTGAACCTAACGAGTGTCCATAAAGGAAAAAGGTCATTTGCGGGTAAGCAGCTAATAAATGATTAAATTCCTTGCTTGCCGTCCATAGCTCTTGAGGGACGTCAGAAACCTGATTAATAATTGCGTTACCAATTGGCAGGTTGACCCGAAGCCATTCATTAGTCCACGTTGTTGGATCGCCCTTCCGAACACCAGACGATCCACGAAAAAGAACTATTATTTGGGGATCAGCAGCTGAACGAATTACTGTCGCTCGAAATCCATCAGTCGTCCAAATCACCTTGACCACTTCACCAATTAACTGGCCGTCTGGCAGCAAGACATCTTCTCCTAAGTGCCAGTTATGATATTCAAGCTGAGCTAATTGGACTCGCTGCCAATCAGTTAATGACTGCTTTCCCCAAACCAAATGCGTCATCCTGCCACCTACTTACCTAACTGGGCACAAATTCCCTGAATGGTTACCACAGCGAGAGCAACAATAATTAACATAATTGCATCTTTTTTAGTCGGTTGTTTGTCCATTTCAACTCACCTAGATCTTTTTCTTTTATCATACACCCAAATTACCTGATTCTTCTGAGAGACTTTATTTCTGCTTTCTGGTGGTATAAACTAACGAGGTATAATTATTCATGGGAGAGAGAAGAATGAAGTCGATTTCAAAAAATGTTCCTTTAGTCATTGCTACGGTTGTACTTGGGGTGATCGTGGGGATTAGTTCTTTACTATTAAGTATTCTTCTTGATTTATCAGAAAAATACTTTCTTAACTTTGAAGAAAGCAATCGGATCCCAGTTGATATTTTTGTTGGTCCAGAGCACCGATTTATCTCTGTTTTTGTTGGTTCTGCGATTGCTGCAATCATCTGGTATTTTCTTCAAAAGAACTACCGCCCAGTCGGTATCAGTAAAGCAATTACTGGTAAGACAATGCCGCTAGTTAAAACACTAATTCATGTTGTTACACAGATCTTTTATGTAGGAACAGGGAATTCCATTGGTCGTGAATTAGCGCCACGGGAAGCCGGTGCTGCAATCGCTCAGAAATGGGAACGACACTTTGCTAACAACCGTTACCTGAAGCTCGATCCAGAAGACCAAAAAATGCTAATTGCGTGCGCTGCTGGTGCTGGTTTCTCAGGAGTATATATTGCTCCGATCACAGGTGCTGTCTTTGCGATTGAGTTACTTTACAAGAAAGTTAACGCCCGAGTAGTCGCTGTTAGTTTAACAATGTCGGTAATTGCGACTTTAATCGGATCAATTGTTAAAGGGTATAAGCCCTACTACTTGGTCGGCTCCAAAAATTTTCCTTCATTACGGATCCTTCCAATTGTGATCGTCTTGGCACCCCTTCTTGGAATCATGGGTGCTTACTTCAAGTTGGGAGTAAAAAAAGCAAGTGCTCACCGGGCCATTACCAAAAACGTGCTCTACCAGCTACCATTAATGGGAATTATTACTGGGATTGTTGCTGCTTTCTACCCGCAAATCATGGGAAATGGTCGCGGATTGGCTCAATTAGCGATGGGCACCACCACCATCAATAAAAATGTTATTTTAGCCCTTCTTTTTGGTTTCATTGCTAAAGCAGTTGTAACCCTTCTTAGTATCAAGAGCGGGGCTTATGGAGGAATCCTGACGCCTTCAATTTCGCTTGGCGCTGTTATTGGTGTCTTCTTGGGGATGATCTATGTCCAAATTATGCCAGGAGTAACAATTACCCAGTGTGCTGTACTCGGCGCTGCTTATTTTTTAACCGCTTCTCAACAGGCACCTCTTATGGCAATGTTCATGTTGTTTGAAGTCTGTCATTTGAATTTCACAGCCTTTATCCCCCTTGCCTTAGGGGTTGCATTATCGATTGCCGTTTCTCGGTGGGTTAATACAAAACTTGCTAAATAGTATGATGTTTGCTTATTAACTATGAAACGGCTAAACTTAACCTTGCATCATGCTTAAAGGAGTTTAAAAACATGGCACATATTTACCTAATGACTTTGATCATCATTTTTATGATTGAGAGTTTCTTTGAAGTTAAATGGTTTGCCCAAATTCGTGATATTTTTCAACGTTCAGGAAGGATTACCCCAACCAAACGGGTTCAGCGAGTAGTCAAAATTGAAACCCAGTGGAGTTGGTTTTCGTGGATCCTGCTGATCCTCCTTTTCATTCTTCCTGAGGTATACACATTTCTCTTAATCTGCATTATCACTTTAATCGAAACCATTATTGTTTACGAACTGTACAACGCTCGAAATTACGCTCAACAAATTAATAAATAAAATTAAGGAGGCCAGTACGAAAATAAGATTTCGCACTAGTCTCCTTAATTTTAGCTCGCTAAAGCGTGAGTGTTTGTTAATAACTCATACACGTAAGAGAGTTCTTCAGGACGGTATGCTCCTGGCATCGTTCCAACCTTTTGGAAGCCATTCTTTTCGGCAATGTGTTGCATTACCAAATTATTTTCGTTCGTACTAAGGCGAATTGACTCCACATCAGGGCGATGCTTTTCTAAGTAATCAATCACACTAATGAATAGCTTTGATGCGTAACCTTTTCCTGCATGACTTGAGTGAATGGCTACCCGGTGAATAGTAACATAGTTCGTCGTATTAATTAGCCATTCACCATTAATATGATCATAAACGTGATCTGGTGAATTGACGATTGCAACTGCCCCAACAGTCATCCCATCATCAGATTTAACGAGATATGAATAGCCATTATCAATATCTTCCTGAATGTGCTGAGCGTTTGGATAGTCACCCTGCCATTGATCAACCCCACGTTCAGCCAATTGATTACGTCCATCGCGAAGAATCTCCAAAATTGTGTCTAAGTCCTTTTGTGTCGCTTTCCTAATTTGCATTTTATCATCCCCAATTAGAATTAAATCACTATAATCATAGCAGATTATTAATCAAAAATGGTCTTTTTTGCCAATTTATACCCTATTTGTAAACACCTGTGAAGAATTAATGATCACCCGTATAAGAAAGCCTTATGTCTATTAGTAATCTACTGTAAAGCCTTTTCATCCATGTTAAAGTTAAGACATTAAAACAGCAGCCTGCAGACATAGAAAGGAGTGATTCTTTAATGGCTAATTGGAAAAAATGGTGGATCACATTAGCAATGCTAATTCAGGGATTAATCGGTGGGATTGTAATCCTTCTCTGGATCTTCCGTCATGAGCCCTGGACACTAGAAATCAGCCAATGGCTATTAACCCGCCCCGGACAATACACAATTATTGGTTTAGCAAGCTATATCATTCTAATGGCGATAATCGTAATCGGAAGTTCTATCTTCCGACCAACAACGAGTAAACAATTGATAATTGCTCGTGATGGCGCTCGTCATATCTCAGTTGATAAAACAGCAGTGGAAAATAGTATTCGACTTAACTTATCAAGTTTTGGTCTCTACAACCCCACAACGACGGTTAAAATGCTCAAGAACCGTCAAGAAGCAGACGTCACCGTTACTGGAATGCTTTCTGGACAATCTGATCCAGAGCTACTGAAGAACTCTTTAACTGACGCAATTGAAAATAATTTACAAACAAACTTTGCTATCGGACTTCGTAAATTACGAGTTCGCCTCGAACCTTATAGTCACAAAAAATCAGTCACAGTCGTCTAACAAGGAGGGATAACAATGAAACTTGCTCTCATTGGTGCGATTACGGGATTAGTTCTCAGCATTAGTTGGACCGTTTGGGGATTTTGGACAGCAATTGGTATTCTTCTAACTACCGCTATCTTCGCCATAATCGGTCTCGTCTTAGACCTCATCGGATTCTCTTTTAAGGGAATCGTTAATAAATTAAGTGCTAAACTTGCCGAATAATTTCTAAGGAGGAATTAATTATGACAACTACAAACACAAACCAAACCACTAAAACTAATGTTGACCAACACCTAACTTTTGATGACAGTGTAATTGAGAAGATTGCTGGGATCACAGCTACTCGAGTTCCAGGAATTATCTCCCTTGACGGCAACATGTTCTCTGAATTCGCGGATAAAGTTTCCTCCGGTAATAATATGACCAAGGGAATCGATGCTGACGTAGGTGAAAAACAAGTCGCAATTAAAATGGATGCCACAATTGAATATGGTAAAAGCGCACCAGAAATTTTTGAAGCAGTCTGTAAAGAGATTGACAGCGCCCTAGATAAGATGACCGGCTTGAAATTAGTTAAGTTCGAATTACACGTTAATGACGTGAAGACTCGTGAAGAATTAAAGAAGGATGACGATAAGCAAGTAAACTAATAGCTTACCCTAGCTTAAAAGTTCCTAGTATTCGTAAATTGAGTACTAGGAACTTTTTATTATTCTTCTTTTAGTGTTAACTGAGCATTGGAAATCATTTTTAAGAAATTATCCAGGTCCAAACTTGCCCGGCCAATTAACGCACCATCAATATCGGGTTTATCAATAATATCCTTAATATTATTAGGATTAACACTTCCCCCATAAAGGATTCGAATCTTATCCGCAATCTCATAGCTATAATATTCAGCAATTGTCTGACGGATTAGTCGACATCCTTCTTCGGCCAAGGTCGGATTAGCGTGTTGCCCTGCACCAACTGCCCAACTAGGTTCGTAGGAGATGACAACCTGCTTGATCTGATCCAACGAAACACCGTGCAAAACGGTCATCAGTTGGTGGAAGACATAGTGAATTTCATCATTAACCACCTGCTGCACCATTGTTTCATCTGTACAGATAATTGGGGTAACACCACGTTGAAGGGCTGCTTGAACCTTCTTGTGTACGCTAGCATTTGTTTCACCAAATAATCGCCGTCGCTCAATATGACCCAACATGACATACGAGACTCCAGCATCTGCTAAACCACGAAGACTTACTTCACCTGTATATGGACCAGAGTATTCCGCAGCAGCGTTTTGGGCGATAATTCTCAGGCCTGAATTTCCTGCTGCTTCAACCATGCTTGGCAAGGCAAATGCTTGTGCTGCAATGCCAACCTCCATCTTATTAGGATCAGGAAGCTTTGATTTGATCTGGTTAACAAAATCAACTGACTCCTTGACGTTTTTGTGCATCTTCCAATTTGCAACGATAAATGGTTTACGCATAATTTTAACCCTTTCTAACATTTCTTCCGTTTGGCTAATCATCTTATATTTTACAATTATCTACCAAACAAAGAAAGATAGTGTTTTTAAACGCAAATGGTTCTTAAAGAACACCATCATCGTGCATCCTTTAAGAACTATTTGATAATTATGCTTCGAGAGCCTGTGAAAGTGCTTCACCAAGCCGCTTTAATCCGACCTCAATTTGGTCTTCCTGCATATTAGAGTAATTCAACCGGAATGTTCCTGGTTGTGGCTTGCCAGCAAAGAATGGATCACCAGGAACAAAGGCAACATTGTGTTCAAGACACTGTTTAAAGAGTTCAACAGTATCAGTGACACCAGGTACTTCAACCCAAAGGAACATTCCACCTTCTGGATCAGTGTACTTAACATCCTTCGGGAAGTACTTCTTAATCCCATCAATCATCAGTTGCTTCCGCTTCCCGTAAAGATCACTAATTTCCTTAACGTGGGCGTCAACATCATTTTCCTTAAAGAATTCAGTAACTACATACTGAACGAGGTTATCCGTATGAAGATCAGCAGATTGCTTTAGCACAGTTAACTTTTCAATGACCTTCGGATCCGCTACTAACCAGCCAAGACGGAATCCCGGAGCGAGAATCTTTGAGAACGTACTCATGTAAAAGACTTTCCCTGCATGATCAAATGACTTAACAGAAGGTACGTGTTCTCCTGCAAAGCGAATATCACCATACGGGTTATCCTCAAGAACTGGAACATCGTATTTTGCTGCCAATTCCGCAAACTTCTTGCGTCGTTCTGCCGGCATGGTCCGTCCAGTTGGGTTTTGGAAGTTTGGTACTGTATAAACCAGCGCTGTTTCTGGATGAGCCTTAAGTGCTTCTTCCAGAGCGTCCATCTTCATTCCGTCCTCATCCATCGGCACACTAACAAAATTAGCGCCATATGAACGGAAAACATCGAGAGCACAAAGATAAGTCGGTTCCTCTACAAGAACTGTATCACCAGGATTCACAAATGCCTTTCCGACCAGATCAATTGCCTGTTCAGAACCTGTTGTTACCATAACATTCTCTAATTTGGCATCAACATTCTCCTTTTCCTTTACTCGCTTAAGGATCAGTTCACGCAGCTCGGTTACCCCCTTGGCAGCTCCATACTGAAGTGCTTGCTGACCATGCTCTGCATAAACCTTATCGGTGGCCTTCTTCATCCCTTCAACTGGAAATAGTTCAGGAGCCGGTAATCCACCTGCAAATGAAATAATTTTTGGATCAGCCGCCGCTTTTAAGATTGCACCAACAGCATCTGTCCCGTCAGCAGGAACTCTTTTTGAAAATTTAAACATCGTTACCACTCCTCTTTCTCATCATTTTGTAATTGTTGAGTAGTTTACAATACAAACTTCGACTTGTGAACCCCCTAATTGTGCCCCATACGTTTCTAAATGATTTATAAATTTAATTTCTTCATATAAGGGATTAACAAAATAATAAAAAATTAAATTTTACGGTTGACAGATTAGAATTTAATGAGTAGAATACGAAGCATCAAATGTAAACACGTTAAAGATACCGAACAGGAAGTAACCTGGTTGACTGGTTCAGAGACTTAGTGGCTGGTGTGAACTAAGCAACGTTAATCAATGTTAAATCCCCTGTGAATTGGCTCCTGAACTAAGTAAGGTTGCCTGGCTGCCAACCATTATCCTGGCTCCAGATAGATTTGTCTGGTTCAAGATGTGGACTCTTTCCATAAATGAAGGTGGTACCGCGGCAACGTCGCCCTTCAAGCATATTCAATTGTGCTTGAAGGGTTTTTGTTTACTTTGAAATTTATTTTTAAGTGAGGTGAGGATCATGAAAGATAGTGACATTAGCGACATTAGCAACATTCGAGAAATAATTAAAAATAATGATTCTCATCAGTGTTGGCATTTTTGATGGTGATGATAATCATAAATAACTAAAAATTGGAGGAATCAATTATGACAACATTAAACGCTAACCAAAAAGAATTTGCAATGGCTCTTTACGATGCAACCCTAACTGGCAAGCCATTAGAAGAAAAAGACTGGAAAGGTGTTGTGGAAGATGACGATACTGCATACGCTGTTCAAGATGAGGTAATGCGGCTTAAGGGCGTCCCCGTTGGTGGATATAAAGTGTCACTTACAAGTAAACAAACCCAAGATATGTTTGACGCGGATTCACCCTTATATGGTCAACAGGTTAATCGTCGTTTTCTCCCTGCTCCAGCAAACGTCAACTTAAATGACCTGATGGAGCCATTAGTCGAAGTTGAATTAGCCTTTCGTGCAACTACTGACTTAACGAGTAATGATTCATTAGAAGATCTCTTAAACAAGACAACAGTTGCGGGTGCACTAGAAGTACCGGATTCTCGATTTAAGGATTGGTTCCCGAGTCTCGGTAAATACAATGTCATGTCAGATTGTGCTGTTGGCGGATTAGTTGTTTATGGAAAAGAGGCTCTTGGCAACCCACTCAAATCTCTTCAATGGCTTGTCAAGAAGCTTGAAGAACAAGGCAAGCAATTTAAAGAAGGTCAACTGGTTTCTTCTGGAACGTTCGTTTTACCGCCTCATCTCAAGGAAGGACATTGGGCTGTCAATTTTGATCACCAACTTGGTAATGTCGATTTAAATGTCAACTAGGGGGATGACTAGATGAAATTAAGTGATAATCAACAAAACTAATAAGCCTCATAATCTTGTTAAATTTATCTATCCAGCTAGATAACAAAAACTCTCGTGACTTCACTATAAAAAGTCACGAGAGTTTTTTATTAATCCTTGTTATTCCAATGTTGTTGCTTAAATTGTTCTCTACCACCAGCCTCTTGAAGAGCGTACCGTTCTGGATTCTTCTTATAGAAGTCTTGATGGTAATCCTCTGCAGGATAAAAAGGCTTAGCATCTTCAATTTGAGTAACAATCTTATCATTTCCAAATTGCCCACTAGCTTGAAGAGCAGCCTTTGATTTTTCGGCAATCTCACGTTGTTGAGGACTATTAACAAAAATTACTGGCCGGTAATTGTCCCCACGATCCTGGAATTGCCCCATTGCATCAGTTGGGTCGGTTTGGTGCCAATAAATTGTTACCAGATCATCATATGAAATGACATCAGGATCAAAGGTAATCTTGACCGCTTCAGTATGCCCGGTCTTCCCTGAACAAACCTCTTCATAGGTTGGATTAGGGACATCTCCTCCAGTATACCCGGAAACAACCGATTTAATTCCCGGATAAGTATCAAACGGCTGAACCATGCACCAAAAACATCCGCCTGCAAAGATTGCTGTGTCTAAACTCATCTATATCAACCTCTTTCGTCGTCTAGCAATATCTAATATATTAGCCCAGATTATAAATTGTAGGTATTCTAACATATATTTATTAGAATTAAAAACAAATGAGAAAAATACCCCGTCCTATTCTACAAAAGTGGCTATAACTTAATAAGATCAGTTTACTTCATGCGGTGATTTTTCTCCCGCAAGAACCGTTAAAACATCTTCAAGAGCAAAATCAACCATATTTTTTACGGCCAAATTAGTAAAGAAAGCAATATGCGGGGTCAGAATCACATTATCCATTGAATGAAGTTCCGCAACCAATGGTACATCACCAAGACCCGTTTGCCGACGATCAGTCATAACAACCTCATTTTCACCCTCAAAGGTATCTAAAGCAGCTGCAGCTATTTTCTTTGTTTTCAAGGCAGCTACTAAATCAGCCGTATTCACCACTGGGCCTCGACTAGCATTCACTAAACCAGCACTTGATTTCATCAAGGCAAAATCCTTCGCAGTTATTAACCCAACCGAGGTCGGGTTCAGATCAACGTGTAATGATACTACATCTGACCGCTGTAAAAGTTCTTCTTTCGTAACGTATTCAACAATTTCTTTCATTTCTTCTCGCGGTTTAGTATCAAACCCTAGAACCGTTGCCCCTAAAGCTTTTAATAGCTTAGCTAACGTTCCGCCAATTCGACCAACACCAATGATTCCGATAGTTGCTGTATGAATTTCCAGTGCTTGCTCATCGCTAAACCACCGGTAATCATTAGCCGCTACCTGAGCATCAAACCGGTAAGCTTTCCGTAATAACCGGAAAATCTGCATTAGCGCATGTTCAGCAACACTTCTTGGTGAGTAAGCCGGAACATTTGTTACTGTTAAATTATTGGCCCGTGCCTCATCAAGATCAATCATATCAAAGCCAGCGGTTCGAGTAGCAATTTGTTTTAAGCCATTCTCACGTAATTTAGCGTAGATTGATGTGGGCAGCTTACTTCGTTGTTGGATAACCAGGCCATCAACATCTTTTGTAAGACCCACGGCATCATCAATTAATTTTTCGGTAGTAATAATTTCAACATTATTTTCCTTGGCGAATTCCTTAATTGCTGCTTGTTCATCGTCCCGGACACTTGTCATTAAAATTTGGGTCATTGGTTAGTCCTCCTTTACAAATTGGCTAATTCGTTTAATTGCTTCCTTAATGTCCGTCATGCTTGTTGCGTAACTAATCCTTAGGTAGCCACTACCACCAGCCCCGAAGTATGAACCAGGAATTACAGCCACTTTTCCTTGTTCAGCCAGTTCAGTAGCGAATTTTACGTCGTCAGTTCCAAAACGTTCCGGTAATTTAGCAAAGACATAGAAAGCACCATTAGGGTTAGTAATTTCAAAGCCGAGCTTGCGTAATGCCGGAACTAAGGTATCGCGACGCTGCTTGTAAGCCGTCTTCATTTTGAGGGTCGCTTGTTTTCCAGCTTCACTAGCAAATCCCTTAGCTGCCGCTGCCATCATTGGATCCGCAGCAGCGGTAACCATCATGGCATGAATGGCAGATACTGGCTTCATTAATTCTTGTGGTCCCGCAATAAAGCCGACCCGGTATCCAGTCATTGCTTGTGACTTCGAAGCCCCATTTAAGACTAAGGTTTGTCCCGGAATAAATTCTGCGATCGAAGTATGCTGACCACTGTAGACTAACTCTGAGTATATTTCATCCGCGATGACAACCAAATTAGTTTGATCAATTGCGGCTGCCAACTGTTGGATTTGCTCACGAGTATAAGTAACACCGGTCGGGTTTGATGGGTAATTCAAGATAATTGCTTTGGCACGAGGATGTTCTGTGATTGCTTGACGAAGCTTTTCAGGTGTTAGAACAAATTGGTCATTACTAGTATCAATTTCAACGGGTTCTCCGCCAAGGATAGTCGTTACCGCCATGTATAGCGGGAAAGTTGGGGTAGTAATTAAAACCTCATCCCCTGGATTGACTAGGGCTGATAATGAAGCATAAATTCCTTCAGTTGCCCCAACTATAACAGCTACCTCACTTATTGGATCATAATCTAGTCCATACCGATCAGCCATAAATTTAGCGATTGCTTTCCGTAATTGGATCGATCCGCTACCCGGCGCATAGTGGGAATCATTATTCTCAATACTGTCAATTGCCGCCTTCTTCATCACCTCAGGAACGTTGAAATCAGGCTCCCCAAGCGTTAATTTAATGATCCCGGGAATTGCGCTAGCCTTGTAATCGAACTCCCGAATTCCCACTGGCTTTAATCGACTGAAATTTGTATTCAAGTTATTTAATAATTGTGACTTAGTTGCTGGCATAATTTTCCCTCCAAATAAAAAAGTCCTCGATGGTTACATCCACCCAGGGCTATAATGACTAAGTCAGAATTAGTAGAGTCCCGGATGGTTTAAGGTTAACAACTATCCGGGAACGCACAATGAAGAGCACTGCTGGTTAGCGGATAATTAATCGCTAAACCAGAAGGCATACGCTTTAATATTTGATTGAACTAAAGCATTCATCATTATGCTCCTCCTTTAAGTAATTACTAATTATTTTAATCATATTCTAATATTTGTCAACCTGTATTTCAGGTTAAGTTAGTTTTTTAGCTACTATTCTAGTCGAACCTTCTCCCCATTATTACGAGATCCCGCTGAACACCATCAAGTTCTGCTACTCGAGGCAACCTTCCCCATTCCGTAAAATTAAATGACTTGAATAATCCTAAGCTTGGCAAATTATGACCAAAAATATAGGCTACGATTGCTGTAATTCCCAGTTGAGGTAATTGACTAATCACAAAATTAATTGCTTGTGTTCCAAGCCCATGATGACGAACGGTTTTATCAATATAAATCGCTATTTCGCAGGTATGCT
The DNA here is from genome assembly GCF_932750685.1 of Limosilactobacillus urinaemulieris. Lineage (NCBI taxonomy): Bacteria > Bacillati > Bacillota > Bacilli > Lactobacillales > Lactobacillaceae > Limosilactobacillus > Limosilactobacillus urinaemulieris. The sequence continues at coordinate 67,506 of NZ_CAKOBX010000010.1, read as the reverse complement.
CATAGGCTGGTCGACCATAAAACGGTTCAAGGCCTACCCATCCCACCACTCTTTGCTTATTATTTTTGATAACCCACAATGGATGAGTCTTAGTAAATGAATGGTACCACACTTCTCGGTCAGCAACGGTTACTGGCTCTAAATCAGCTGTAGCAAGACGGGATGGGATGATCTGATTATAAATATCAACAATTCTTGGTAGATCCTCTTCATTTGCAAGTGAAAATTCGAATTCCATAAATAAAACTCCCATAATAAGAATAATTTAATATCTTATTATAGGAGTTTTTCACTTTATTACATTATTAAATTGAATGTTAATGATTAAAGAAATAAAGTCATTATCCTTCAAAAGCGTCTGTCAATGGAGGAACAACTTGCTTCTTCCGGGAAACAACACCTGGCAAGTTCATCCGCTTATTATCAAGCTTCTTCCCAAAGGCCTTTTCAACTGTATCAGTATGGTCACCAACAACAAAGAGGTCAGTATCACTATTTAAAATGTTAGTAACCATTAGTACAAAGGTCTCGTAGCCATTTTGATCCATTAAGTTGTGCATTTCCTTTTCAAGATCAGCTTGACGGGAGAAAACGTCATCTAAGTCAACGGTATTAACTTGGCCGATTCGTAACTTAGTACCACCAAGTTCAAATGTCTTTGCATCACCATCGACAATTTCGTTATCCGTCTTCTTAGCAATGTTAGTGCCGGCCTTTAGCATGGCGATTCCATACTTTTCGTAGTCTTCAACACCAGCAACTCTTGCTAAGTACTTAACAGCTTCACGATCATGATCAGTTGTGGTTGGTGACTTCAAAAGTAATGTGTCTGAGATAATTGCTGAAAGCATCATCCCGGCAAGGTCTGCTGGAATATTAATGTGCTTTTCTTGGAATAATTCAGTGATAATAGTACTTACACAACCATATGGACGAGCAGTAATCCAAAGTGGTTGAGCAGTGTTAAAGTTAGCAATTCGGTGGTGATCAACCAAGTGAGTAACAGTAACCTTATCAAGATCGCTAACACTTTGTTGTGGTTCGTTATGGTCAACAAGCATAACCTTGTCAACTTCGTTTGCAACGGTCTTAACTACCCGAGGCGTCTTCATTCCAAAGTGATCTAAGGCATACTTTGTTTCGTCGTTAGGTTCACCAAGAGCAACAGCTTCAGTTTCGTAACCTAATTGATTTTGAAAGTATGAAAAAGCCATTGCAGCTGTAATCGCATCAGTATCTGGATTCTGATGACCAAAAACTAATTCTTTGTTACTCATTTAAAATTCCTCCTGTTTGTTTCGATATTGTCCGTAAGTACTAAGACATGAAACAATCTACAATTTCTATTCTATCATGGAAGCACCAGCTTGGTGAGATAATTATAAAATATCTCACCGAAAATAAAGAAAAGTAGAGAAAGCTTATTAATTCTCCTGACTTATTGGTTCTTCATTTAAGATATTAACTTGTTTACGCTTTAATTTTACAGGTGTTCCTTGGGTATCAGTATCAACAACAAATGTCCCGTTTGATTTGGCAGTTCCAAGGTGGTGATCATCTACTGCAACATCCTGGAAAGCAGGTCGATCAGTAATAATTTCAAGAATATCATGATTACCTGGATCATAAGCAAGAAAGTCGACAATCTTATGAGGATGGTTCTTAATTCTATGAATCACTAATTCTCCACGACGAGCACGAGCTCCAACTTCAATTTCAGAGCTTGCCATTTCTTTAAAGGCCCCACGTTGGGTAATCATTGCCAAGTTTTGCCTTTCAGAAACTAGAGTAAAGTCAGTGGCATAATCAGTATCTTTTAAGTTTATTGCCCGAACCCCACCAGTTCGTAAACCAGTAACGGGAACATCAGCAACATCAAATCGAACCGCATACCCCTCATGACTAATCACAAGGAGCGACCGATTTTCATTTGCTGGTTCGTAATAATCAACACTTACTAACCTCGATTCGTCGCTCTTTAACTTAATCCCAGTCATTGTTCGACTCTTATAACGACTCCCTGGCTTATAATCTGTAAATGCCGACTGCTTGATCTGACCATCGTTTGTTCCCATAATGATGGTTCCTGGTTGATCCAACTTATCAAAGACCATTGCTTTTATGATATGCTCGTTTTCTGCTAAACCAATCGTCTGTGAAATATGCTCTCCAGTATCCTTCCACCGGGCATCGGTAATTTCATGAACAGGTCGGTAAATAACATTTCCAAAATTGGTAAACATAAACAAGTGCGCTAAAGTATTTGTTTCTTGAATTAAAATCGGGTAATCATCTTCACGAAGACCGTTTTCGTCTATTGGTGATGCCTTAAATGAGCGTACACTTGATCGCTTAATATATCCCGCGTGAGAAACCAAGAGAATAACGTCTTCTTTTGCTACCGTTACCTTAGTATCAACTTTTAACTTCTCTACATGACTTTCAATCTTTGTGCGTCGTGGGTTACCAAACTCTTTCTTAATTGCTAACATTTCTCTCCGGAGGACATTAGCTAATTCTTGATCATTTGTTAGGATTAATTGGAATTCTTCAATTTGCTGGTTTAGATTTTGCTGTTCATCCTTGAGCTCAGTAACATCAGTATTCGTTAACCGATAAAGTTGCAGAGTAACAATTGCTTCTGCTTGTTCTGCGGAGAATGCATACTGGCTAATCAGGTTTTCCTTAGCATCTTTTCGATTTTTACTTCCACGAATAGTCTTAATTACTTGATCTAAGATTGATAAAGCTTTAATCAATCCTTCAACAATGTGGAGACGATGTTGGGCCTTATTTAGGTTGAATTGTGTCCGTCGTCGAATAATTTGCTTCTGAAAGGAAAGATATGAGGTTAAAATTCGTTTTAACCCTACCCGCATTGGTCGCTGCTCATCAATCGCAACCATGTTGAAATTATAGTTAATTTGCAAATCAGTATTTTTAAGAAGGTAATTAAGGATCCCCTGAGCATTAGCACCACGCTTTAACTCGATGGCAATCCGCAAGCCACTACGATCCGTTTCGTCACGTGCTTCGGCAATCCCCTCCACCTTCTTAGCTAGACGAAGATCATTAATCCGCTTGACTAGTTGAGCCTTATTAACCTCATAAGGAATTTCGGTTACGTTAATTTGTTGGCGACCACCGCGAAGTGTCTCAATCTCAGTTCTAGCACGAACAACAATTCGCCCGCGACCTGTTTGGTAAGCCTTTCGAATACCATCAATTCCTTGAATAATCCCTCCGGTTGGAAAGTCAGGACCCGGTATAAATTCCATTAGTTTCTCTAAACTAGCATCTGGATTATTTAGAAGGTAAACCAAAGCATCCAGTACTTCACCAAGGTTATGCGTTGGTATTTCTGTTGCGTATCCTGCTGAAATACCGGTAGCACCATTAACAAGAAGATTGGGAATTCGTGCTGGTAAGACTGTCGGTTCCTTTTCAGTGTCGTCAAAGTTTAACGTCATTTCAACGGTATCTTTATCAATGTCCTGAAGCATTAATCCAGCAATTTTGCTTAACCGTGCTTCCGTATACCTCATTGCCGCAGCTGGATCACCATCCATTGAACCATTATTCCCGTGCATTTCAATTAATGGTTCCCGGAGCTTCCAATCTTGACTTAGACGAACTAATGCTTCGTAAATTGAACTGTCTCCGTGGGGGTGGAAATTACCCATGACGTTACCGACAGACTTGGCTGATTTCCGGAATCCCTTATCGTAGGTGTTTCCATCCTTATTCATTGCAAATAAGATCCGCCGTTGAACTGGTTTTAAGCCATCCCGAATATCAGGCAATGCCCGTTCTTGAATAATTGACTTTGAATAACGACCAAAACGATCCCCCATCAATTGTTCCAAGGTCATTTTTTCAATTTTACCGTCTCTCACTGTAATGTTCCTTTCTGCTTACCTAAAAAAGTGCCTCTTGGTTAAAAGTCTTTTTAGCTTTTATTGGTTGTCCATTATGACTTGATAAGTGTCCCTTATTCTCCACTAATTCATCCGATTCTTTATCATCACTAAGAGTAAAGTGAACATTATCTTCAATCCATTTCCGCCGTGGCTCGACCTTATTCCCCATCAAAGTTGTTACCCGACGTTCAGCTAACTCGGCATCCTCAATTCGTACTTGAATCAATGTCCGTGTTTCAGGGTTCATTGTTGTTTCCCATAATTGATCGGCATTCATTTCACCAAGTCCCTTAAACCGTTGTAATTGAGCATTCTTCCCTGCTTTCTTGGTCAGTTCTGTCAATTCATCATTGGTCCATGCATAGGTGATCTTAGTTTTAGCACCCCGTCCAGTTTGTAAACGATATAACGGTGGCAAGGCGATATAAATTTTCCCGGCCTCAATCATTGGTCGCATGTACTTGTAAAAGAATGTCAATAGCAAGATTTGAATATGTGCTCCATCATCATCAGCATCTGTCATGATAATAATTTTATCGTAGTTTGAATCGTCAACATTAAACTCAGAGCCAGCACCTGCACCAACTGTATAAATAATTGTGTTTAACTCTTCATTCTTTAACACATCATCAAGCTTAGCCTTTTCAGTATTTAAGACTTTTCCCCGTAACGGTAAAATGGCTTGGTATTTCCGGTCACGTCCCTGTTTAGCAGAGCCACCAGCAGAATCCCCTTCGACCAAGAATAGTTCATTCTTTTTAGCATTCTTTGATTGTGCTGGAGTTAGTTTTCCAGAAAGGTTTCGTTCTTTTCGACTCTTACGTTTGCCGCCACGAGCTTGGTTCCTTGCCTTTCGCGCTGCTTCACGAGCTTCACGGGCCTTGATTGACTTTCGAATCAGCATCTGGGCAAAATCGCCATTCTCCATTAATGCATAACCGAGCTGCTCGCTTACAATGGAATCCACAATTTTCCGTGCTTCCGGAGTTCCTAACTTATCTTTTGTCTGACCTTCAAATTGCAAAATTCGTTCAGGAATTCGAACAGAAACAACAGCAGTCAGTCCCTCACGAACATCACTTCCTTCAAGATTCTTGTCCTTATCCTTCAGCAATCCAACCTTATGGGCGTACTCGTTAAAAGTCTTGGTCCAAGCACTCCTAAAACCAGCCTCATGCGTTCCGCCATCTGGCGTGCGAACATTATTAACAAAGGAAAGCAATGATTCAGAGTAACCATCATTATATTGGGCAGCGACCTCGACCTCAACGTCATCCTGACTACCATCAAAGTATAAGACTTTACCTAAAGTATCTTTACCTTCATTCAAGTAAGTGACAAATTCTTGAATACCATCTTTATATTGAAAAATATCTTGCTTCTCATGATCCTGCCGCTTATCAGTTAGAACAATTTTAATTCCCTTTAACAGAAAGGCAGATTCTCGCAACCTATTTGCTAAGGTATTGTAATCATAAACAGTTGTCGTAAAGATGCTTGGATCAGGCTTGAAGGATACCGTTGTTCCGTTGCCGGCATTTGTATGACCGAGTTTCTTTAAGGTACCAATTGGCTGACCGCCATCCTTAAATTTTTCTTGATAGCGTTCATGATCACGGACAATCGTTAGAGTAAGGTTAGTTGATAAAGCATTAACTACTGAAGCACCAACCCCATGAAGTCCACCAGAAGTCTTATAACCATCTGATTGACCGAACTTACCACCAGCATGAAGAACCGTCATAATTACTTCAGGGGTCGGTTTCCCGGAAGCATGCATTCCGACTGGCATTCCCCGACCATGATCCTGAACCGTAATTGAATTGTCTTTTTCAATCGTAACGTTAATCTCGTCACCGTAACCAGATAATGCTTCATCAACTGCATTATCAACAATTTCGTATACGAGGTGGTGCAGTCCTCGCGAATCGGTAGATCCAATATACATCCCTGGTCGTTTCCGAACGGCCTCAAGTCCTTTTAAAACTTGAATTGACGATGCATCATACGTTTCTTTTTTTGTGGCCACAAAATGACCTCCCTTTTCATTTTGAACGTCTGTTCGATTTATATATTATACCGTAATTCGAACAGGATTGTAATAGTAATACTACAATCTTTAACAATAACGATAATACTTCATTTAATCCTTATTTTGCAAACTACAATTTTAAAATAGGTTCTCTAGTGGTTTCTAACAGGATTTCGTGCTATCTTTAGTGGGTAGCTATTTTTAAGGAGTAAATTGAATGATAATTAAAATAATTGGAATGGTGATTGTTGCCTATCTTTTAGGATCTATTCCATCAGGCTTGTGGATTAGTCAAACTTTTTACCATAAAGATATTCGAAAGCTTGGTAGTGGTAACATTGGAACCACAAATACCTTCCGTGAATTGGGGCCTAAAGCTGGAGTGGTGGTTCTCCTAATGGATGTCCTCAAGGGGACACTAGCAGCTAGTCAGCCATATCTTTTAGGGGTTTCTCATTCGGTAAACCCGTTATTAATTGGGATTTTTGCCTCATTAGGACATACTTTTTCAATCTTTGACCATTTTCATGGTGGTAAAGCAGTTGCAACTAGTGCAGGGATTCTACTAGCATACAACCCACCACTATTTGCCCTTGCCTGTACAATTTTTATCATCACTTTGTTGTTAACAAGCATGGCCAGTTGTGCCAGTATCGTTGGAATTACCTCAATATTTATCATTGCGCTTTGCGAGCACGATCTAATTCTTAGCTGCGTTGCTGGAATTTTAACCGCACTGGTTCTTTGGCGACATAAAAGTAATATTATTCGAATCATTACTGGCAAAGAATCCCTGGTAAGTTTTGGGCTTGTTTATTATCTAAAGAAAAAACATCATAAATAAAAAGCAGTTTGAGAACTCAAATTCTCGAACTGCTTTTATTTATAATCTTAAAATGGTTGGATGCTAAATTCATACTTAGCATTATCTTGCGGTACTAAACGATGCATCCCCTGTTTATGTAGCAATTTGCCATCTGCATTAACATTGTCCGCAATTCCCCACCATGGTTCTACACACACTAAATTAGCTTTAGTTGGGAATGGTGACCAAACTCCAACATGTTGAGTTCCAAGAGTGTGAACATGAACACCATGATTATTAATCGGATCGGTTAAGGTTGCAGTAAACTTTGCACCACCCGTTTCAAAAATTACTGCATCGTTGTCAAATAGTTCATGACTAATTGTCATTGGCTTTTGCATGTCAATCATGATTGGGTTTTGTGAATCATTATAAGGTCCATTTAATACAACACGTGAATACTTTTCAGCGGGAGAAACACTAAGTTGAACTTGTTCGAAGGAACCTTGAGTGCTCAGTGGCATATTAAAGCCAGGATGAGCACCAATTGCATAAATTAATGAATGATTACTATCAGGATTAGTAACCGAGTAGCAAACATTTAATTGGTCATCAACTAGTTCATAAATTACACGGAGGTTAAAGGCAAACGGAAAGGCCTTTAATGTTTCTTCACTATCGGTCTGTTCAAGAGTAACCTGAGAAGAAGTCTGGTTGATAACCTTAAACTTACGATCCCGGGCAAAGCCATGTTGGGTTTGGTGGTATATCTTGCCGGCAAATTCATATTGATCATCTTTTAACCGACCGACGAATGGAAAAAGAATTGGTGCTTGACGTTTCCACGAAGCTGGATCTCCCTGCCACAGATATTCAATTCGGTTATCATTCCGCCGAATACTATGTAATTGGGCTCCTAGCTCAGCAATCTCAACAGTTAAATCATTGTTTTCTAGCTTAATCATAGTACCATTTCTCCTTAGTAAAAAGCTCTCTAACCGCATAATAGCAAATTAGAGAGTTCTTTTAAATTAGTAAAATAGTAAAATTTAGTAAAAATTATGAAAACGGTTTTACCATACTACTTTTGTGGTTCTTCTTCGTAGTCTCCATTCGGGCAAACGACCTGAGTACCACCTTTGATTTTCTTTTCGACAAGGAAATGACCATCTTTTGGACAGTTTCGCCCAATTGGCTTATCCCAAGAAACAAAGTCACAATCAGGATATCGTGAACAGCCGTAGAACACACGATTTTTTTTCGACTTTCGTTCAACAACCGTTCCTTGACCACATTTTGGACAAGGAATTCCAGTATCCTTAACGATTGCTTTTGTATTCCGACATTCAGGAAATCGTGAACAAGCATAAAACTTACCGTAGCGCCCCATTTTAACTACCATTGGAGCACCACAAATATCACAATCCATTCCAGCAAGTTCATCTTTCATTTCGATCTTAGCAACTTCACTCTCAGCGGTACTAACTTCCTTGGAGAATGGTTGATAGAAACTATCGACAACCCGAACCCAATTTTGCTTCCCCTCTTCAATTTGATCAAGTTTATCTTCAACATCAGCAGTAAACTTTGCATTAACAATGTCTGGAAACTGTTTTTCGATAATTGTATTGACGATTTCTCCTAATTCCGTTGGCTCAAAATGCCGTGAAACTAAGCGAACATAATAACGGCGCTGAATCGTGTCAAGTGTCGGTGCATAGGTTGAAGGACGACCAACACCGTTTTCTTCAAGTGTCTTAATCAAGGCAGCTTCAGTATACCGTGCAGGAGGTTGCGTGAAGTGCTGGGCAGGATCATCACTGACCATTTGAGCACTATCGCCTTCTTTTAGTTCAGGAAGCAAGTTATCCTTTTCTTTCCCCCGCTTGTAGACCTTCGTAAAGCCAGCAAACTTCACCTTTGAACCTGATGCTCGGAAATCAACGTTATTCTGTTGCAAGTTGACATTCATTGTATCAATAATTTCCGGTGTCATCTGACTAGCGACAAACCGTGACCAGATCAAACTATACAATTTATATTGATCATTAGTCAGATATGGCTTCATTTTGACGGGCGTACGAAAAACAGACGTTGGACGGATAGCTTCGTGAGCATCTTGGGCCCCCTCAGGTAACTTACCCTTAATTGGCTTAACTGCAGCATATTCCCCGCCATATTCTTCATGAATAAACTTAGAGGCCTCATGCTTAGCAATTGATGCAATCCGAGTGGAATCAGTACGCATATAAGTGATCAAGCCGACAGGTGCCCCCTGCTTAATATCAATTCCTTCGTACAACATTTGAGCAGTCATCATTGTTTTTCGTGTACGGAAGTTCAAACGACGGTTAGCATCCTGTTGCATCGTGGAAGTTGTAAATGGCGGCTGTGGTTGACGCTTACGCTCCCGTTTAGTCACCTTAGTAATTGCAAAGTCTTTATTCTTGTCAAGTTTACTTAAAACCTGTTGAACATCATTATTATTTTTTAAGCTAACTTTCTTGCCATTTTCGCCAAAAAATGTTGCCTTAAACTTTTCACGATTATGTTTAAATTCGGCATCAATTGTCCAATACTCTTCAGGCTTAAAATTCCTAATCTCGTTTTCTCGCTGGATAATTAAATTAAGGGCGACCGACTGAACACGACCAGCACTTAACCCCTTCTTAACCTTTTTCCATAGGATTGGACTAATGGAATAACCTACCAACCGATCAAGAACTCGTCGTGCTTGCTGGGCATCAACAAGATCCATGTTAATAGTTCGTGGCTCATTGAAGGCTTCCTTAACCGCATCCTTAGTGATTTCGTTAAATGTTACCCGATTTTTTTCAGAATCATCAAGCTTAAGAATATTTGAAACGTGCCAAGCAATTGCCTCTCCTTCACGATCGGGATCTGATGCAAGGTAAACTGCTTTTGCATTTTTAGCGTCTTTCCGTAATTCCTTAATCACGTCACCCTTACCCCGGATAGAAATATAATCAGGCTGATAATCATTCTCAATATCAACCCCCATCCGACTCTTAGGTAAATCACGCACGTGACCTAAACTTGCTACTACCTTATAAGAGCGACCCAAAAACTTCCCAATTGTTTTGGCCTTTGATGGTGATTCAACAATCACTAATTTCTTTTTTTGTTTTGCGCGACGAGTTGTTTTTCGTTTACTCGTTGTCTTTTTCTTTGTAGTACTAGTTGCCATTATATTGGCTCCTTACTTCTATACTTTTAAATATCTTGCTTACTGATACTACTATTATTAATGCATTTATATAGTATCTGTCAAACTATATCCAATCGAATGTTGATTTTAATTAAAAAGGAGCCGAAATGCAAGGATTAATTCGTTAAAAGAAATTCGTCAAGGAGATCCTTTGCCGCTGTAATTGGTTTGGCTCCCGCCGCAATTAACTGGTTACATCCCAATGATAGCGGAGCATCAATTCGTCCAGGAATTGCGCAAACATTCCGATTTTCTTCTAAAGCAATGTTTGCCGTGATTAGACTTCCGCTACGTTTCTTTGCTTCTACAACCAAGAGCGTTTCAGCAAGACCAGCGATAATTCTGTTACGTTCCGGGAAGTGCCAGGCTAATGGCTCCTCCCCTAACCCGTACTCAGAAATCACTAGCCCCTGCTCAGCAACCGCTTGCTGAAGATACTGATGATTTCGGGGATATACTTGATCTAATCCAGAACCAATGACACCAATTGTCTTTCCCTGATTTTTTAATGTAATCTCATGACTTAGACCGTCAACCCCTGCCGCTAGACCACTTATGATTGTAATTCCCCGTTTTATAATCACTGGAAGAATCCCCTTTAACGCTGCTTCACCATAACTCGTCATCTGGCGAGCACCAACGACCGCTAAACCTTGTGTATTCAGAAGTCTAAGATCACCTTGATAAAATAGCACTAGTGGTGGACAGAAGATTTCATTTAGTTGTCGTGGATATTCACCATCCACAATCGTAATATATGACTGCTTCATATTTAATTGAATTTTCTCACGTAACTCAATACTGTCCCATTTTGTGCACGAATACTAATACCAGCACGTTCAATTAACAAACTAAGATTATTAAATGACCGTGCTTTTTCCGCTGTTTGCCATAGTCGCCACCGGGAAACTGGGCTTAATCCCGGACAAAGGCTTAGTTTTAATAAAAATTCTCGAACTTGTAACATAAAAATTCCCCCTACTATTACAGTACGGAGAATTTTCAATTTACTATTATTTTAAATATTCCGGAACTGGATTAAATGAACGGCGGTGAATTGGGGTCGCCCCTAATTTACGTAAACCAGCTAAATGCTTTTTTGTCCCGTATCCCATATTTTCAGCAAAGTCATACCCAGGATAAACCTGATCATAATCGCGCATCAGATGATCTCGATACTCCTTAGCTACAATACTAGCTGCTGCTACACTAATTGATTTTTGATCTCCCTTAATTAAAGTTGTTTGGGGAATATCAAGTGCCGGTAAAGGAACAGCATCAACAATTAAGTGTTCGGGCTGATGATGTAATTGACGAACGCTTGTCATCATCGCGTCTTGCGTTGCTGCATAGATATTTAACTGATCGATTTTTGGCGAATCATTAACCGCAATGCTAACTTCAACTGCTTCGTTAACAATTTGCAGGTAAAGGTTTTCTCGCTCATGGCGGGTTAACTGTTTCGAGTCAGTGACCCCGATCAAATCAAAGTCTGAACTTAAAATAACAGCACTCGTTACAACCGGCCCTGCTAATGGACCACGACCGACTTCATCCATTCCAGCAACATACTGGCATCCTTGCTGCCAATACTGTTTTTCAAATTTAAACCGCTGATGAAATGCAGCTAATGCTTTTTGATAGTGTTCTTCTCGTCGCTGCCACTGCTGAAGGGCATTTTGGACTCCCTTTCGCGGATCCTGAGCTAGTTCTAGTAATAATGGCGAATTCGAATCATGCACTGTTTGAAGCGCTTGTTTAATCTCCGCAATCGTTTGCTTACTCATTAACGCCATCCTCATTTAAGTCAGCTGGAACTTCCATCGTAATGGGGCCTAACTTTCCCTTACGTAATTCAAAGATTAACCGTTCACTAGCCCGATCATAGTCATCACGAAAACCCATTTTTTCCGTAATTCTTAATAATAAATCTGGATTAGAAACACTTTCATCTAAGTCGGCATCCGTTAATCGGTACCGTTTCTTTAATTCTTCAGGTTGTTGGCAACGAAGATAGTCAAGGGCAAATAAGGCAACATCGTCTTTAGCGTAAAGACTATCTTTAATTGCCCCTGACAAAGCAAGCATTATTCCTTGCTTCTGACTGGCAAATTTATGCCAAAGAACTCCGGGTGTATCTAGCAATTCCAACTCAGCTGATGAACGTAGCCACTGTTGACCAGTTGTAACTCCTGGACGGTTTCCTGTTACAGCAACGTTCTTTTTGACCAGGTGGTTTAATAGGGTTGATTTTCCAACATTGGGAACCCCCACGCACATTGCTCGAATAGGCCGCTTTTTTAATCCCTTGGCTGCTTCTTCTGCTAGCTTATCATGAAGGATCTCCTTACTCTTAGCGGTAACAATTTTACTAACATTTTGTTGACGAGAATCAAGTGCTACTACTGGCTGGTTATGTTCCTTAAAGTAAGTTAGCCATTCACCTAACCGTTTAGGATCAGCAAGATCCGTTTTAGTCATAATTAATAAACGCGGCTTATCACCTGCTGCTAACGCTATTTCTGGATTCTGTGAGGAATAAGGAACCCGGGCATCAACTAGTTCAAAGACAATATCAACTAAGGACATTTGTTCACGAATTTGTCGAAGCGCCTTTGCCATATGTCCAGGGAACCATTGAATTGTAGCCATTTACCTTACCTCCTAATTCATTGCATCGCGATATTGTTGCCATGCGGTATCAAAGATTGTCATTGACGGTAAATAATCCGCATTTTCTTCTAGGTACTTTGAAATTTCGTCAAAATCTGTTGACTGCTTTGGAAAAGCTGAATCATAGAATGCATTATTAGCAAACTGTTCAACTTCATCCGCATCCGTAGGCTTTCTCTGGGTCATTAAATAGTGATAAAAGCTTTCACGAACTGCCATCTAATCCCCTCCTTTTATTTTTCAGGAACAGTAATTAGAAATTTAAACTGACCATCCTGCATGTTAATTTCTTGTGCCGAATACTTTAATTGCCGATTCCTACTATAACGATTTAAATCTAGTAAAACAGTCTTTTTCTTTGGGTTAATAGAAACCCACTTAGGAATATTATAATTTTTGGCGATATATCCCATCACAAATTTAATCGGAATATTGAGGCGACCAACGCTTAATCCTTTAGCACGCAAAAGAATGTTTCCCTGACTTGTCCGTTCGGGAATAAAATTAATTGCGAACCGAACCTTAGTACCAAGGAACTTAGTATCCCCAACTAAAGTTGCGTATTTTTCACCAACAATAAACTTATATTTAATTTTATTATCCTTTAAAAAATTATCCAAATAGTTTGCTGATAAGGCATTTACTTGTTTGCGGTTTAACTCCACCATTAATGATGAATCATTAGCCTTGGTGGTTTGCGACATTTCTGCTTGTGGTGCTGGTGCGGTTGCTCGCTGAAGAATAACACCACAGCTAATCACAATTAATAATACTAAAGTAATAAATGCCCATTTCCACCAGTTAATCTGTTTTTTACTATTCATTAACTATTTCCTCACATATTCCCAACTATCATACTTAACCATGCTCTTAAACAATTGACTTGCCATGTGTTGATATCCTAAATTATTCGGATGAAAATTATCTTCAGTCGAAATGTATTCGTTCAGATTACGGTCTTTGTTACTCATGATCGATAACAGTTGTGATTGCTGAACCTTTCCATGGTTCACCTTTTCTTCCTGTTGAATCAATTGTTGTCGTTGAGCCTTTGTTTGGTATTGGCCATATGACATTACCTTATAAATACTAACAAAATGCATTTTTGAATATTTCTTTGTAACACTTCGAGTTGCCTGATTCCACTGATTGATTGAGTCGTTAATTGCAGCTACATCTGGGAAGTATGTGTAAACCGGGTTATAAATACCCATTACAAAGATCGGTGCATGTTTATTCTCTTTTCTTACGGCTGTAAATAGTTGGTTTAATTTATCCTCATATATCCCCTGTGCTTGATTAATGCTCGACTGAATTTTGGCTTGTGATTGCATCATAATGTCCTTTTCCAGTGTTTGCATTAAATCATTACCACCAACCGTCATTATGATTACATCAGCGTTTCTTAAATCTTTCCGCATCTCTGCCTGCTTATTTAGCCGAGCAAGGATCTGGTCAGAACGATCACCACTTACACCGTAGTTAACGGTCGAAACACTAGTCTTCTTATACTTATCCTGAATCTTCTGCTTTATAATGCCTACATAGCCGCCATTTTTCTTCTCATCACCCTGTCCATAGGTAAGTGAATCACCAACTGCTACCAGCTTTATATGGCGCTTTTCAATGCGTTTAACCTGATGCTCCTGACTTATTGATGGCCGAATAAAATACTGATAGCCATACCATCCACCAACTATAAGCAGAACCAACAGCAAGGCGCCCCATAACCACTTTATTTTTTTCATTATTATTTCACCCTTCACCAAAAAAGCGGCATAGTGACTATGACCGCTTCCGAAATGTTTAAATTTAAACTATTCAGTATAGTAAAGCAAACAACAAGCTCCTAAACCAGTATGAGTGGCAATAATCGGCACCGTTTCCCGGACTACGACATCAAGATTAGGTTCAAATTCTTTAATCTTCGTTAAAAGACGGTTGACTTCACTATCCCCTTCAACATGAGAAATACCAGCGCCCATAACTTTAGGGCCATTTTTCATTTCATCTAAAATTCGATTCCACTCTTTATGAAGGGCCTTCTTTCCCCGACCCTTCATAATAATATGGATCTGGCCGCCATAAACTTGAAGCATCAACTTAATGTTTAATAAATTAGAGAGGGCCCCCGCAAATTTGCTGACACGACCACCAGCAACCAAATTGTCTAAGTTATCAATTGCCAAATAAAGCTTAGAATGTGCAAGAACATACTTCATTCGTTCGATCGCATCTTCAACAGAGCCACCATTTTCAATTACTTTAGCAGCCTCAACGATCTGGAAAGCCATTCCCCGGTCGGTTGTCTGGGAGTCGTAAACAGTAACCTTAGTCTTCGTCATCCCTGCAGCTTGTTCAGCTGCGTGAACAGTTCCACTAATAGATTCCATCATGTTGACACATAGAACCTCACTGCCGTCTTCACCAAGTTTATTAAACGCATCAACAAACCGTCCAATTGGTGGTTGGGATGTTTTAGGTAATGATTTAGCGTTTTTCATTAATTCTGGGAACTGGTCATTAGTAATTGTTTCCCGTTCCACATATACAGTTCCATCAATCATTACCGTTAATGGAATAACCGTAATGTTATACTTCTTTATTTCTTCTTCTGTTAATCCTGCAGAGGAATCACAAACGATCTTAATCTTTCCCATGAAAATTCACTCTTCCTAGAAAATGTTATGTTATAATAATCTAGTCTTAGAAACTAGATGACAAAGTTTCACGAACCATTATGCGACATAAATTTGCGCTGGTCAACTTGTTTATTTATTATTTAAGTATAGCAAAAGTAGCAGTAAAATTCATTGCTACATTACACGAAAGGGGTAGAAAAATGGAAAAAAGCAGAGAAACAAAACATTCAGTAATTATTGAAATTGGAAATGCAATTACCCATGGGATTGGTCTCGCCCTTGCAGTTGCTGGTTTAGTACTCCTAATACTTAAAGCCGTGCATACGGGTAGCCCAATGAGAATCGTTACTTTTACAATATATGGAAGTACCCTCGTATTATTTTATCTTTTCTCTACACTTTATCATTCGCTCTACTTTACCAAAGCACGACGAATTTTCCAAATCTTTGATCATGATTTTATCTATATCCTAATTGCTGGGACATATACTCCTTATTGTCTTGTAAGTATTAAGGGTTGGGAAGGCTGGACCCTATTTGGGGTTATTTGGGCACTTGCAATTATAGGCGTTGTCTACAAAAGTATTTGGTTAAGGAAAAAAAGTCACTGGTCAACTCTCTTATACGTCCTGATGGGCTGGTTATGTATTGTCGCCTTTTGGCCGCTTTGGGATGCCTTAGGTCCCGTTGGGTTTGGCTTACTCTTTGCGGGTGGCTTAACCTTTACAATCGGCGCACTATTTTACAGTCGGCCAACACAGTACACTCACCTTATTTGGCATATCTTTGTACTAGGAGGAACTACTTTTATGTTCTTTTCAATCCTTTTATTTGTTTAACTCCCAGGTTTCAAACCAACAACTAGTCTGACCATCTTCATTAACTTCATCACGGTTAATCAAATGCCATTGATCATAACTGATCGATGGCATTTTTACGTCACCGTTATAATGACCATTAATGATTGTTCGCTCAAGTTTATTTACTAACGGCATCATTAAGGAGAAAATTCGTGCGCCACCAATTACATATACCTGATTATCCGGTAACGCATCAATCAGCTGGTCGAGAGTTTCAACATCATGGACAACCGTAACCTGATCATTAGCAATTGATTGATGTGTTAACACAATATTCTGCCGGTGTGGTAACGGCTGACCAATTGAATTATAGGTTTTCCTTCCCATAATAATTGGGTGATTAGCTGTTAATTTGCGAAAATGTTTTAAGTCTGCAGAAACATGCCAAGGCAATTGGTTATCCTTTCCAATCCAACCATCAAGATCCTCAGCCCAAATAAAATTAACTTCACGCATTTCTTTGTCTCCCCTTAATTTAAACTGCAACTGGTGCCTTAATGGCTGGTTCGTGAGTGTAGTCTTCCAATTTAATATCACTCATCTGGTATTCGTCAATCGCCTTAGGTTCATCCGGTAAGATTAATTTAGGCGCCTTATGCGGCGTTCGTGATAATTGTTCCTTAATCTGTGAAAGATGATTCAAATAAATATGAGCATCCCCCAAAGTATGAACAAAATCACCTACCTGCAGCCCGCATTGATGAGCAATCATGTGCGTTAACAATGCATAACTAGCGATATTAAATGGCACTCCAAGAAAGATATCGGCGCTTCGCTGGTATAGTTGGCAACTTAACTTCCCGTCATTCACATAAAACTGGAACATTGTATGGCAAGGAGGTAAGGCCATTGATGGAACATCTTCCGGGTTCCAGGCAGAAACAATCATCCGTCGCGAATCCGGGGTCGTTTTTATTTGATGGATCACATTAGCAATTTGATCAATTGTTTGCCCATTGCTGGTTTTCCAATGACGCCACTGACTACCATAAACTAATCCCAAGTCACCATATTTCTTAGCAAAATCATCATCGTTAACAATCCGGTCACAAAAATCACGTTTTTCTTTTAAATAGACCTTCTTAAACTCAGGATCCTGAAGCCAGCGATGACCAAAATCCGTCATATCTGGACCATGATACTCATCACTCTCTACCCATTTTTTAAATGCCCACTCATCCCAAATATGATTTTTGTGTTTTAAAAGGAATTGAATGTTAGTATCTCCCCGAAGAAACCATAACAATTCACTTTTTATTAGGCCAAACGGAACCTTCTTGGTTGTAAGTAGCGGAAATCCTTCTTCAAGATTAAACCGCATCTGATAGCCAAAAACAGATTTTGTCCCCGTGCCGGTACGATCACCCTTAGTGTGACCATGCTCCAACACATATTGCGCTAAATTTAAATATTGTTGCTCATTTTCATTGATTACCATTACGTATCCTCATCATTAGTCAATATAGTTACTTAAATATTCCCATCGTGCTGTTTTATCGTCAATTTCTTTTTTGACCTGATCTAGCTTCTTTTGCAATTCGGCTAGTTTTTGATAATTAGCAGACTGCTCAGTCATCTGTTCTTCAATTGCTTTACGCTTATTATCAAGTTGATCAAGATCATCGTCAATATGATCCCATTCCAACTTTTCCGCATACGTTAGCTTAGTTTTTTTCTTTTCACTTGAACTTGGTACTGATTGTTGATGCTTAGCTGTTTGTTGCTTTTTTGCAGCGCGTTTTTGCTGTTGCTCCTCTTCAGCCTGCTTTTTAGCATCAGTAAGGTAATCAGTAAAGCGTCCAGTATAACGTTGAATATCACCATTACCGTGGAAAATTAACAAGTCATCAGCTACTTTGTCCAAGAAATAGCGATCATGAGAAACTGTAATAACAGTTCCCGCAAAGTTATCCAGATAATCTTCTAAAACCGTTAATGTTCCAATATCAAGATCGTTAGTTGGTTCGTCAAGAAGAAGGACGTTGGGCTGCTGCATAAGGATTTTCAGCAAGTACAGGCGTCGCTTCTCACCACCCGAAAGCTTCCTAATCAATGTTCCGTGCATAAAGCGGGGAAATAAGAAACGCTCAAGAAGCTGAGTAACGCTAAGCTTATTGCCATCCTTATCGGTGACATTTTCGGCAATTTCACTCAGAAAACTAATCATTCGTTTATCATCATCAATTCCCTCAGTTTGCTGAGTATAGTAACCAAGCTTTACTGTTTCACCAATTTTGAGCACTCCACTATCCAACGGTACTCGTTGCGCAATTACATTCAATAGACTGGTCTTCCCCGCGCCATTTTCACCGGTAATTCCAATTCGATCGCCAGCCTGAACCAACCAATCAAAATTATGGAGAATCTGGTGATCACCCAGGGTCAAATCAGCATTCTTAAACTTAATTACATCTTTACCGAGCCGTTGAGAACCCAAATTAATCGAAATATCCTCGTCAGTTTTCAGATTACCGACCTTATTTTCGAGTTCATGGAAACGATTAATCCGTCCTTTTTGCTTGGTTGATCGTGCCTTAGCACCGGTTCGCATCCAAGCTAATTCCTTCTTGTATAACTGTTGATTCTTTTTCTCGGTATCCTTAGCTAACTCTACTCGTTCTGCCTTTTGCCGAACAAAGTCTTGGTAATTACCATCATAGTGATAAAGGTTCCCAAATGACAATTCCCAAATATGATTAGTAACTTGATCGAGGAAGTACCGATCGTGAGTTACCAAGAGAACTGCTCCCTTATAAGAAGCAAGAAAACCTTGAAGCCAGACTACTGAATCAAGATCTAAGTGGTTAGTTGGTTCATCTAAAAGCAATAAATCTGGGTGTTGAATTAATACCTGGGCCAAGCCTACCCGCTTTTGCTGACCACCAGATAATTCACTAACCTTTTGACTAACGTTCTTAATTTTTAATTGGGTAAGGATCGTTTTAACCCGGCTATCAGCTTCCCATGCATCCTCTTGATCCATCTTTGCTTGCAATTTCGTGTATCGATCCATTGCTTGAGGATCTTCGGGATGATTACTAAAACGATCAAGTGCAAGTTCATATTCCCGAATAGTTTGAAAAACAGGCTGATCGCCTTCAAAGATTGCATCCATAATCGTTTTGGTTGGGTCAAGCGCTGGCTGTTGTTGCAGATACCCAATCGTGTAGTCATTTGGTGTAGTGATCGAGCCGCTTTCCGGGCTTTTCCGCTTACTAATAACGTTAAGAAGACTGGTCTTTCCACTCCCGTTAACACCAATTAAACCGATTCGATCGTTTTCGTTAATTGTAAAGGAGACATTATCAAATAGGGTTTTCTCGCCATAAGTACTGGTTAATCCCTCGGCTTGCATTGTTTGCATCTCGTTTTATCCCTCTTTTTTTAGTTTTTCTGCTTCATTAATTAAGGCTTCCCTATCATTAGGTAATTCGCCATTAACGACTTGGACTGTTAGTTTCCTAATGATCTTTCCTAGCAATGGGCCAGGCTTTACCCCAGCATTACTAATAAGAACTCCTCCATTAACAGCCAGTTCTTTACCGCTTTTAATGGGCAATAAATCATACTGCTTCATTAACTGCTCATCAGGAATCGCCCAGCCATATAATTTAGCAACTTGATTAGCATCCTGGACAGCTTTTTTCCCAGCCTTAAATAAGGTTAGCGGTGATAAATCACTAGTTCTTAATTCAGCAATCACTGGAAGCATCTTCTTCACATTGGTGATCAGTTCGTTAGAAGTCTTCCACCGGCGAAGAAACTTACCACTCTCTTGTAAACTCAAGCCAAGTTGGGTCACAAGTGTAGCCCATGCCTGCTCATTGTTTTGAAGTTGCCAATTATTTAATAATAACAGACCACTTAATTTTTCCTTTTGTCCAGATAATCCTGGGCAGTATTGATAAAGACCTGTTTGGAGGAAATCATTAAGACCAGCTACCGGATTTTGTCCTAGTAATAAATTCTCGAATTCGACTCGAATCCGTTCAACCGCAATTTTGTCCAACAGAGGTGCATTCTGCTTAATCCCATTAAGGGTCTTTGTAGCAATTACGAAATCCAATTTACTAGCAAAGCGAACAGCGCGCATCATCCGCAATGCGTCTTCATGGAATCGCTCATTAGGATCCCCGACAGCCTTGATTAAATGATGTTTTAGGTCGTCTAAACCATTAAAAAGATCAATTACCTCACCATTTTCCTTCAACGCGAGTGCATTAATCGTAAAATCACGCCGTTTAAGATCCTCGCTTAACGACCGAACAAAGGTTACCTTATCAGGACGCCGAAAATCTTGGTAGCCAGATTCGGTTCGAAATGTTGTGGTTTCATATCCCGTCCCATGATCAAGAATCATCACCGTGCCATGTTCGATCCCAGTATCAACGGTGCGGTTAAAAATCGCTTTAATTTCACTTGGATAAGCACTGGTAGCAATATCAATATCATGGATTGAATCGCCTAAGATCGTGTCACGAACGCAACCACCCACAAAATAGGCTTCGAATCCTGCTTCCTCAATTTTTTGGAGTACTGGTCGTGCAGGTTCAAAGATTGGTGGTAAGTGTTTGATGATCATTTAATCAAGTCCTTCATTTTTTAGTCAACCTCGATTATAGCAAATCTAGCAAGGGCGTGTGAACTGTTGTGGGTTCTTTTCTTTTGAGTGATTTTGGTTTAAAATGTTAGTTAAAGTAAATATCTGCTCATCAAGGAGACGAAACATGAATTACCCATACCAAGACCGTTTTCAATTATTCTTAAATCAACAGGGACTGGCACCACTAACAATTAAGACCTACGATGCTACCCTAACTCATTTCTTCACTTTTCTCATGGACAATCGACCAGAATTTGCTACTAGTCCTCAGCTAATTAACCTTACCGAAACCGACGTTCGTGCCTTCCTGACTGCCCTAAAAGAAAATGAAAAGATTACCCTTAGCACTTACAACAAGAACCTTTCCCACCTGAATCGTTATTTTCGTTACCTTTTTACTCATAAGTTAATCAAGATTTACCCAACCCTGACAATCCACGGGAAAGCAACTAGCAATAATAAGCGGTTAACAACTAAGTGGCTTGAAAAGCTTCCTGAAATTCTCCATGATAACCAAATTCACTTTTACACTCGCCTAACAATTTTTCTCTCCAGTCGCGGATACACGGTTAGTGAATTCCTTGCTCCCGGTTTTGAAAACGTTTGGCAAAAGCTTAGTCCTGCTAATGAAACCGAGAAGAAATTCATCAGTAACTTTAATTTCTTCATTAAGCCCTTACAAGAACTCCAACATTCTCCCCAAATCTTTCTTAAGCAGCGGTTCTCACCGGATAATCCCGGACTTTCAAATGCTGGTCTGCATAAATACCTGCGTCAAGATGAAGGTTATCTTGGCTTTAGCCTAGCCCCAAAATTTCTCCATCAGGCATACATTCTCTACGAACTCAACAATCATCCAGAGCTTTCTCCTGCCCAATTGATGGAGAAATTACGGTTGGACCCAGCTTCACTACTGTATTATCAAAAGCAACTGATTAACCATAATAAATAAAGTCCCCTAACACTCCGTTTCCTGACATTTCTGTCATTCGGATTGAAAGTTAAGGGACTTTTATTTACTTGAAATTAGAATTGTTTCTTTTTAACTACTCCTAAGCCAAAGATAGCTGTAAGGGCGCCTAATGCAATTAATGATATTGAGTTATCATTTCCAGTTTGTGGAAGACTATTTTTCTTTTGGCTTTGGTTTGAACTTGGGTTACTTGCTTGTGAGCTATTAGGTGCAACAAATGCTACTTGAGCTGGTTTATCACCTAATCCACTCTTGATATCTGCCGCACCAAAACTAACCTTGTCATCATTTATTGACTGAGCTACACCTGAACTAGTATTTAATTGAGTGGCACTGCTGTCGCTTTGTTTAGCCGCACTTAAACTAGCACTGTTGTCACTTGACTTAGCTGCACTCGAGCTGGCACTACTGTCACTTGGTTTAGCTGCACTCGAACTGGAACTGCTATCACTCGGTTTAGCTGCACTCGAACTAGCACTGCTATCACTTGGCTTGGCCGCACTCGAACTAGCACTGCTATCACTTGGCTTGACCGCACTCGAACTAGCACTGCTGTCACTTGGCTTAGCTGCACTCGAACTAGCACTGCTATCACTTGGCTTAGCTGCACTCGAACTAGCACTGCTGTCACTTGGCTTAGCTGCACTCGAGCTGGCACTACTGTCACTTGGTTTAGCTGCACTCGAACCAGCACTGCTGTCACTTGGCTTTGCCGTACTGGAACCAGCACTGCTATCGCTTGACTGTAATTTTGCTAGCTCAGCTTTTAATGCTGTTAACTTAAAATTGGCTTGTGCTAAGGCATTGCTGGCCTGATTAACTGCTTGAGTTGCATTATCATTGTTTCTAGCAGCTTGTGTATAATCATCATTAATTTTATTTAACTTTGCACTATATTGGTTCAAAAAGGCAACTGCTTTATTGTACTTATTTTGATCCTCTGGGGATAGGTACGATGGATCAAAAGTATACCATCCGCCTAGGTTTGCCCAATTCTCAGTATGTAAAGGTGAATCCCTAAATTTTCTCCATTTAGTAAGAGCGGCTTGAGAGTCAGCTGATGCCTTTTCGTAAGCCTTGTTTCCTTGTTTCACTAAGGGGATCATTTCTTGATATTTTGCATTGTATTTCTCCCTCTCCTTAGTGAGTTCTTCAATAGTAGCTTGATCCTGATCAGAAAAATGTCCCCTACGATTATCATATATTTGTTGTATTTTATTATAAGCATCTAACCATTTATTATAATATTGTTCTTGCAACTTTTCCGGTTCTGAAGTCAATAAATCGTTAGCTTCACTCTTCAATCGGTCATAATCTGCAAATAATTGAGTATCTGTTTTATTATATAGATCTATCGTTGTGGGCGCGTAATTTTTATATTGTCTTACATATCGCTGATTTCTTGCCCAATCTCCACCGATTTTCATAAGCTCTTTACTAGCTTCTTCCTGGGCAGTTTTAGCATTATTATAGTCATTCTGCTTTTGCTGAACTTCAGTCTGAGCTTGCTTAATTTGTTGCTCTAACTCAGCCTGCTTTGAAGCATTATCAATCGACTGATTATTGGTTTGAGCGTCACTCACGGTCAAAGTTTGGTCATTCTGAATTTGAGCCACTGTCGAATTAGTATTTTGTTCATCGGTTGCTGCATGAACTGGTGAATTAGCATATAGCCCAGTAGCAGTAATTGCAGCTGTCAAAATTGTTGCGGTTACCCAATTCTTCCCAGACTTATATAATTTCTTATGTTCTTTCATTATCATTAACTCCTCCTAATACCTGTCGTTAGAACAGATCTTACTACCCCCCCCTCATAAAAAATCAAGTGTTTTTATACAACAAAAGCAGCTAATGATTACTAAGTGGCCTAATCATTAGTTGCTTTTGTTTAATTATTTTAATAATCTTCTTCGTACTGTTCCAGTAACTCTTGCATTTCATCATCTGTTGGCACGAGCTTAAGATAGTGCTTCAATTCTTCAACCATTTGTTCAGTGTCACCAGCCTCACGGTAAAAGTTGACTAATTCCTTTAGGAAAGTTGGATTTTCACTATAAGTAACTGCCGCTTCACGGTAGTACTTGCTAGCAAGATCAAATTTTTCTAAGCGCTGGTATGAACGAGCGAGGTTCCAGTAAATCTGCGGATCAACTTCATCCTCTTCAATTAGCGGTTCTAGCAGTTTCACGTTGGCTTCATCATTATGCGTATGCAAAAGGAAATTGCTATACTCCAAAGTAATTGTTAAGTTATCAGGATCCAATTCGTGAGCCTTCCTTAAATACTCATCCATCAACTTATTATTTCCCAGGTGGCTAGTTACATTAGCCGCCTGTGCATATAAACGGGCATTGTATTGATCGACAGCCAGCCCTTCTTGAAGCGTTTTTAGTGCTTGCTGATACTTATTTTCCTTAACGTATGCTTTGGCTAACTCAGGGTAAACAGAAGCGTATTGAGAATCATCCTTGATTAAGTCATTGAATGTTTTAATCGCATCGGTCGTCTTGCCTAACTCTAATTCTGTCAGGCCAGTTTGAAAGCGAATATCACTGGTTCGGTACTCTGGACTAACCTGATTTAGGTAGCCAAGTGCCTGCTTAAATTGACCACTTTGCGCATAACAAATTCCCAAGCGACCCGCAATATTGACCTTTGCAAACTCTGTATAACCGTTTCGGATTAACTCAAAATAATATTGAATGGCCTCATCAAACCGACTAGTCATGAAATAGAATTCACCAAGGGCAAACTGAACTGCTGGCTCATCAGAAGCAATCCGATAAGCCTCCTTCAGTTTCTCTTCCGTAACTTCATATTCGTTTTCGGTCTGATACAAATCAGCTGCCACAAGTAACGATTGCAAGTAAGCATCCGAATCAGGCTGGACTTGAGCTAAATATGCTAAAGCTTCATCATTATGACCCTCACTAACCGCAATTTCCGCCAAATTAACCCGTAACTCATCTTCATTCGGGTATTTAGCTAACAAATGGAGGTAAGCCTGCCGTGCTTGGTGCAGAAATCCCATTCCATAAAGTTCTTCTGCTAAGCTAAAGACCATATCATCACTGTCCTTAGCCAGGGCTTCAGTGAAGGATTGTTGGGCAGCTGGCATTTGTCCAGCCTGGATCTGTTCTAACATTTTTTCAGAATAAGTCATTATTTTCCTCCTCTACTATCCCCACATCACATTAATTATCTTAGCATAGTTAGGTCAAAAACAGTTATTAGCCGCACTAAAAAAGGACTGTGAGCATGATGTTCACAGTCCTTTAAATATTTATCAAGTAATCCAAAATTACTTAACAGCATCCTTCAAAGCTTTACCAGGCTTAAATGCTGGTACCTTGCTTGCAGGGATTTGGATTTCTTGACCAGTTTGTGGGTTACGACCCTTACGAGCAGCACGTTGACGTACTTCAAAGTTACCGAAGCCGATCAATTGAACCTTTTCACCCTTAGCTAATGATGCTTGGATTGAGCTAAATACTGCATCAACAGCAGCAGTAGCATCCTTCTTAGTTAAACCAGTTGCAGTTGCAACATTACTTACTAATTCTGCTTTGTTAGCCATTGAATTTCACCTCCAACATTTAACGTAACCAGAATTGATTACATCAATGAATGAATGTTAATTTTGAGTGGTCCAAAATTAACGAAACATACGAAGAACTCGTATAATTTCATTGTTAAGATTAGCATAGTGAAACCTTGATGACAAGCGGTTTATAGGCTTTTTCACCCTTTTTTCAGAAATTTATAACCAAATTGAATGATTTACTGACGCTTTCGCTTAATAATTCGGATTGGTGTCCCCGTAAAATCAAACGCCCGGCGAATTTGATTCTCTAAGTAACGCTGGTATGAAAAATGCATTAAGTCTGGATCATTGACGAAAATAACGAACGTTGGCGGTTGAACAGCAACCTGAGTACCATAATATACTCGTAACCGACGTCCATTTTGGGTTGGCGTTGGGTTAGCAGCTAATGCATCCATCAGAACATCATTAAGGACAGCTGATTGAATTCGTCGACGACTATGATCGTAAACCTCTTCAATCATCGTTGGCAGTTGATTTAGCCGTTGTTTAGTCTTAGCAGAAACAAAGATAATTGGCGCATAGCTTAAGTACTGGAATTCATTCCGAATCAAGGTTGTAAAATCAGTCATTGTCCGGTGGTCTTTATTCTTGATTGTATCCCACTTATTAACAACAATAATAACTCCACAGCCTGCTTCGTGAGCATAACCAGCAATATGCTTATCGAGCTCGCGAATTCCCTCTTCAGCATTTAGAACCACTAAAACAACGTCACTATCATCAATTGCCCGCATTGACCGCATCAATGAGTAACGTTCAGTATTTTCATAGATCTTACCCTTTTTTCGGATCCCGGCCGTATCAATCATTGTAAATTCACGACCATCCTTAGCCGTAAAGCGAGTATTAATGGCGTCCCGTGTCGTCCCAGCAACATTTGAAACAATTACCCGATTTTCACCTAGAATAGCATTAACTAATGAGGACTTTCCAACATTCGGCCGACCAATTAAACTAAAGTGAATCGTCCCATCATCTTCATTATCAGCTGTCTCAGGGAAATGATTAATCACCGCGTCAAGTAAATCACCGACACCAACACCGTGAACTCCAGAAACTGGATAAGGCTCCCCTAAACCTAATGAGTAAAAATCGTAAATATCACTTCGCCGTTCTGGATTATCAACTTTATTAACAGCCAAGACAACTGGTTTATCTGAACGATATAAAATCTTAGCAACCTGTTCATCAGCATCAGTAACACCATTTTGAATATCCACAACCAGAACGATGACATCTGCCTCATCAATCGCTACTTCTGCCTGTTGACGAATTTGTGTAAGAAGCGGTTGATCAGAAATCTCAATTCCACCAGTATCAATTAGGTTAAAATTTTTACCTAGCCACTCAGCATGGGCATAAATTCGATCTCGGGTAACTCCCGGTGTGTCTTCAACAATAGAAATCCGTTCACCAGCGATTCGGTTAAATAATGTTGACTTTCCGACATTGGGACGACCAACAATCGCAACAACTGGATTTGCCATTTTTACACCTTCCTTCTTTTATTTGAAATAAAAAGAGTATGACAAAATGCCATACCCCTTTCTAAGTTAAATATGTGGTCTCGATTACTTCAAGCCCTTTAATTGATCACCAATTAAATCACCCATTGAGAAGCCACTTTCTTCTTCAGGGGCGTTGTTCATGAAGTTACGGTTATTGTTACGACGAGGACGACGACGACCACGGTTTTCGTTACCGTTGTTTTCTTCATCCTTTGGACGTTCTTCAAGAGCCTTCATGGATAAACCAAGACGTTGATGTTCAGGATCAACGTTTAAGACCTTAACCTTAACTTCTTGACCAGGCTTCAATACATCAGCTGGTGTAGCAATGTGCTTGTGAGAGATTTGGGAAATGTGTACCAAACCTTCAACACCAGGGAAGACTTCAACGAAAGCACCAAAACTGGTTAACCGCTTTACAGTACCAGTAAGGACACTGCCTTCTGGAGCCTTTTCTTCAATGTCATCCCATGGTCCAGGCAATGTTTGCTTGATTGAAAGTGAAATCCGTTCACGTTCAGGATCAACATTTAAGACCTTAACCTTAACTTCTTGACCTGCTTCCAATACATCTGAAGGCTTGTCAACATGATCATAAGAAATTTCAGAAACGTGAACCAAGCCATCAACACCACCGAGGTCGATGAAGGCACCGAAGTTAGTCATCCGAGCAACCTTACCTTCTACAACATCGCCTGGTTGAAGCTTAGCAAAGATTTCCTTAGCTGCTTCTTCATGTTGAGCTTGAACAATTTCCTTGTGAGAAAGGATAAGACGGTTTTCACTAGGTTCGATTTCGATAATCTTGAATTCAAGTTCTTGACCCTTAAATTGGTTCAAGTCTTCTACGTAGTGATCAGTAATCATTGAAGCAGGGACGAAGCCACGTACTCCGGCATCAACTACTAAGCCACCCTTAACAGCTTGGGTAACCTTAGCAGTAATGTGTTCACCAGCATCGAACTTCTTTTGAACGTCATCCCAAACCTTACGTGCTTCAAGACGACGGTGTGAAAGTAAGTAGCTACCATTTTCCTTATCGTTACCGATCTTAGAGATAACTACTAAATCAAGTTCGTCACCGACTTTAACTGCGTCATTGATGTCTTCAACTGGCTTGGTTGATAATTCCTTAGCAGGGACGACACCTTCAACCCCTGCATCTTTAATACCAACGATAGCTTGGCGATCATCATCAATTGCCAATACTTCACCCTTAACAACATCACCCACTTTTACAGTTTCAATGCTATCAAGAGCTTCTAACATATCGTTTTTGTTTTCGTTGTTTTCAGCCATTAAAAAAAATCCTCCTTGCGACAATCAACTCTAAAGACTATTTTACTAGATGAGCGCTCACATTTCCAGTAATTATGCTAAATGTTTTTCAGTTTTTTTTATTATTTTACTAATCTCAGCAACAACCTCATCAATTGTTAAATTAGTTGTGTCTAATCGAACTGCGTCACTAGCTTGAGTTAGCGGTGAAACCTTCCGCGTTGAATCTTTCTGATCACGTAATTCGATTGCTCGCTGTAACTCTTCAAGACTTGTGGTCGTAATCCCTTTTTGCTTATTTTCTAAATAACGGCGCCGCGCCCGCTCATGGGCAGTTGCTACCATAAAAATTTTGACTGGGGCATGAGGCAAAACAGTTGTTCCAATATCGCGACCATCCATTACAATTCCGCCTTCAGCTGCAATTTGCCGTTGCTGTTTGGTCATTTCCTGACGCACAGTTGGGATCGCAGCAACTGCCGAAACATTTTTGGCAACTTTAGGAAGTCGGATATCGCGTGTTACTTCCTGCCCATTAATAAATACTCGCTGTTCTGGTTCCGCTGGTTGAAAAGTAATCTTGATCTGCTTTGCTAGTTCACTAATCTTTTCGGTATCAGTCATTACTAATCCTTGTTGTAAAGCCGCAAGGGTAACCGCCCGATACATTGCTCCCGTATCACAATAAACATACCCGAACTTCTTTGCGACTTTCTTCGCAACGGTGCTTTTACCTGCCGAAGCTGGCCCATCAATTGCAACTTGTAATCCAATCGTCATTCAATTCACTCCTCATTTACCGAACTCTTAACTGTTGTCCCGGCCTTAAATGTGCATTCGGGGTTAAACCATTTAACCGCATTAATTCATTAACAGAAATTCCGTTCTGTGCTGCAACACGATATAAGCTACCGTTACGAGGAACAGTAGCATAGCGAATCATACTTGATGATTGGCTCGCCGATGAGGAAGAACTTGTATTAACCGATGAAGAACTACTCATACTTGTTACCGAGCTCGCGTTAGTCTTACTAGACGAACTCAGAGAATTGTGTCTCTTTGAATTGGCTTCCCGTTTCTTTGGCTGGGCTTTTTTTTTAGTTGATCGTGACTGCGCTAACCGTTCAGTTCTTACCGGATGATTCATCGTTTGCTTATGGTTAACCCAGTATATCAACGGAATAGCCGCTAAAATAATTATTAAGACGATCA
The DNA here is from genome assembly GCF_932750685.1 of Limosilactobacillus urinaemulieris. Classification (NCBI taxonomy): domain Bacteria; kingdom Bacillati; phylum Bacillota; class Bacilli; order Lactobacillales; family Lactobacillaceae; genus Limosilactobacillus; species Limosilactobacillus urinaemulieris. The sequence continues at coordinate 38,164 of NZ_CAKOBX010000010.1, read as the reverse complement.
AGATAGTGGTAATAGTAGAATTATGTTCTCTCTGCCGACGATGTTCGGTTCGTGACAGATGACCATCACTACCTAAATCTTCACTATCAGCAAACTTCTTATCCCATAGCTTGTCGTTAGCCTCACGACTTTCTTCCCGTCGTTCACTCATGGTTGCCCCTCCTTTTTTATAAAATTAACATTCTGATTGTAGCGCAAATAATCATAGAATGTCTAGTTTTCTTTATTATGATTAATATTAAATAACTGATAAAGTCGTTCTTGCCAATTTAGTTTTACTGTTGGTTGTGTATGCTTAGTTAACCCATCATCGCTTTTTTCAAACTGTTGAAGCAATGTTTCGTCGGTAATGTCACAACATGGCACTTGGGGTTTAGCTAACTGTTCACCAAAGTATTCTAAAATCATTTGTCGGCGGCACAATTTAGTATTATTAATGTACCTTGCCATCCAATTTAAATGCTTTTTCAGACTTGCTTGTCTGTTTCTAAATGCTTTTATAATTGTCTCACCATCATAACCGTGACGAAGGTAGAAAGTAAATAATTCTCGATTATCTCCCAAAGCACTACTAGGCTGACGTTTCTCTCTTACAGCATTTAATAATTCCTTATCAGGAAGTTCAATATAATTTAGCGTGCGTTGAATCTGCTCATCGCCTGGAGAATACAGAAGCATTGCTAGACTTGGCTTACCATCACGACCTGCTCGGCCAACCTCTTGAACATAGCTTTCTAGATTCGCTGGTTCATGAAAATGAATGACAAAGCGAATATCTTCCTTATCAATCCCCATCCCAAAAGCACTAGTGGCACAAATTAGCTGAATCTGATTCTCCATAAACTGTTGCTGCAGACGGTAGCGGTCTATTGAGGCAATCCCCGCATGGTAAGCAGCCACTGTCTTATTGGTTTTCTGGTTTAACGTTTCAGCAAACTGCGTAGCTAATTTACGACTTGCAAAATAAATTATTCCGGAGCCTGCTAACCGATTAACTAAATCAATTAGATACTGTTCCTTCTCGTTAACGGAGATGAAACGTTCTACTGCATAATAAATATTGGACCGATTTACAGAACGAATTACTTGAGTAACTGTCTCTCCTTTCAACCCCATCTTTTGAATAATATCCTGACGCACTTCCGGAGTCGCCGTGGCCGTCAGTAAAAGTGTCGTTGGTGAACCGAGGTTCCTCCTTATTGAACTAAGTAAGAGGTATTCTGGGCGAAAGTCAGGACCCCACTGTGAAATACAATGGGCTTCGTCAACAACAAACAACGTAATACGAACTTCTTTTAACTTGTTAATAATCTCAGGATTGGCAAGCGATTCTGGTGAAGTAAAGATAAATTTAAACGAAGAAAGACGCTGTAAGGCTTGGTGCCGGCTTTTACCCGTCAGCTGACCATTTATCATTAGAACCCGTTTTTCGCCAGAACGATGAAGTCGATCAACCTGATCCTGCATCAAGGAAATTAGCGGTGACACAATCAAGACTGTCCCGGGTAATAAATATCCCGGCATTTGGTAAAGCAATGATTTCCCGCCACCAGTCGGCAGAATAGCCAAGGTATCCTGATGATTAAGAACTGCTTTAATCGTTTCTCGTTGACCGTCACGAAAGGCAGTGAAGCCAAATTGTTCATTTAGTTTTGTTAACAGTTGTCGATCACTAATCATTTACTCTCTCCTCATACAATTGATAGAGCCGGAAGTAATAGAACGCCGCTGGTCCGCCTGGAACAATTTCTGGATCAAATTGCCAGTCTTCTATTTTTCCTTGATAGTGCTCAGCTAGTTGATTTCGAACACTTACCGGCAAAGCTCGATCCCAATCAATCGATTCAGGATAAACGATTGCAGCTTCTAATAGGTGTTCACGAACAGTGTTAGTCTTGATTTTCCTTTTTTGAGCAATTTGACTAATCGAAATTCCTTGTTGATATAACAGTAATGTTTGGTTAGCACTTTGGCTTAACGGACTTTTTGCTAGTAAATCCGTTAATAAGCAATTCAAAACGCCGTGATAGCTATTAGCAAATGCAGCAATTGCTAGTAAGGCATCCTGTTTAATAATTGGTAGTTGGTAACCGGGAAGCTCTAACTGTTCACTAAGCTGCATATCGTTTTTGCCAGTAATTCCGTGACCAATGAGTAAATAAAAGAAATATTTCGCTAGTCGCTTGTCAGCACTTTCCAACGAATCGCCAAATAATTCAAGTTCTTGTATCAGATCGCTAATTATATTTCCTCGCCAGCTAAGAAGCCACTGCTTTACAATTTGCTGTTCATGATATTCATTCACTATTGGAGCATAATAACGATTGTGGTATGACAATTCAGAGACAACTTGTATGCCGAGCAATAACCGTTGTTCAATTCGTTGCGTGTTAGCTAACCAGTACCAATCATAAAAATGGGGTTGATACTGTTCACCTGCCAGTTCCTCTTGTCTCAGGACTCCTAAAGTAGTTAACAGCACCTGCCCGTCAAGATTCTGCTGAATTAAGTTAGCCTTAATTAATTCTGCAACTGCGTTTTCAACCTGCTTTCGTTCTAATGAGCGATCTGCCCCCGTCCAATTAAGAATACCGTACTGTTTAGCCCAGAAGAGGGTTGATACTGTTCGTCGGCTCTTTAACGTATTTTCAATTACCCTGATCCGTCGTGGCTGATGTTCATCAAAGAATTTTAACAAGAAGTTGTTCATTTTTTCACTCTCCACTCTAATTAATTATAACGAAAAGCAGTGAAAATGATCTGAATTAAAATTAGATTATCTTTAAAAGAAACAAAAAGACCGGTCTCTAATGTCCATCTTAATGGAACACTAAACACCGATCTTAAAGTCTTTAATTATTAATGCTCAAGCTGCTTTTGACTAAGCCAAGATTTTAAGCGAACAGCCACTAATGCGAAGACGGCTGAAACAAGAACTCCCTTAATCAAATTAAATGGAATAACTGCCACCGCGATTAATTCCGGAATTGGCAAGGTTGACTTCCAATTCCACAGCGCCATGTATAGCGGTGTTAGTACCCACCAATTTAATAGCGCCATCACTACAACTAAAGTAACTGTTGACGAAATACTTCCTAACCATAATTGACGCTTGAATGACCACGACTTGTGCTTCCATGCCCAGCAGAATGGTAACAGCAAGGCTAATGATGAAAGAAAGTTACCAAGAATCCCAACTAATTCCCCAGCAGAAAAGCCGCGTGTCATTGCATGAATTAGGCACTTCAGGAAAGCAATCATTACCCCAGCAGCAGGACCGTAGATAAACCCGCCAATCAATACTGGCAAATCAGAAAAATCCATTTTAAGATAAGGGGCCACTGGTAAAATGGGAAATTCAAACAACATTAAAATAAACGCCAACGCACTTAGTGAACAAACACCCACCATTTGGTGAATTTTTTGATGAGATGTAACCATCAATAACAACCTCCTATTGAGATTGTCTTCAAAATTACCTAAACATAAAATAAATACACGTTACCTAATCTGTCCCTCGGCAACGTGCATTTTATAATTCATGTTTAAATAAGTGTAGTAGAATCTTCTGCATACCAGACTATACTGTCGGCTCTGGAATCTGACCAGATCAACCATAAAGATGGGTTGCGGGCTATACCGCCGGTCGGGAATTTCACCCCGCCTTGAAGACAATTTCTATTAAATTTTTACACTTATATTTTACAAGTAATTTTTCAAACTGTCAATGCTTGACATTCTATTTACTGATCCGCTTTAAAAGCTTAACCTCGTCCTGTTTTAACTCCCTAAACTCGCCAGACTGCAAGCCGTGGAGATCTAGTGGTCCATAGGTTTCCCGGTGAAGTTTTATTACAGGATGCTGAATTGCATCAAACATTAGCTTAACTTGGTGATAACGTCCCTCATGGATTGTTAATTTGACTAAACTAGTCTGCTTTTTATGGTCAGTTTCAATTAACCGACTCTTTGCCTTTTTAGTTAAGCGACCATTAACCTCAACACCTATTCGCAATTGCTTCAAATCATTATTATTAATGATTCCCCGCACCTTTGCAATATAAGTTTTCTCTACTTCAAATTTAGGATGCATTAGGCGGTTAGCAAGCTCACCATCATTAGTTAATAGTAAAATGCCGGTAGTATCATAGTCTAACCTTCCCACTGGGTAGACCCGTTCCTCTACTCCTTCCTCTTTTAAAATATCCACAACCGTTCGCCGCCCCTTATCATCATGAGCACTCGTAATTACAGAGCGGGGCTTATTTAACAAGTAGTAGACATGAGCTTCTTGATGTAGTGGAACACCATCAACTACAACTTCATCGTGTTCGCCAACCTTAATTCCCATTTCTGTCACGGTCTTTCCATTAACTTGAACGTGACCGCTAGCAATTAATTTTTCTGAGGCTCGACGCGATGCTACTCCTGCTTCAGCCATTACTTTTTGTAGACGTTCCATTTTCTTCCTCCTGTTGTTTCTGTCGTGCCTGTAACGCTTCCAAGAATAGGTCACCATTATTCATGTCATCTAAATCAAGATCTTCTTGTTTAGCTAGTGGAGGTAAATCCTTCAACGAAGATAAGCCAAAATAATCCAAAAAGCTATCCGTTGTTACATATAAAAATGGCCTTCCGGGAGCATCCAATCGTCCATGGGTATCAATCAGTCCCCGAACCATTAATTTCTGAAGCGATCCTGAACTCTGAACGCCACGAATATCATCAATCTCCAAACGAGTAATTGGTTGACGGTAAGCGACAATTGCCAAGACCTCCAGCAATGCTCGTGTTAGTGGGATTGTCAGTGGTACCTCAAAATAGTGCTTAATAACCGGCGACAACTCGTGTTTAGTTGCTAACCGATATGTATCACCACTATTTAACAATACCAGTGCTGAACCAGTATCATTTTCATACTTCGTTTTTAACTGTTGAAGCAATCCAAGTACAGCCGGCTTCATAAAACCGGAAATCTTTGATAAGTCGCCTAACGTAATTCCTTCATCCCCACTAATGAAAAGAAGCCCCTCAATTTTGGCTAGGTTTGTTGGCTCGATATTGTTCACTCTTTGATCCCTCCACTAAAATAATTGGCCCGAATAGCTCGTCCTGGTGAACGGCAATCGCCTGATGCTTAGTTAGCTCTAATACTGCTAAAAAGGTTGTTACTAGTTCATCACGGGTACATTGACCAGTAAATAAATCATTAAACCTCGTTGCTGCTTGACTAACGGTTGCAAAGACCTGGCTCATCCGTTGAGCAACACTAATCTTTTCCGCTGCTACCGTTTCGTGAACCGGTGCGGCTAATTGACGGCGCCTAAGAACATCTGCAAATGCTCGTTGAAGCTGTCCAAGGGTAACTCCAGGTTCAACATGCTGGGCAATCATCTCAGCAGGAACATGCATTGCCGGTCTGGTATACTCAGCTTGCCGAAAATCAGCTTTGTCTTTCAAATGAGATGCCGCTTTTTGGTAACGTTGATATTCCAGTAGCTGTTCGACCAGTTCTTGCCGTGGATCCGCCACTTCTTCGCTTGGTTCCGCTACTTCTACTTCTGATTGTGGTAATAACAAGCGACTTTTTATATTCATTAACGTTGCTGCCATCACAAAATAATCACCAGCTACTTCAAGTTGGTGACTCTTCATTGCCCGTAAATAATCAAAGTATTGTTGAGTAATCTGCTCAATTTGGATGTCATAAATATCCATCTTCGACTGACGAATTAGGTGTAAAAGAAGATCGAGCGGTCCTTCAAAGCTACCAATTTTTAAGGTAGGCTGAAAAGGATACCGTGGGATCACTTCCTGATCATTTTTCATTATTTCGCTCCCAGTTTGATATTAGCGGTTGTGTTTTTAACGTTCCCATTAATCGACGATCCTGGTATTGCTCGTGAATTGCAGTTAGTAACGCATAAACATTTTTCCCAGAACGATCAGTCGGTGTAAAAGAAAGATGGCGAACCAAAACGTACGCTTCCCCTACCTCTATAACAATAATCCCGATAAAGTGATTATCATCGGTATCTTTCCATAAGTATATCTGGTAATTTTTATCTAAAGAAAACTTAATTGCACTTGCTAGCTGATCATAATCCCGTAATTCTGGAAGAAAGGATAGGAGACCCATTGCAATTTTCTCATAGTCTTTTCGATATTTAACTAGCATACTTTCCCCTTCTGATTAATTCAAGCTCGTGGATGGCAACGACGATAAATCGCCACAAGTTCTTGTGTATTAAAGCGAATATACGACTCAAAACTTTCACGACCGGTTTCTCGACCAAGCAACGTCTGAACAGCTTGCCAACTAGCACCATTTTTCAATAAGTCTGCAGTAAAAGTATGGCGAAGCGTCTGTAATGTGATTTTCTTTGATAAACCGGATTTTCGAACAATCTCCTTAAAGTTTTTCCAAACTCCCTGTCGCGTCATTTTCCCGCCACGAGCATTTAAAAAAACGTAGTCACTTGAAACACCTGCAGTTGCTTTAAGGTATTTTGCCAACCATTCCCTAGCCATTTTACCAAGGGGAACAATTCGTTGGTGACGAGGGTTATCTTGAATTTGCAGAATTTGTAAATCAAAATGGACCTGCGAACGCCTTAAATTTATTAGTTCGCTAACCAGCATCCCCGTTCCATACATTAACTCCAGCAACGTCCGATCACGCAAGCCAGTAACTGTAGTTGTGTCAGGGATCGCAAACAACTGCTCAATTTCCTGCTGGGATAACGTTACGGGAGTCTTTCTTACTGCAACTTCTTCAAGGTCGATATAGTCCATTGGATTTGCCTGAACCTCATGTCGACGTAAAAGGTAGCGATAAAGTTGTCGAAGGCTTGAGATCGTCCGATTAATTGTGGTACTAGCACGATCTTCACGTTTCATCTCAGCAATAACATTAATTACTGCATACTGATCTACTTCCTGCCATGTATTAATACCACTGGCAGTAAAAAAAGCCACACATCGTTCTAAATCATGACGGTAGCTTTCTCCCGTATTTCGTGAACGACCCTTTTGAGTCATTAAATAATCAATAAAGTGATCAATTGTTTCCTGCATTATCATTTTTCTTTTCTCGGAGAACTAATTGTCCTTCTTCTTCCGTTACTAAATCGGCCTTTAAAAGGTGCCCGATTGCTCGCTTAAATTGTCCTTTACTAATGCCAAAAACTTCCCGAATTACACCCGGATCCGTTTTATCAGTATATGGTAAGCGGTGGTTTGGGTTATGCTCCAGCATTGCAAGGAGCATTTTAGCATCCTCACTAATTGCCTGGTAAGCTCGCGGCTTGAGTGAGAGGTTCAACCCACCGTGAGAAGAAAGGCCAATCACCCGAGCTTTTACTCGTTGACCAAGGCGCGGTTCCTGATCACGTTCACTTGGATGAATGTAGCCAAGGTGGTAACCGTCAGTTAATACAAAAGTGCCACTCATTTTTAGCCGATAAACAGTTGCATAAGTATCCCGATTCAACAGTCGTTTATTAGGGGCAGTCGAAATAGCCTGGTAAATTTGTTCATCTGCCAATTTGCCCCAAATCCGGTCCTTATCGTCCACCTGAAGAGCGAGGAGAAGCCGATCGCCCGGTTGTGGCCAAAGGTGCTTTAATGATGGCAGATCATCTAATGAAACTGCAATATCCTTATTTGGTAAACCAATATCAACAAATACTCCTAGGTCTCGACGGACACTAACTACAGTTCCGTAATCATAATGGTCTACCTGAACAGTTGGAATATGCTTACACGTCATTTGTAGTTGGTGATCTTCGTTTTCATAGACAAATCCCCGAACTTGCCCACCGATATGCAAAGTCTGAGGACTCTCGTCTTTCGGTAACCGGTACGTTTGTCCATTGCGGTCAGGTTGGACAAAGTAATCCTTTTCGTTTTCATCAATCATTACTGCCGTAACAACTTTTCCTAATGCTGAATTCATCAACTAATCTCACTTTCATTAATCCGATTTCATTTTACTAATAAATAATTTTACACGGCTCTAACTAATTTTACTAGTACTATGGGAAACAAAAAAAGAAGGGTGGAAAAAACGTTTAGTTTTTTCTCACCCTCTACCTATACTTAATGATCTCCGAATTTACAGAGTCTAATCGCGGGAATTAACTGAGGGACTCGAGCCTAACTACGAACGATTCTGATGATTTCATCATCATTCATCGTTCTAGGTTAGTCAACCGTCCCTCCGAGAAAGTTAATTCCCAGCTTCAAAAAAGAAGCTGAGAATTCCTCTCAACTTCTTTCATTATTCTGATAACTTTATAAGACTTAATTAGTCAATAGTCTTAATCCGCATCATGTTAGTAGCACCCTTAACACCCAAAGGTACACCGGCAACAACGATAATCTTGTCACCCTTCTTAGCAAAGCCAAGTTCAACAGCCTTCTTGGCAGCCAAGTCAAACATCTTATCGGTGTTGCTCATTTCATCAACAACGTATGGTTGAACACCCCAGTTGATCATAAGTCCGCGTTCTACTCGTTCGTTAGGTGTAAGAGCAACGATATCAGCATTAGGACGGTACTTAGAAATCATCTTAGCAGTGTAACCAGATGCAGTGTAAGCAACAATGGTGTGAATATCTAAGTCCTTAGCTGCGTTAGCAACAGCAGAACCAATAGTTTCGGTAACGTCTGACTTATCCCAATCAAACTTTTCAGTACCAAATTCCCAAAGGTGGTTTTCAGCCTTAATGTCAATAGCGTTCATCATAGCAACTGACTTAACAGGGTAGTCACCGTTAGCACTTTCACCAGAAAGCATGGTTGCATCAGTACCATCAAAGACAGCATTAGCAACATCAGATACTTCGGCACGAGTTGGCCGTGGGTTTTCTTGCATTGAATCAAGCATTTGAGTAGCAGTAATTACTGGCTTACCTAATTCGTTGCAACGCTTAATCATGTGCTTTTGAACAATTGGCACATTTTCAGCAGGAATTTCAACACCCATGTCACCACGAGGAACCATCAAACCATCAGAAACTTCAATGATTTCTTCAAAGTTGTCGATACCTTCTTGTGATTCAATCTTAGGGAAGATTTGAACGTCTTCCATGTTCTTTTCCTTAAGGAGTTCACGGATATCAAGAACATCTTGAGCCTTACGAACGAATGAAGCTGAAATGTAGTTAATCTTGTTATCCAAACCGAAGCGGATATCACTGCTATCCTTTTCAGTAATTCCTGGTAAGTTGATAGAAACGCCAGGAGCGTTAACACCCTTCCGAGAACCAAGTACACCATGGTTAAGAACATGGCAAACAAGTTCCTTGTGTTCTTCATCCTTTTCGTCGATCAGCATGTCAATCAAACCATCATCGAAGAGGACGTGGCCACCAACATGAGTATCATCGTAAAGGCCTGGGTAAGTAACGGCAATCTTGTCATGAGTACCTTCAATTGAAGGATCCATAGAAATACGAACTTTGTCGCCGATTTCGTAGGTAATCTTACCTTCCTTTTGAACAGTTGTCCGAATTTCAGCACCCTTGGTATCAAGCATCAAACCAACGTGCTTACCAGTAATTTTTTCGGCCTTCTTAACGTTTTCCATCCGACCCAAGTGTTCTGGGTGGTCACCGTGTGAGAAGTTAAACCGGAAAATATTTGCACCAGCATTAATCAACTTAACAATGGTGTCAACATCTGTACTTGCAGGACCAAGTGTACTTACAATCTTGGTTTTCTTCATAAATGAATCTCTCCTTTGCATTTATGCATCAACTGCGGTTTGCAATCGCATACCTCATTTGCACAGCCTTATGATAGCACTTTTTAAAATCTGTGTCTGTACTTTTTTGTGAAAAGATATCAAGAAAACGCTATCATTTAACAAATCTCATTAACTCTTAATTTTTTAACTCATTGAGGGCTTCGCTTAAGAACCACATTATCCTTACCAAGGATTTTCACCAGTCCCTGACGCGTTTCAACTTGCGAATTCAACCACCGTGATTGTGGTTGCATCTTTTTTTGATCATTTTCTGGATAATAAATAATCACTGGAATAGGGCCCCGATGAGATGTCATAAACTGATAAAGTCGTTGGAGAACCTGCTGATTATCATTTTCTGGCATAATTCGCAAAAACCACCGCTGTTGGGTGTGCCGTTGTCGTTGACGCAATTCATTAGCGTCTCGAATCTGATCGACAATTACCTGAAGACCATGGCCCTCACGTTGCTCCGTATGTCCGTTAATCATTACTACCTGGTTGCTATTCAGCAATGATTGATATCGGGTATATTGTCGTGGAAAGACCGTGGCCTCGATTTCGCCAGTCTGATCTGTCCCTGATAGGAATGCCATTTGACGGTGATCCTTTTTAGTATGAATTGTTTTAACCCGGTTAATTAACATTAATATTGTAACAGTTTGGCCGGGACGAAGCTGACTTGCTGGCTGAACCCGGTACTTAATTGCTAGATCTTGATACTGGGTCACTGGGTGTCCTGAAAGATAGACCCCCAAATATTCATTTTCCCTTGCCAAGCGCTCTGTTAATGGATACTCTTGACGGGCAGTAATTGTAGACTGCAATTCCGGATCTGTTTCTAATTCATTGGTGCTACTAAATAATTGAATCCCGGAAATTAACATTGGTAATGCATCAATCATTTCAGCACGATTATAGCCGAGATCATCGAATGCACCCGCATAAATCAGCGGTGCAATTAATTCCGGTTTTTGCCATTTGCTAGCTAAGCGGGAAATGAAATTACGAATATCCTTATAGGGACCATTTTGTTGTCGTTCCTGCAGAATTTCACGAATAAAGTCGCGCCGAAGCCCCTTAATAGCGGTCAAGCCGAAAAATAATTGATTCTGGTGCAGCGAAAACTGCTGCTGACTTTCATTAATCCGAGGGCCAACTAGCTCAACACCAGAACGACGGGCATCCTGAACATGCATCTTTAATTTTTCAACGTTCGGTTCAGCATTCATCAACGCAGTAAAGAATTCAGCAGGATAATTAGCTTTTAGGTAAGCCATTTGGAAAGCCATCTTTGAGTATGCAACCGCATGTGACCGATTAAAACCATAGTTTGCGAACTGGTCAATGTAGTCAAAAACCCGTTTTGCCAAGTCCGCCGAGTAACCATTTGCTTGGGCGCCCTTCATGAATTTAGTCCGCATCCCCTCCATTGTCGCACGCTTTTTCTTACTCATCGCACGACGCAGCAGATCGGCTTCACCCAAACTAAATCCCGCCATTACCGACGCCAGTTGCATTACTTGCTCTTGGTAGACTAAGATGCCATACGTTGCTCCTAAGATTGGCTCTAGTGATGAATCAGGTAACTGATAACTCTCCTTCCCCTGTTTACGCGCAATAAAGTGAGGAATATTTTCAAGCGGACCAGGTCGATAAAGCGCGTTGACCGCAACAATATCTTCAAAACTGTCAGGATGAAGATTAACTAATACTTCCCTAATTCCCGCTGACTCAAATTGAAATACACCATCAGTTAAGCCTTTTTGGAAAAGAGCCAACGTTTTAGAATCTGCTAATGAGATCTTTGAAAGATCAAACTGTGGATTTCGCTGACGGATTAATTTCAAGCTATTATCCATTATTGAAAGGTTGCGTAAACCTAGGAAGTCCATTTTTAATAGTCCTAATGCTTCCACGGTGTCCTTGGGGAATTGAGTCATCAATAACCCTTCACTTCCGTTCTGCAGAGGGACAATCTCATGAAGCGGCTTCTCAGATAAAACAATTCCCGCCGCATGAATTGAGTAATGACGAGGAAGGCCTTCCAGTTTTTGTGCTACTCGGTATAGTAACCGATATTCTGGGTGATCATTCAAAAGGTTGCGTAACCGCTGGGATTCTTTCAAGCTTCCTGCCAGACTAATGTGTAACCCATGGGGAAGTGACCCCGTTAATTCATTGATTGCGTAACGATTTAATCCAAAAACCCGACTCACATCACGAATAACCTGCTTAGCGGCTAGCGTCCCAAAAGTAATAATTTGAGCTACCCGACTGTGTCCATACTTTTGGTGGACATATTCAAGAACCTCGCTCCGTCGATTATCTGGGATATCAAGATCAATATCCGGCATTTGAGCTCGTTCAGGATTAAGAAAACGTTCAAACAGAAGATTATATTGCAGCGGATCAATATCAGTTATTGCTAAAGCATAGGCTACTAATGATCCTGCGGCTGATCCCCTTCCTGGATCTGTTGTAATTTTTGTCCGGTGAGCAAACCGCATTACGTCCCAAACGATCAGGAAATAGTCATCAAATCCCATTTCGTGAATTACTTTTAGTTCTTTAGCTAACCGCTGTTGGTAGTCAGTTAATTTTAGCCCTGGCGCAATCTGCCGTTTTTTTAGTCCTTCAATGCACAAATAATGAAGATATTCAGCAGAAGATTTCCCGGTTGGCGTATCAAAGTGCGGAAGAATTGGCTGCTTAAATTCAAAGTCAATATTACACTTTGTTGCAATTTCAACCGTTCTTTCAGCCGCTTGCTCAAGATTAGCTGCTTGGTAGGCCGTTAAAATATCTGACTGGGGTTGAAGGTAGTTCTTTCCAAGTTCTTTAGCTTTTACTTCAACGTTTTCCAACTGAGTATTAGCATCAATCGCCTGGAGGACTTTACTGGCAAATAGATCATCGGCATTCAAATATTCAACTGTGCCGACCCCTACTAATGGTAAAGAATGACCTGCTGCTAGTTGGGTCAATGTTGAGCGCTGAATTTGGTCTAATTGGGGATTAATTCCTAAAAGGAGACTATCCTGGTCAGTACTCTCATGAAGAAGATTAACGACTGCATCCTCAGCTTTTAACCAGCTAAAAACTGTCGATTGTGGCGGAATAATAACATATAGTGATGAAAGAAACGGTTTGATTTGTTCAAAAGTTAACGGAAGCGTATCGCGATCGCTTGTTTGTTGACGAGTGGAAAGCTCCATTAAATTTTGGTAACCTGAACGATTTTTCGCTAAAAATAGTAATTCTAAGTTTGTCCCGTCAACATTGTTTAACGTAATCGTTAATTGCAAGCCGATTATTGGCTTAATGCCTGCTTTTTTAGCAGCGTTATAAAAATCAATTGCCCCGTATAATACGTTCTTATCGGTCAATGCAATTGCAGAGTAACCGCGTTCTTTTGCGGTTGTGACTAGTTCAGCAATGCGAATCGGGCTTCTTAACAGGGAAAAGCTACTTTTTACTTGGAGCGGTACAAAATCCACCTTCATTCATCCCCCTTTCTTTAAGAAATTATAACAAATGTCGTTAAATTATGCTGTGAAAGGCTAGCGAGATTATTTAGTAAGTGTTAAAATTATTTTAATTGAGATGGACAAGGAGATGTTCCGAGTGAAACTATTAGAAGCAAACATCGGTGCTGGTGTCATTGCTCTCATTTTAGGTGAGATCTTAGCTTACATTGATAGTCAACTAGAAACAATGACCCCAGATTACCTACTCACTGGTATTTTGGCCGTTGTATTCGGTTTAGTTGCCGCTAACTGTGTATACTTCATCACACGAAAAGCTGATCCATCAAAAAACTAATTCCTAAAAGAACTAATAAAAAGAACCAGGGAAGTTAACTTTCCTGGTTCTTTTTATTATGCCGCCCCGCTAAGTTTTTGCTTAGCTAAAGCGCAACAATAAATCATAACTTCAATCACGGCAATAAAGAAACTAACTGGCCAATTGGTTAAATAGCCAAGAAACAATCCCAGCCAAGTTCCTAAAAGGGAAAAGAGGATCGCCAGGCCAATCATTCTAGCAACTCCATGAGTGAAATATTTAGCACTAGCTGCTGGAAGAGTTAATAGAATAAAAATCAATAGTGAACCAACTATCTGCGCTGCCACACTCACACTCAACGCTAAAATGATTAAGAAAATAACTGAGTATAGTGTAGCATTAAGGCCACTTACCCGCGCACCAATCGCATCAAACGAGGTGAATTTCAACTGTCGATAAGTAATAAAGATTACCATCAGGACAACGATTGATAACCAAATCAATTGCTGGACTTCACCCAAATTAATCCCGACAACACTCCCAAATAGAATATTAGTCGCTGAACTAGCATTTTTACTGCTTAGAGAAAGGAATAGGATCCCTAAGCCAATAAAAAGAGCGGAAACCGCACTCGTTACTGCTTCACGGCGCGATTCTTTAATACTCATTTGACCAACCAGAATTGAACTAAGCATTGTGAAAAGGATCATTCCATTTAAGACCGGCCAGCCAATAAAGACAGCAAATGCGCCCCCGGCAAAACCGATTTCCGACAAAGTATGAGTCAAAAAGGAAAGGTTCCTGGCAACAACAAAAACACCGACAAAACCACTAACTATTGCAATAAAGGTACTAGCAACAAAGGCATGGCGCATAAAACTAAGCGTTAACATTACTCAGCCTCCTTTTCCGGGTGAGGAAGTTCATTAATTGGACCTGTCAAATAGCCATCCCCGGTCATTTGAAGGAAACGAGTTCCGTAGTGCTGAGCTAATTCCCAATCGTGGGTAACAAACATTACGCTCAACCCCTGTTGTTGAAAGCGAGTAACAAGATCCAATAATTCATACTTCATTTCATTATCCAAACTAGCTGTTGACTCATCAAGAATTAATAATCCAGGTTTGGGCAGCAACGCTTGAGCTAAATATGCCCGCTGCTTTTCGCCACCAGACGCTAACCCCAACGGTCGGTCAGCAATCTTTTGTAAGTTAGTTTGACTAATTATTTCGTCCACCCGTTGGCGTTCACTTATTCTCAACCACGGGAGAAAACTATGGCGAACGTTTAACGCAATGAAATCACGAATTGAAAGCGGGTATTCCTGATCAATATTACGGAATTGCGGAACATAGCCAATTTTGGTTTGCGGACTAATTATTATTTCACCTTTTTGTGGTTTAATAAAGCCTAGCATTGAGCGAACAAGGGTTGTTTTACCAACTCCATTTTCCCCGATAACTACCAAAAAATCTCCCTGGTTAATATTAAAGCTCAAGTTATCGATCACTTGATGATTACCATAGGCAACCGTTAAATCATTAACTGTAACAATTGACATTTTTACTTTTCTCCCTGCTGAATTCGTGAAAGATTCCGGTACTGTGAAAGCATCCACTCCTGATAATTTTTCGCACCATTTGGTTTAGTCTCCGTTACCTTAAGCACCGGAACATGGTTTTCACGGGCTAACTTTACTAATCCATTAACAACATGATCACTAGTTTGAGAATTCTCAACAAAAAAAGCGATCTCATGGTTCTTTATTGCAGATTGTAATTGTTGAATATCGTGTGGCGATGGATCATTACCATCTTCAATCGCTTTTTCAAAATGCTGATCCACTATCTGATAACCAAGCGCAGCTAATGAATAATCAAAGACCGGCTCACTAACCGCAACCTTATTATTTCCCGGATTAACGTTTGCCTTAATTTTCGCGATTTCTTGATCTAATGGCTTCAAAGAATCGATATACTTTTGGGCATTTCTCTGATAGTAATCACGGTGAGCTGGATCAAGTTTACTATATTGATTAGCTAATTGTTTGGCTAATCTTTTCATCGTTGCTGGTTCATACCATAGATGCTCATTATCACCTGAATGTTTCCCCATTAATTGACCAACATTAATCACTTTTCGGGCCTGACGATGACTACTAGATTTAACAACCTTGTTCAACCACTCATCATAACCTAAGCCATTCTCGACCACCACATTGGCAGTTCCTACTTGCTTTGCCTGAGCAGTTCCCGGCTGGTAGTCATGAGGATCAATAGAGGCATTATCAATGATTGATGTTACCTTACCGTACTTTCCGGCAACCTGCTGAGCTGCTTCCCCATAAAAATTAAGACTAGTAACCACTTGGATTGGCTTTTTATCAACATTGTGCGTTTTAAACGGGATACAAGATAAGACTAAAACGACTAGTAATAGACTAACTAGACACCCCACACCAATAAAATATCTCTTCATTGTTTCTCCCTTTAAGAGTAATAATTACTATTAAGAACAATTGATATCTTACCGAACTATTCGTTTAAATGCAAGGTTAAACTGAATAATTATTAAAAAAGGATTGACTCCGGTTGAATATCGGAATCAATCCATTAATTAAGATTTAATAAAATGTCTACACTTCAGTTTTACCGATTACTGAAGCCCATTATTTATGTTAATGTGTTAGCCGTCATTTTAATTTTCAACGAATATTCATTAGTTCAAACTATTTAATTCATTAATCTTAAGAAGAACATCTAGTGCCTTTTCCATTGTTTGCAGGGAAACATATTCGAAACGACTGTGCATATTTTCCCCACCAGCAAACAGGTTTGGTGTTGGCAAGCCCTTATAAGAAATAGTTGAACCATCAGTACCACCACGAACTGGATAGATTACTGGCTTAATATCCAAGTCTACCATCGCCTTTTTGGCAATTTCAACTGACTCCATCTTCTCCTTTAAAGCATCCTTGAGGTTATAGTACTGATCGTATAAGTTCATATTGATTCGCTTACTGCCTAACTCAGTATTCAAACCATCAACGATCCGTTCTAATAAATGCTTCCGTTCTTCAAAAGTTTCTCGATCATGATCACGGATAAGGTAAACCATGCGTGCATGATCAACGCTGCCGTCAAATTTATAGAGGTGGAAGAACCCTTCACGACCCTCTGTTCTTTCAGCCCGTTCATGCGCTGGCAAACTATTGTGGAGATCGATTGCAACCTGGATGGCATTAACCATTGTTCCCTTAGCAACTCCGGTATGAACATCCTTCCCAGAAATTTCAATTTCTACTTGGGCAGCGTTAAAGGTTTCATACTCTAATTCGCCTAATGGACCACCATCAACAGTATAAGCAAAGTCAGCGCCAAAATCATCAACGTCAAAGTGGTCAGCACCCGTACCAATTTCTTCATCAGGGCCAAGGCCAATCTTGATTTCACCATGCTTAACTTCTGGATGCTTCATGTAATAAGCTGCCATTGTCACAATTTCGGCGACTCCTGACTTATCATCGGCACCCAATAAAGTTGAACCGTCAGTAGTAATTAACGTATCCCCCTGGTAATTCTTCAAATTAGGAAATTCTGTAGTTGATAAAACATAGTTACCATCCTCATCAAGTTGAATGTCACTCTGTCCATCATAGTCTTCAACAATTTGCGGGTTAACGTTATGGGCATTAAAATCAGCTGTATCAACGTGTGAGATATAGCCGATTGTTGGAACGTCATGGTCTAAGTTACTTGGAATCGTAGCATAGACGTATGAACACTGCGGATTAATATGAACATTACTCAACCCTAAATCTTTTAATTCTGCTGCTAATTCATTTAAGAATGCTGTTTCCTTAGGGTCAGAAGGAACAGTATCTGAATCAGGATTAGAACGGGTTTCTGTTTTTACATACTGTAAGAAGCGTGGTAATAAACCTTCATATTTTTCTTCTGTCATTGTTAATTCTTCCCTTCATTATTAACCATAAAATTAAATGGATCGGTATTCAACTTATTACGAATAATGGTAAAATTCCAATTATTTTCCTTCTTCCACTGTTCAAACAAATCAGCCAAGCACGACTCACAAATTGCTTCAATATGATGACCGGGATCAACTACCATTAAATGGTTAGCAACCATATCATGACCAAAATGATAGGTAACATCTCCCGTAACATAAGCATCTGCACCCTTTTTCACCGCGGTTTGCCAGAAGTCTTGGCCAGCACCACCAAGAACCGCGACCCGGCGAATCGGCTTATCCAGATCCGCTGATGCAGCTAACCACCGTAGCCCATTAACATTGAAAATTCGCATACAGTATTGAGCAAATTCTCTTGCATTCATCGAACCATTTAACGTTCCAATTCTTCCCATCCCAACTGGTTGTCCAGATACAGGATCAATGCCGGCTTCAACAAGCGGTTCCAGATTAGTTAACCGTAATCTAGCTGCTAGCCAATCATTCATCCCCCCATTAGCCGTATCTAAATTAGTATGAGCAGCATACACCGTAATTCCATGATTAAGTAGCTGCGCATACATTTCATTCTGCGGAATTCGGGTATCCAGATTTTTTGCTGGATGAAACATTACCGGGTGATGCGCAAAAATAAAATCGACATCTTGCTTAATTGCTTCTTGAACAACTGCTGGTCGAACATCAAGAGTTGTCATCAACCGGTTAATCGGTCGATCAGGATTGCCTAATTGTAATCCGGGATTATCCCAACTTTCTGCAAGCTGCGGACTCGCAAATTGCTCAAAGCGCTGAATTAATTCATTTCCTGTCGTCATTAATTAAGGACCTCCCTTATCAAATCAATGTATTCCTCCTGTTGCTTAATTTTAGCAACTGGTGGTTGACTGGCACGTTTGATCTGCTGGAGAACATTCTCTTGCCGCTGCAATTCATTTTGCCACTTTTGGGTAAATACGGGAGAACGCTGTTCAAGCAAAAACGGTCCAAAAGTTAACTCATACTTACTATAACGAAACGGAACAATTGACGGCTCAGCAACAATTACTTCATAAATATGACCATCTTCAGCGACCATTCTTTCAGCCATAATTTGAAATTGATGGTTCATTAACCATTCTCTTAAACGGGCCTCACCAACATTCGGCTGTAAAATTAATCGAGTTACCCCTATTAATTTTTCTGGATGAGCATCAAGAATTTGGGTAATTAATGCCCCGCCCATCCCAGCAATTGTAATTGTATCGATTCGATCACTATCTTTAATTGCTGCTAGCCCATCAGCTAGTCGTGCTTGGATAATCTTTGCTAAATCTAACTTCTTAATCTCACTAACTGCATTTTCATAAGGCCCCCTTACAACTTCACCAGCAACTGCGTATTCAATCTGACCTTGCAGTGCTAATGCTGCTGGCAAGTAGCCATGATCTGACCCAATATCGGCTACTCGTGCGCCTTGAGGGACAAATTTAGCAACAGTTGTTAAACGCTGGGATAAATTTTGTGCATCCACTATACCATTTCCTCTCAACATTTCTTTATATATTAAGTATAGCAAATGTTTAACCAAAGAGGAGGACAACAATAAAGCCAAAATTGACTTTACCAATGTCCTCCCCATTAAATTTCATCCTAATTATTAATTATTCAATTCTTTTACAAACTTACCAATCCGATTAAGGGCTTCATGAAGATCCTCATCAGAGGAAGCATATGAAAGACGAACATAGCCTTCGCCCCCAGCACCAAATGCACTCCCGGGAGTAACGCCGACCTTTGCTTGATGAGCTAATTCAGTAGCAAACTTAACATCGTCCTTACCAAATGATTCTGGAATCTTAGCAAAGATATAGAATGCTCCTTCTGGCGTTGACATTTCAAAGCCAAGATCACGTAGTCCTGCAGTCACAAAGTCACGACGCTTTTCATAGGTCTTACGGAATTCAACTGGATCTTCCTGACCATTATTAAGTGCCTCAACGGCTGCTGCCTGAACATTATCAGTAACAGTTGTTACCAAGAAGGCGTGCATTTTACCAATGCTGCTCATAATCTCTTGAGGACCAGCCACATATCCTAGACGATAACCAGTCATTGCATGTGACTTCGATAGCCCTGAAATAAAAATTGTTCGTTCCGGGATCATTGAAGTTAACGAATAATGTTTAACCCCGTAAACAAGATCACTATATATTTCATCCGCAATCGCGTACAAGTGATGCTTTGTCATTACCTTAGCTAACCCCGCCAAAGTTTCCTGAGGATATTCACGACCAGTAGGGTTACTTGGGTAGTTTAGAAGAACCGCCCGCGCACCATGGCCTTCCTTTTGCAATACTTCTTCAAGTCTTTCGGGAGTCAGCACAAAGCCGTCTGCTGAAGTGTCGACTTGAATTGGGGTAGCACCGGTCATTGCTACTAATGGGAAGTAAAGTGCAAATACTGGTGTTGGGATAATTACCTTATCACCAGTATTTAATAAAGCAAAAAGAGTTGATGCTAATGCTTCTGTTGCACCAACGGTTACCACAATTTCACTTTCAGGATCGTATTTAACGCCACGAGTCCGTTCAACATACTTAGAGATTGCTTCAAGCAATTCTGGTTTCCCCATTTGTGGTGCATAGTGGGAATCATTATCTTGAATACTCTTAATTGCAGCTTGCTTAACATGTTCAGGGGTATTCATATCCGGTTCACCAAGAGTTAACTTAATGATTCCGGGAATATTAGAAACTGAGCGATCAAATGCCCGGATTCCAGAAGGCGATGTTGCAGCTAATTTATGGTTAATAGTACCTGTTAAGTCTGATGACAACTTTGGCATTATAATGGTTCCTCCTTGTTAACAATTGAACATTATAAATATAATTAAGTTTAAATCCTTAAAACTTAAACAATTTAAGTGTACTGTGGAACATATGCCCAAGTCAAGCACCTTTTAATCTTTTTCTTAGAATTATTTAATTTAATAGGTATTTGATGAAAAACAATTAATAAAATAAAGTCTTAATTATCATTGATAAGTCTTGGTACGATTTCCTGGTAACTAGAACTTAATAGAGCGCGGTGAGAAAATCTTCTCTCACACGCGCTCTATCGTTTATCTATCAATCTTACTTAATTTACTCAAGGAAATCCTTTAATTGCTTTGAACGAGATGGGTGGCGCAACTTCCGCAAGGCCTTTGCTTCAATTTGCCGAATCCGTTCACGGGTAACACCAAAGACTTTTCCAACTTCTTCAAGTGTCCTAGTACGACCATCGTCAAGACCAAAGCGAAGCCGAAGAACATTTTCTTCCCGATCGGTTAATGTATCAAGAACATTTTCCAGCTGCTTCTTCATCATTTCATAAGCAGCATGATCGGCTGGACTAGTTGCATCCTGATCCTCAATAAAGTCTCCCAAGTGTGAGTCATCCTCTTCACCAATTGGTGTTTCAAGGGAAACCGGTTCTTGGGCAATCTTAAGAATATTTCTTACCTTTTCAGTCGGCATATCCATTTCAGCACCAATTTCTTCTGGAAGTGGTTCCCGTCCCAAATCCTGAAGTAGTTGACGCTGGATCCGGATCAATTTATTGATTGTTTCTACCATATGAACTGGGATCCGAATAGTCCGAGCTTGATCAGCGATGGCCCGGGTAATCGCTTGACGAATCCACCAAGTAGCATAGGTTGAGAACTTAAAGCCACGCCGGTAATCAAACTTTTCAACGGCCTTCATTAACCCCATGTTACCTTCCTGGATCAAATCAAGGAACTGCATTCCTCGCCCAACATACCGCTTAGCAATGGAAACAACTAACCGCAAGTTGGCTTCAGCAAGTTCTTGCTTTGCTTCTTCATCACCTTGCTCAATCCGGAGAGCAAGGGCAACTTCTTCGTCAGCACTTAACAGGTTTACCCGACCGATTTCCTTCAGGTACATCCGTACTGGGTCATTAATCTTTACCCCAGTGGGAGCAGAGGTATCCTTCATCGCTTTTTGGGACAGCTTTTCGGTAGCTTTTAATGCCCGCGGATCAGGATCACCATTTTCATCAACAACACTAATTCCTGAATCTTCAACGTTTTGGAGTAAGTTGTCAATTCCATCAGCATTCAGTTCAAATGGTTTAGCAACAAGTTCGGTCAGCTCATCATACTTAATGTGTTTGCGCTTCTTGTAAGTACGAATTAACTTACCAACAGCGGTATCGTACTTTTTTTGATCGAAGTTATCACTATTTGAAATGACGATTTCTTTCTTTTTACTTTTTGCCATATTAATTGGTCTCCTCCGCTTTTAATTCTTGTTGCTTCTTTAAAAGTTTTATTAACTTCATTGTTAACTGGGTTGCTAATTCACTGTTATTCAATGAACCAGCCTCTCTAATCTGCGATTGCAATTCTTTGATCTTTTGTGACAGGGGAATTTGCTCCTGAATCAATTGAACACAATCATCAATAAGTTGCATATTAACTACATCATCAACGTTTAGCTGCTCAATTTGACCAAGAGTTGAACGCAAGCTATCTTCTTTCAGGTAATCCATTAGCCCGGCAGCTGAATACTCTCCATGCTCAGAAAAATAACTCTCCGCTAATAAGTATAACGTTTGATAGCGTTCATGTGCAAAGTGAAAATCATTTATTGCCGCTACATGATCCCAGACTTCCTGATCATGGAACATGTACCTTAGTAGTAATTGCTCTGCTAATTCAGTGCGCTTAATTGGATTCCGTTGTGGTGCTGGCGAGCTAGACGGTACCACCGAAATTGCCGCGGGGCTCCCATCATTTTGCGGTAACGCTGCTGGTTGCGAGTGGCGATTTCTTCTCCCTAATTGCCGACTAATATCTTGTAATTGACTTTTTAACGTCGCCTTATCAAGATCAAACTCCTTAGCAAGCTGCGTAAGGTACATGTCTTGTTCCAGTGACGATGAAAGAGTGGCTAGCAGTTTTAAGGATTGTTCTAAGTACGAAATTAACTCGGTTTGGTTGTTAAGATTCTTATTTAACCGATAAAAACGTAAATAAAAATCAACTGGCGTTTCCTCTTGATCAACTAAATACTTAGCAAACTTATCAGCACCGTTTTGTTGAACATATTCATCTGGATCGATTCCTGCTGGTAATTGAACGACACGCAATTGCATTCCTTGTGGCTGGTGATCGCGAAAAAGCGTCACTGCGCGATCAATCGCATTCTGACCAGCAGAATCACCATCATAGCAGATATCGACTTGTCTAACTGCCCGACCGAGAATGCCAACCTGTTCTTCAGTCAGACTCGTCCCCATCGAGGCAACACCATTCTTAACACCAGCACTATAAGCAGAAATAACATCCATAAACCCTTCAAACAGGTATATTTTTGATGTTCCTCGGGCCTCCTTGCGAGCAATATCAAAATTAAAGAGGGTTCGCCGCTTATTAAAAATTGGTGTTTCAGGACTATTTAAATACTTAGGCGTTTCTGCGGGCACCTTCCCAATTACTCGCCCAGAAAAACCGATCACACGACCATTCTGATTACGAAGTGGGTACATTACCCGGTCGACAAACCGGTCATGAAGACCACCATTATTATCTTCTACAAAAAGACCTGATTTACGTAACAACTGGTAATCATTGATCTTTTGCTCCAAAAAAGGCTTCAAAATTCGTTGTTCCGGGGCAAAGCCGAGATTAAAGTCATTAATTAGTTCATCGGTCATCCCCCGCCCTTTCAAATACTTTAATGCTTGAGCACCGGCAGGAGTGTTCATTAGGATATGATGATATAGTTTTGCAGTCTCTTCATGCATTACCATCAACTTACCATTAGGGGTATTATTCTCTTGACGGGTATTTTGCTCACCATTATTGAGGTATTGTGAAGGTAGATCGACATTCGCCAGTTGGGCGACTTCGGCAACGGCTTCGGTAAATGGAATGTGTTTTAATTCCATTAAAAATTGGAACACGTTTCCGCCACGGCCACAACCGAAACAGTAAAAAAATTGTTTCTGTTCATTAACGGAAAAAGAAGGAGTCTGCTCCTCATGAAATGGACAAAGGCCAACAAATCCCTTTCCTGATTGGTGCAATTGCACATAGTGACCAATTACATCACTAATATCTACGGAATTACGAATTCGATCGATGACCTCTGATGGTATTCTTGCCACTAGCTGACACCCCCCCACTGATACTAGAACAGCTACGAAAGGCCGCAACCCCTGCGGAATGCGACCTCCATAACTATTTAGCCAAAATTAACTAATATATATGATACCACAAGTCATCAATAATACAATCAAAAAGGCTTATTTAACAATTAGTTTATCCAAGTTACCAATTAAGTACGTTTGCCGAGCAAGAATTCCTAGCTGAGTCAAACGATTATTCTTTACGCTTTCATCCTTATCCATGATCATGTTTTCATCGAAGTATTCACTAATAATCGGTGCTAATGACCGCAGAGCAGCAAAGTTATCATCAACCGTCCTCTGTGCATTCTTATCAACTAAGTCATTAACGGCATCATAAAGTTTCTGTTCTGATGGATTTTGGAATAAACCTGGGTCAACCTTTACAGAAGAGTCATCATTCCCCTTTTTAGCAATCCGTAATACCCGAGTTAATGCTTCAACAACACCCTTGAAGTTTTCATCATCATGATGGGCTTTGATTGTCTTTGCAGCGTCCAGAACGTTTTCAATATCATCAGATTGAGTATCAGTAACAGTATCAATCACATCATGTTTCATGTGTTGACCACTCAATAACTGGTGAATTCGATCCATAAAGAAGGAGCGAACCTGGGCCGCATTCTTACTAATATCAATATCGACATCAAGCCCAGCTTCATTAAAGCCCTTAATGATTTCCGGTTGGATATTCAATAGTGGCAAATGCCAATTCCGGTCAGCAATAATCCGCACAATCCCGAACGCTTGACGGCGTAATGCATATGGATCATTGGAGCCGCTTGGAATCATGTCAACAGCAAAGAAGCTCATAATACTATCAAGCTTATCAGCAATTGCTAAAGCAGCGCCAACCTTACTCTCAGGTAGATCCCCTTCAGCTGAAACCGGCATGTAATGTTCCCGAATTGCTTGAGCAACAGCCGGCTTTTCACCAAAGAGCTTAGCATAGATTTCACCCATTACACCTTGCAATTCAGCAAATTCACCAACCATTTGAGTTGTTAAATCAAACTTATAAATATGTGCCGCCCGATCAAGATCAGCTAATTCTTCATCACTAAAGTTCAATCGGTTACCAAGAACTGCTGCAATTACGGCAACCCGTTGCATCTTATCGTACATCGAACTGATCTTATCGTGGAAACTAACCCGCTTTAATCGTTCAACGTATTCATCAATACTAATCTTTTGGTCCTCTTCATAGAAGAATTTTGCATCTTCCAAACGAGGTACCAAGACCCGTTCGTTCCCCTTAATCACGTTTTCTAGGTAATCGGTATTACCGTTACGAACTGCAATAAAGTTTGGTAAGAGATTCCCCTCGTGATCACGAAGATAGAAGAACCGTTGGTTATCCTTCATTGAAGTAATTAAAACAGCATCTGGAAGAACCAGGTACTTTTTGTCAAATGAGCCAGCAAAAGCGGTTGGCCATTCAACTAAGTTATTAACTTCTTCTAGTAAATCCGGATCCTTATCAATTACCCAATCATTAGCAGAAACAATCTTATCAATTTGTTCCTCAATTAACTGCTTACGCTTTGTCTGATCAGCAATCACAAAATCATCATGCAAGGCCTTTTCGTAATCAGTTGCTTGGTTTAGTTCAACCTCATGGCCAAGGAAGCGGTGACCACGAGTAGTCCGTCCCGCTTCAACATCAAGAATCTTAAATGGAACTACTTGATCGTTCAAAAGAGAAACCAACCAGCGAATTGGTCGGATAAACTGCAGGTTATTGTATCCCCACTTCATCAAGGTTGGGAAGTTCATTGAAGTAATTACGTCTGGTAGTCCTTGAAGGACTTCAGCTACTGGCTTACCACTGATATGCTTTTCAACAAAGACATATTCAACACCCTTAACTTCTTTAAACTCAATATCGTCTACTGATGCACCTTGTCCACGAGTAAAGCCGATTGCGGCCTTAGTCCAATTGCCGTCTGCATCTTGAGCAATCTTCTTTGCGGGACCCTTTACGGATTCATCAACATCCGGTTGCTTGTCGCTTAGTTCATGAATTAACAATGATAGCCGCCGTGGGGTTGCGAATTCCTGGATCTCGTCAAAGGAAATCCGTTGTTCCTTAAGATAATTAGCTACCCGTTCATGGAGCTGCTTAATACTTGGCGTTACCACATGGGCAGGCATTTCTTCAACACCGACTTCTAATAAGTATGAGTTAGCCATGTTACTTGTCCCCCTTTTGAGCTTGCTTTGCTTTTTTAGCAGCTTGCTTTGCAGCCCGCTGCTTAGCCTTTTCTGCTTTCTTTGTGTACTCGTCTAAGGTCTTTTGCCGAAGCTTTTCATCATGGATAAGTGGGAAGCCCCGTTTACGTCGTTCTTCAACAAAGGCCTTAGCAATTGACTTAGCCATGATCCGAATCCGGTGAAGGTAACCGGCACGTTCCGTAACGGAAACTGCACCACGAGCATCTAATAAGTTAAAAGTATGGCTGCATTTAAGAACATAATCATATGCAGGATGAACCAAACCAAGCTTAATTAGGCGCTTTGCCTCAGTCTCATAATTATTGAACTCTGCTAGCAACATATCCTGGTTGCTCTCTTCAAAGGCATACTTTGAATGCTCGTATTCTGGTTCCTTAAAGATATCGCCATAGAGAACCCCGTCTGCCCATTCGAGGTCGTAAACAGAATCAACATTTTGAATATATTCAGCTAATCGTTCAAGGCCATAAGTAACTTCGGCCGCCACTGGATTCATTGGTAATTCACCAACTACTTGGAAATAGGTAAATTGGGTAACTTCCATCCCATCAAGCCAAATTTCCCAACCAACACCAGCACACCCCATTGAAGGATTTTCCCAGTTATCTTCAACAAAGCGAATATCGTGCTCAAGTGGATCGATTCCTAATTCACGTAAGCTCCCTAAGTAAAGTTCTTGAATGTTATCAGGAGACGGCTTCATGATTACTTGGAATTGATGGTGTTGGTACAAGCGGTTAGGGTTTTCACCATAACGACCATCAGCAGGCCGTCGTGATGGTTCAACGTAAGCAGCATTCCATGGTTCAGGACCAATTGCTCGTAAAAAGGTGTATGGACTCATTGTTCCGGCACCTTTTTCATTATCATAAGCCTGCATTAACATGCAACCTTGTTTTGCCCAGTACTTTTCAAGTGTAAATATAATATCTTGAACACTTAACTTATCAGACATATCGACTCTTCCTTTCAAAAAAGTCCCTGTAGAAACTAGTCTGCGACTAATTTCTACAGGGACGAATTAATTTCGCGGTTCCACCCTGCTTTTTTGTATTACTACAAAACAGCTCAGTTAATACAGCTGCTAAAGTGCCCCACTAATAGGCTAACTCAAAGGCTTGCACTCTCCCTCTGTCGCTCCACATTAACCGTCATTAGCTTTTTCTTTGTCGTTGCTGTAAATATATTTTTATACGTGACTTATGATAGATAAACATTTTCTAAATGTCAATTACTAAATCACTATTTTTTTAATTTCTCTTCCCATTGCCCCATTTGACGAATAAATTGTTTACTTTTTAAATTCAAGCCGACTTCATTGTCATACAACGAGTCCAGCACGAATTGTAATCGTCGTTTTGTTGCGGGATTAATCTTAATGGAATTGAGTTTTTGAAGGTTTAGGGTTGAAAACCGCTGCAAATAATAAACCGTCCGTTGATCGAGGTGCAACCGTCGCTCGTCAAGATGCCAATGATTTCGACAAAGCATTCCACCGTACTGCTCAGAAAAATCCAGTGGCAAATCATCACGGCCACAAACAACACAATGATCCCAGGTTGGGGCAACCCCAAAGCGAACAAGTAATTGTGTTTCAATCACATTTGCAATTACCTGTTCATCAAGGCCGCTGTTGATTAGTTCAAGAGCTGCAGCAACCTGGTTAAACCAGCCGCCAATTCCCTGACCGTCCTGAAATGCACTGTCGACTAACGCTAATATGTATGTCGCATATGCATTTTTACTAATATCAGTGGCAATGGAGCGATACTGACTAGTATCACTTGCAGTGTTAATAAAACTTAAGCCGTTATCAGTTAATGAACCAATATATTCACCATGAGTAAAGGGCAAAATATCTGCAGCCAACCGAAAACCGCGCTTTTTTGCTCCCTTAACAAAGAACATTGCCGGGCCAATTTTATCAGTTAAGATTTTTACTAGGAGATCCCGCTCACGGTAATCACGGCGAAACATTACTATTCCCCTAAAATCAGTGGTAATCCGACTCATTGGGGCTCATCCCTTCAATTAATAATCTTTATTACGGTAACCATAGTCTTTAAGCATTGCTGATTTATCTCGCCAATCTGGAACAACCTTTACCCATAATTGAAGGAAAACCTTATCACCCAAAAGATGTTCAATATCTTGTCGGGCCTTGGTACCGATCTTCTTCAGCATTTGTCCCTTTTTACCAATAATAATCCCCTTTTGTCCGGGGCGTTCAACAATAATATTGGCAGAGATGTGAACATGCTCATCATCTTCACGTTTAACAGAGGTCACGTCAATTGCCACTGAATGAGGGACTTCCTGGCGAGTTAATTCAAAGACCTTTTCCCGAATCATTTCCGCAATTACAAACCGCTCGGGGTGATCACTAATTTGATCGCCAGGGTAATATTGCGGACCATTAGGAAGCGTTTCGATTAGCTTATTAATTAGTGGGTTAACATTATTTCCCTGAAGGGCTGAGATTGGGTAAATTCCGGCAAATGGCAACGCATCTTTATATTGCGCAGTTATTTCTGGCAAGTCATTTGGATTAACCTGATCGATCTTGTTAATTACCAAGAAGATTGGCTGCTTAACGTTTTTTAACCGGTTAATAATAAAGTCATCCCCTGGACCACGATCCTCAGTAGCTGAAACCAGATACAATACGGCATCTACTTCATCAAGAGCTGACAAAGTGGACTTTTCCATAAAGTCACCCAGTTTTGTTTGTGGTTTATGAACTCCGGGAGTATCAATGAACACTATTTGAGCATCATCAGTAGTATAAATTCCCTGGATCTTATTCCGGGTTGTCTGGGCAACATTACTCATAATCGCAACTTTTTGACCAACCACATAATTCAAAAACGTTGATTTACCAACATTCGGTCGTCCAATCAAAGCAACAAAGCCGGACTTATAATTTGGATTATCCATTCTTTCTTCTTCCTTTCTAATAACCTAGTAACTTTATTATCCTTGGTAAAAAGATAATTAGTCCCACTAAAACAGCAAATACTGCAGTAATTAACACGCCACCTGCAGCGACATCCTTCGCCTTCTTAACATTAACATCGTAGTGATGCTCACCAAGTAAATCTGTTACGGCTTCAGTAACCGTATTCAAAAATTCAGCCGAAAAGACAACTAGGATCGCAAGAAGAAGCCACAACCATTCCAACCGATCAACCCGCAACAGGAAGCCAAAAATAATAACTACGATCGCGGCTGCAAGATGATAACGCATATTTCGCTCTTGTGAAATCACATCAAAAATACCGTCCATTGCGTGTCCCATTGCCTGAATCAAGTGATGATTTTTCTCTGTTTGCCGATTATCTTTCGAGACCATACTGATCCAATATCTCCCGTTGTAATGTAAACATTTTCTTTTCGTCCTCCGGCTGTTCATGATCATAACCATTTAAATGAAGGAAGCCATGGACAACAAGAAAACCCAGTTCTCGGTCAAACGAGTGACCGAGAAACTTAGCTTGCTCGGCAACCTTATCAATTGAAATAAAGAGATCGCCAAGATTTACCGGTAATTCAGCTGCTAATTCAGGTTCCAAAATAATCGGTGTTTCATCACCAGATTCCTCAGCAGCAAAACTCAATACATCAGTTGCCCGGTCAACGTGCCGATATTGAGAATTTAATTCCCGGATTTCAGGGTTATTGACTAAGGTTACTGAAATTTCAGTATCATCCGCTAACTTTAATTTATTTCCCGCAAAATCAAGTAGCTTTTTTATTAATTCAA
This sequence comes from Limosilactobacillus urinaemulieris, assembly GCF_932750685.1. Classification (NCBI taxonomy): domain Bacteria; kingdom Bacillati; phylum Bacillota; class Bacilli; order Lactobacillales; family Lactobacillaceae; genus Limosilactobacillus; species Limosilactobacillus urinaemulieris. The sequence goes on along the minus strand of NZ_CAKOBX010000010.1, from coordinate 8,462 downwards.
TATGGGCTGTACTAACCTTTTCTGAAGTATGATCAAATATTTCTAATTCCATAAGTTAATCCTTTTCCTCGGCCTTCTTCTTCGTTGCCGCTTCCGTTTCCTCATCCCGCTTAATTAACCGTTTTGTTGCATTGGTTTCGTAAGCATTGATAATCCGGGCGACAACGGGATGGCGAACAACGTCTTCTGCCGTAAATTGAACAAATTTAATTGACTTAATGTCCTTCAAAATTCGTTTTGCGCTTACCAAGCCGCTCCGGGTGCCATGTGGTAAATCAATTTGGGAAATATCACCATTGACTACCATTTTTGAACCAAATCCCAGTCGGGTTAAGAACATCTTCATTTGTGCATTAGTGGTATTTTGTGCTTCATCAAGAATAACAAAAGCGCCATCCAAAGTTCGGCCACGCATATAAGCCAGCGGTGCAATCTCAATTACCCCCCGTTCCATTAAGCGTTGAGTATGATCCGCGCCAAAAATATCATTCAGTGCATCATAAATTGGCCGCAAGTATGGATCGATCTTTTCCTGAAGGTCCCCCGGGAGGAAACCAAGACTTTCGCCCGCTTCAACCGCTGGCCGGGTCAAAATGATCCGTTCAACTTCGCCACGCTTAAGTGCAGCCACCGCCATTGCTACGGCTAAGTAAGTTTTCCCGGTACCAGCTGGGCCAATCCCAAAAGTAATATCGTTGTGTTTAATAGCGTTAACGTACTGGCGTTGACCAAAATTTTTCACTCGAATGGAACGCCCACGACGATCCCGAATAATTGTTTCACTATAAAGATCGGCAAAGTAATCTAGCGTTCCTCGATGGGCCATCTTCATTGCACTAACAATATCCGTACTATGAAGGTGAATCCCCTGTTTGCTTAAATTCAGTAAAGCATGGAAAACATCTGCAGTTAATTTAACATCCTCAGGTAATCCCTTGATCTTTAAATTGTCGCCAAAGGGGTTAACGGTAACATTCATTCCTTGTTCATACAAGGAGACGAATTTATCTTGAATCCCTAATAAAGCAACCTCGGATTCTGGACTACTGATTTGAAATGTTTGCTCAATTTCTTCGTTATTTTCTACCAATTAAAATAGCTCCTCTTAGTTAATATAAGTAGATCCTTAGCACATTATATCATAACAAAAAAAGCCAAAGGATGACTCATCGTTAAAATCATTCTTTGGCTATTTTATTCCTTTAAGCAAACAATGGCTAATGATCAGCAAGAAGTTCTTTAGCCTGCTTAATTTGTTCATGTACTTGGGTAAAGCTTGTTCCTCCAAGCGACTGTCGACGTTTTACAGCCACTTTGGGTTTCAGGCATTCATAAACATCCTCCTGAATTTTTGAATTAATTTCCTGGTATTTGTTTAACGGAATGTCGCTTAGGTTCGTCCCCGTCTTTAATCCTTGAAGAACTAACTCCCCAACAATTTCGTGCGCCTGACGGAACGGAATGCCCTTAGTTGCTAAGTAGTCAGCAAGCTCAGTAGCGTTAGAAAAATCATTATGAGTTGCATGTTCCATCCGTGCCTTATGGACATGTAGCGTTTTTACCATTCCAGTCATAATTTTAGTTGAAGGGAGAATTGTTTTAACGGCATCAAAAATGCCTTCCTTATCCTCTTGCATATCTTTATTGTACGCTAATGGCAAGCTCTTCATTGTCGTCAAGAGACCAACCAGATCACCATAAACACGACCGCTCTTTCCCCGAATCAATTCAGCCATATCAGGGTTCTTCTTTTGGGGCATAATTGAGCTCCCAGTCGAATATTCATCCGCTAACTCAATATAGTTAAATTCGTAGCTACACCAATAAATAATCTCTTCACACAAGCGAGACAGATGCATCATAAGAATACTAGCATTACTCAAGAATTCTAAGACAAAGTCACGATCCGAAACTGCATCTAACGAATTAGCATACGGCTGGTTAAAGCCTAATAATTGAGAGCTTAGTTCACGATCAATTGGGAAAGTTGTCCCTGCTAAAGCGGCAGCTCCTAGTGGTGAAATACTTGTATGCTGTTTATTAAATTCAAACCGTTCAATGTCCCGCTGAAACATTTGAAAATATGCCATCAAGTAATGTCCATAAGAAATTGGTTGGGCATGTTGCATGTGCGTATAACCGGGCATAATTGTCTCCACATTTTCTTCGGCCTTGGCAACTAAAACCCGTTGCAAACTGCGTAAAGCCTGAATAACTAATGGCAAGCGTTCATTAACGTATAAATGTAAATCTGTTGCCACTTGATCATTTCGGCTCCGCCCAGTATGGAGTTTCCCCGCTACAGGACCGATCTCTTCAGTTAGTAATGCTTCAATATTCATATGGATATCTTCATTATCAACTGAAAACGTTAGCTTGCCTTGGTGTAACTTCTGTTCAAGCTTTTCTAAACCAGCAATAATTTGATCAGCGTCATTTTCTGAGAGAATATTAGTTGCTTTTAACATCTTTACATGAGCCAGTGAACCATGAATATCTTCCTCGGCCATCTCCTGATCAAATCCAATTGACGCACCAAAATTGTTAATAAAGTCATCACCGGCTTCTTCAAACCGGCCACCCCACATTCGCTTAATTGACATCAGCAGTCACACCTTTATTATCAATTTGATCTTGCTTTGTTGCCAATGCTTTTTGCTGAACTTGGGCATAGACCTTATCAGGAAGTTCCCATAGCTTGATAAACCCAGTAGCTGCTTCTTGGTCGAATTCATCTGCTGAAGTATATGTAGCTAGATTCTTATCATAAAGCGAGTTAGGCGACTTCCGTCCTTCACAGATTACGTTCCCCTTAAATAGCTTTACCCGAACAACACCATTGACAACTGCTTGTGCCTGGTCAATAAAAGCAACTAGCGACTTCATTAACGGTGAGTACCAAAGGCCGTTATAAATAATCTCACTCATTTTTTGTTCAACAATTGGCTTAAAGTGGGCTAGTTCACGCTCTAAGGTTAGGTCTTCCAAATCTTTATGAGCGGCCAGTAATACAGTTGCTGCCGGACATTCATAGATTTCCCGTGACTTAATCCCGACCAACCGGTTTTCAACGTGATCAATTCGACCAATTCCATGACTACCAGCAAGGTGATCTAATTTCATAATCAATTCATCAAGCGGCAACTTCTCACCATCAATAGCTGTTGGAACTCCTTCTTCAAAACTAATCTCGATTGTTGTCGGGGTATCAGGAGCATCCTCAATCGCTACTGTTCGGTCGTACGCATCAGCTGGTGCAGCAGCCCATGGATCTTCAAGAATTCCACATTCATTTGCCCGACCCCAGAGATTTTCATCAATTGAATATGGGCTAGCCTTAGTAATTGGAACCGGAATATTATTATCCTTGGCGTATTGGATCTCCTCTTCCCGTGACCAATGCCAATCACGAATTGGATCCTCGATCTTCATTTCTGGAGCAAGAGCATGAATACCGGCTTCAAAACGAACTTGATCGTTCCCCTTACCAGTACAACCATGAGCAATTGCGGTGGCGCCATATTCACGGGCAACAGCCACCAGTTTTTGAACGATTAATGGACGGGATAGTGCAGAAACAAGTGGGTACTTTTGCTCATACATTGCGTGTGCTTGAAGCGCTGGCAAAACAAATTGTTCAGCAAAGTCATGTTTAGCATCAATTACTACTGACTTCCATGCACCAACTTGCTTTCCCTTTTCTTTAATTGCTTCAAGATCTTTTCCTTCACCAACATCAATACAACATGCAATTACGTCATATCCTTTATTTTTTAACCACGCAATTGCAACCGAAGTGTCTAAACCACCGGAATAAGCTAATACAATTTTTTCTTTTGTCATCTGTATATCCTCCATCCATTTTAGAAATTGATAATAAATATACAATCGATATTAATTTAAAGCAAGTAAAAATCACTTATTAGCAATTTTTATTCAAAAATAATAATTTACTATGTATATTAGCAAATAAAAAATTCCCTTCATTTTAGCTGGCTGAGCCTAATTGCTAACCTAAATGAAGGGAATTCTGCTTAATTATTTAATTTTGGAAATTAATCACTTGTTCATTCTGAAGTGGGTATTCCATTAACTCAGTTTGATCTAACCGATCCTTTTCCAATTTGACCGCATTAATTTGGTTATTACCATATGTTGAATAGTAAAAGGTTCCCGTAGTTAGATTAATACCGTCAGAATAAATTGTATATTCAAATTGTCCAGGAGCTACTTGATCGAGCCCCTTTTGTTGTTCAACCGCATGCAGATTATGAAAATAATTAGTAATATTTTCTATTTCTGATTTTCCCTTAGGAGCATGCGCTTTGGTAAAGACTTCTTTAACAAAGCGACTTCCTGAATCCATCCCACCCGGTAAAAAGTGAGAGCCAAATCCACGGCTATACGTATTGAGCTTAACTTCAGGAACCAAAGTGTTCTTTGGATAATCCGGCGAAACACTTTGATAGTTGCTCAAGTTTAATAGTTGTTTAGGAAATTCGGGATTATTAGTCAAAACACCGACAGGATTATCGTAAACTTTTAACCCCTTTATTGTTGATTCAACCACAATTGCCTCACCGGACTTATCGGCAATAAGCCAGTGAAGTGGTGACAAGTGGAGCTTTGCGGAGAAATCAATCTTAACCAAGTTCAAATTACTAAGTAGTTTACGTGCCTCAGCAACCGTTTTACATTGACCTAAAATGTAAGGGATAAATTCGAATGGTGTTACGTTATTCTTTGCTGGATCTTCCGGAAAATAATGGCAAGGTCCGTCAAAGTTTAAACCAGCCATTCCCAATCCTTTTTCATTTGCTCCGTCAAAATACAATGGATAACCATCCTCAACCAATGCCATCCCGGTAATTGCATAGTGCTGATCTAGCGATGGTCCTTTGCGGAATTTAAATGGATAATTTCGTGGTGTCACAACTACTTCCTGGCCAAAAGAAATTTCCAAATCAAGATTCCGACCGAAATAGCTGTCACCAGCTGTATAAATAATCGATGTACACATAATTCTTATCCTAATATAAAGCTACTTATTCAATTCTTCCTTAACGGTTTGGTTAACTAATTTACCATCAGCTTGTCCCTTAACCTTAGGCATCACAGCACCCATAACCTTACCAAAATCCTTCATGCTAGAAGCATTAACTGCCTTAATTGTTTCATCAACAATCTTCTTAACATCAGCAGCAGAAAGTTGTTGTGGCATATATTTTTCGACAACTTTCATTTCCGCCTTAGTTTTGTCAACCAGATCTTGACGTCCTGCTTGTTCAAATTCCTCAAGTGATTCTTTTCGTTGTTTATATTCACGAGCCATTACCGCAACTTCTTCATCTGGAGTTAAATCATGGCCTTGCTCAATCTGTTCATTTTGAACAGCAGCCTTCAACATCCGGACCGTTGCCAATGTTTCCTTATCACGGTTTTTCATAGCAGAAACCATATCTGCAGTTAGATCATTTAATAAACTCATTATCCTGCTCGCTCCTTTGACTAAAATTAAAATGAAAAAACTCCCACCTGACATGGAGAGGTAGGAGTTAAAAAATTAATAACGACGGCGCTTGTTCTTACGCTTCCGTGCCGCTTCAGATTTCAACTTACGTTTTACACTTGGCTTTTCGTAAAATTCACGTTTACGGTATTCTTGCAAAGTTCCGTTGCGTGAAACTGTACGTTTAAAGCGTCGAAGAGCGTCATCCAAAGATTCATTCTTACGAACGACTGTTTTTGACATGTTGATTCCCTCCCTCCGAGCTTAAAGTTACGTATTAGAACGGTATAACCCCGTTCTTTCACTACAAAAGCAATTGTAACCAATTAGATTCTGGGTGTCAATATTACTTCCTAAATATTTAGGATAAATTTTCTTACTATAATATTAATCTGATCTCTGCATTGAAAGCGATTTTATTCATTTTTATTTGAATTATTCGAAATTATTGAATAAAATACGCTATTTTTTAAATAACTATTGCATATTTAATCATATAGTCGTATATTACATACCAATGTATTTATTTTAAGAAATTGAAGGAGTTATTGATTATGAAATGTTTCAAACATTGGTTAATGCTAATAATCATCGCGTTCCCAATACTGTGCGCACCAGTATCAGCATTAGCCGCCGATGAAAGCAGCAGTTCAAGTTCAGCTACGAATACTTCACAGGTAGCTGAAAATGATTCACTGCAAAAGATTAAACAAAAAGGAACACTCGTTGTCGGGACAAGTGCCGATTATCCGCCATATGAATTTACGACCAAGGAACATGGCAAAACAAAGTATGTTGGCTTTGAAGTATCGCTCATGAAGCAATTTGCTAAAGATATTGGGGTTAAACTAGTAATTAAAAATATGGACTTTGATTCACTTTTAGTTGCTCTAGAAACCGGAAAAATTGACTGCATTGCTGGGGCAATGAACATCACCAATGAGCGGAAAAAGAGTGTTGACTTTTCTGATGTCTACTATACCGGTGACAGCTACTTCCTAATCAATAAGAGTGACAAGGATAAGCTGGTTAATGCCAAAAGTTTTAATGGTAAGACTGTTGGTGCCCAAAACGGGACCTTACAATCAACAATGATTTCTAAGGACATGCCACAGGCTAATGGTAAAGGATTAGCAAAGCTTTCTTCATTGGTAATTGGTTTACAGTCCCATAAATATGACGGTATTTTAATGGATGCGGCGACTGCAAAGGCATACGCATCTAATAATTCTAACCTCTACGCTTTTAACTCAAAGTTACCGGTTACTGCTGGCGGAATCGCCCTCGCCTTTCCAAAGGGTGACACCTCCCTCGTAAATGCCGCTAACCAAACGATCAAAAAAGTCAACGACGAAGACTTAATTAATAAGAAATGGATTCCAGAGTCAGCCCAATATATGAAGAGCTACAAAAAGCAAAATACTGTTCTTAGTTACTGGCGTTACTTTGCAAAGGGGCTCGAATACACACTAATTATTACTATCGTCTCAGTATTCTTCGGCTTCATTTTAGGAACCCTCTTCGCTCTCATGCGTCTTTCAAAGAACAAGCTTCTGCATACAATTGCGGTTTGCTATATTGAATTCCTCCGGGGAACACCAATGATGGTTCAAATCATGTTTGTTTACTTTGGTATTGGTGCAATTATCCAATCCCTCCCCGCCTTGCTTGCCGGGATTATTGCCGTTTCGTTAAATTCTGGAGCCTACGTTGCTGAAATCATTCGTTCTGGAATTCAGTCAATTCCACTTGGTCAAACTGAAGCAGCTCGGAGCTTAGGAATGGATAAAAACAAGGCTTTCCGTTATGTAATCATGCCGCAAGCGCTTAAGAATATTTGGCCTGCTTTAGGAAATGAATTAATTACCTTGTTAAAGGATAGTTCACTAGTTTCCGTTATTGGTGTAACTGAATTAATGTTCCAAACACAATTAGTTCAGTCAGCAACCTACAAAGGAGTTCTCCCACTATTCATTACTATGATGATTTACTTCATCTTAACGTTTACACTTTCCAGAATTCTACTTTACTTTGAAGGGAGAATGAAACATGTCCACTAAAATGATTGAAATTCAAAATTTGCAAAAAAAGTTTAAGAATAACACTGTCCTTAAAGATATCACTGAACATGTCGATAAGGGTCAGGTTATCTGTGTCATTGGTCCCTCTGGTGCTGGTAAAAGTACCTTCCTTCGTTGCCTGAACTGTCTCGAACAGCCAACTAGCGGCAAGGTATTCTTTGAGGGAAAAGACTTAACTAAGATCAACGATAAGCAACTTAATCAGTTACGGGAAAAGATGGGAATGGTTTTCCAAGGATTTAACCTCTTCCCAAATATGAACGTGATTGAAAACATTAAACTAGCACCAATGAAGGTTAAAAACATCCCCGAGAAGCAGGCCGAAGAAACTGGAATGAAACTTTTGGAGAAGGTCGGTCTAGCAGAAAAGGCAAAGCAATATCCTGACCAGCTATCTGGTGGGCAAAAGCAACGGGTAGCAATTGCTCGTGCTTTAGCGATGGATCCCGAAGTAATGCTCTTTGATGAACCAACAAGTGCCCTTGATCCAGAAATGGTTGATGAAGTGTTAACTGTAATGCATGATCTCGCTGATTCTGGAATGACAATGGTAGTTGTTACTCATGAAATGGGATTTGCTCATGAGGTAGCAGATCAAATCTGGTTTATGGCCGATGGTTATATTCAGGAAACTGGTAAGCCAGATGAATTTTTTGCCCATCCAACAAGTGACCGGGCAAAGGAGTTCTTAAAGAAGATTCTAAAGTAATTAAGGATCTATAATAAGCATTGATAATATCCAGTAAAATTAAAAATGGACAGAAAAAACAAACCGTTTTCTCTGTCCATTTTTAAGGGTATACACTTTCTGGTATTGATAAAAAATCAATGCCAGTTTTTTTGTACACAAAAAGGACAACTGCTGTCCTCGT
>NZ_CAKOBX010000009.1:0-97343 GCF_932750685.1 Limosilactobacillus urinaemulieris | reverse complement strand
ACGAGGACAGCAGTTGTCCTTTTTGTGTACAAAAAAACTGGCATTGATTTTTTATCAATACCAGAAAGTGTATACCCAAAATAACCCGACCTCTTCACTGTTTTAAAGGTAATACTGCACAGTAGCTGGCTAGCAGTTCAAATACTGATAGATCAGCATTTGATCAACCCCTAGTAGGCTAGCTTCGCGTCGACGAGGGTGGAAGACGAACTAGACAAGCTAGTTCTGCCCCACACTGCCCCACTCCCTTTTCCGATCGGCAAGCCATACTAAAAACATCACAATCAAAATATCAGGCAACGTATTTCCTACGGGAAGATCTACTAACATCAAGCAGCGGTATACTATAAAACCAACTAGCCATAAGGCAAAATGATTCCAACTAATCCAACGATCCTTATTGTTAAGGCGAAGAACAAATCGATCCATAATCTGAATCGCAATCATTGGAGTAAAGACTGAGCTAATGATGTAAAGAAAGTTACTAAAATTATCCATCGGCAAAATAATTGCACCAGCACTTCCAATAACGGTTACAATAATCGCCGTTAAACGTGAAGACCACTTAACCTTTAATGTTTGTGCAGAGACTCCTGCAGAATAGGCATCCATAAACGTTGTAGTGACTGTTGACAGGAGGACAATAATCAGGCCACTAATCCCAACGCCAGCACTAACCATTATTTTAGCAATATCTGTCTGCCCGGTTAATAAGGTTGCGCCAAGGCCGACAATTGCCATCCAACAGCTAATGACACCATAAGTGATTGCACTAACTCCACTCGCTTGGATCGGGTTTTGGGCAACCGAAGTATAATCGGAAATTAAGGGAAGCCAGGATAGGGGCATCGAAACGGCTAATTCTAATCCTTGTCCAAATGATAATGCCCCTAAATGATTATTTACATGTGGTTCAGCAAAGATTAAATAGCATAACCAAACCGTCAAAAGTAATAAAGCAGTTAAGGCAACGGTGTTCAGCCATTTTAAGCGACGAATCCCGATAATTAACCACACTATGATTAGGAATCCAATCAATCCGCACCATAGTGACCGGCCCAATTTCCAAAGACCATTAGCCGCTAGCGAACCATCATAAATCATGATTCCCGTCCAGCCGATCAATTGTAAAACATTTAGACTAGCAAAAAAGATTCCACCAAATTGGCCAAAACTGATTTTTACCGATTCCATCGCACTAATCCGCAACTGGCCACCGATTATTCCAGCAAGGAACAGCAACCCACAGCCAATCAAATGACCTAAGATAATGGCCACTATTCCCTTGGTCATCCCTAATGGTGCTAAGTAAGTTCCTGTCAGGATCTCCGCAATTGATATTCCCGCGCCGCACCAAATCATTCCATTTTCTACTAGTGATGTCTTATGTTGCATCAGTTCCACCATCCTTTTATTGATTAGCGAAACTTGATCTTGATAAAGAAAAATCGACTAGGCACCTACCTGATCGATTTTAAAATTCTTAACTGAATTCCCTCCGTTGGCATTATCCAAATCAGGTCCCATGGGTCGAAGATCACATCTTCCTCTCAGCCTGTTATACAAGCTCCCCGTTTGTGTTAATTATATTGTAACATTTTATTTCTTTTCCTGATAAATCCGTTTGTGTTCTTTTTGACCCTTTAATATAAACGGTGCTGGATCTGATTGCCAATCTAATTCAACATCGTCCGGGTTCATCCCCAGCTGTGAGTTGAACTGCTTCTCATATTCAGCAATTGAAACCTGATGACGATTTGCTAGATCATCCTTAACGTCACTCAGGTATTTTTCAAAGTGAGGCTGAAGAATTCCACTGTAGAATTCACCTTCTGCTCCAGAACCGTAACTAAAAAGACCAATCCGGTCCCCAGGATTAACCTGACCATTTTGCAACAATGACATTACTCCAAGGTAAAGTGAACCCGTATAGAGGTTTCCTACCTCACGACAGTACTTTTGACTTGCGGTCAGCTGCTCACGCATTTTGTCAGCAACCGGTGATTGATTGTCCTTAAGGAGTGCCTCCAGTGCCTTCTTCCCCATCTTGGTAAATGGCAAGTGGAAAGTTAAGGCAGCAAAATCATCCAGTTGTCGTCCAGTCATTTGCTGATAGCGTTGCCAGCACTGAAGGAAAAAGTCAACGTAAACATTAGTCGAGTATTTGCCATCCACATGTGCTTCAGTTGCGTAAAGTGGCCGCCAAAAGTCCATAACATCCTTTGTATATGAAACCGTAGTATCCTCAAGAGCCAAGATATGAGGAGCAGCAGAAATCAACATTGCAACTGCCCCAGCCCCTTGGGTAACCTCACCAGGTGTTTTTAACCCATAACGAGCAATATCAGCTGCAATTACTAGGACTGTCGACTGGGGACTCATTGCGACTAACCCTTTAGCAAACTGAATCCCTGCTGTTGCTGAATAACAGGCTTCCTTTAGTTCAACTGCACGGGTAAAATCATCCAGTCCCAAAAGATGTTTGATATAAATGGCACTTGCCTTGGAATTATCAATCCCTGATTCAGTAGCTACGATCACGGTGGAAAGATGTCTTTTATCATCTTTGGATAAAAGCTTCTTGGCAGCCGTTGCTCCTAAAGTAACAATATCTTGGGTTGGCGGAACAACTGCCTGTCGATCCTGACCAATTCCAATTGTGTACTTATCAGGTTCATCCCCCCGTTTACGAGCTAGTTCGCGTAAATCAATATACTCATCAGTAGTTGCAAATGCCATCTTATCAATTCCAATTTTCATTATTCTTCCCCCATTTGATCCATTGTTTGGTTTAATAAGTGATCAACAACAATATTTCCTTGGTTATTTGCGTGTCCCTTGGTCCATTGAAAATGTAACTGTTTAAACTGTGGTAGTAATTGAATAACCTCTTGCCACAACTCACGATTAGCAACCGGCGAACCAGCGCTTGTTTTCCATCCCCGGCGTTGCCAACCGTTTAGCCAATTTTTCATGATCGGATCCAAGACATAGTGTGAGTCAAGAACTGCAATAATTGGTTCCTCTTGCTTCCGGTTCTTTACTAAAATCTGGAGAGCATTCCGGAGTGCCATTAATTCCATCCGGTTATTCGTCGCGCCAAATTCACCACCAGTCTTGGTAAATTGCTGACCGTCTTTACTGATCAACAATGCCCAAGCCGCTTTATCTGTTTGCTTAACGTGCTGCCCCGGCTTATTACCGTGATTGCGTGAACCACCATCTGTATACAGGTAAATGATATTTGGATCATTTAGCTTACCATCATGATCTTTTGTTTGACTTTTATCATCGCCAGCAAGCCATTCTCTAGCTAACGACTTACTGGAAAAGCTCTTATACACCGCACCCGGATAACCATTAATTTCTTGCTGACATTCTGACCAGGTAAGGTAAATTCCTGGGTGCCGTCCTTTCCTAACTGCATATACTTTACTCATATCCACCCTCGAAAAAAAAGTAATATATTAATTATAACGAATTTAGTCGTAATGTGGAAAATGAAAAATCCCAGCATCATAAAATAATACCAGGAAATTTAAAATTACGCGTGCCATAAATGAATTCCAACCCGTTTCAAGTCACCCAGATCGAGATCATTCTTTATCATATAAACCGAATCAAGATCAATAAAGTGAACATTAGTATGAGCATTAGCAAAAGCTGCTGCAGCGGCAATGCTTTCAGGAGCCTCAATCATACTGCCAACTATGCACGGGATTCCTGCACTTTCACATAACTGATTAATCTTAGTTGCTTCGTAGATTCCGCCACACTTCATTAACTTAATGTTAACATAATCTGCTGCTCCAGCTTTGATTACCCGTAAGGCATCCGCTGGTGTAAATACACTCTCATCTAGCATTAGCGGAATGGTTGATTGCTGACGGAGCAGCGCTAACTCACGTAACTGATTTGCCGGTAGTGGTTGCTCAATAAAATCAAGGTTTAGATTTGCGTCAGCTAGTATGTTGAAAGCTCGCAAGGCTTGCTTATAACTCCACCCTTGATTAACATCAAGGCGTAATGCTACATCTGAGCCAACAGCTTGAGCAATCTGCTTAACACTCTCCACATCCTCATCAATGGAATGATCGCCAAGTTTAATCTTTAATGCAGTAAACCCACGTTGAACCGTCTTCTTTGCCTGCTCCACCATTTCAGCTGGCTTACCGATACTAATAGTATAGTCAGTCGCCATTGATTGTTTACTCCCACCAAGCAAATGGTTAAGTGACACGTGATAAATTTGAGTTAACAAGTCATAAATTGCGATATCAACCGCGGCTTTTGCTGGGCCATTTGCTACCACAGCAGTATGTAGTCGTTTCATCAGGGGTTCGACATTAGCTAGGGAAGAGTCAATCAATCGCGGTGCAATTACTTCTTCAATAATTATTTTAAGAGTGTCAATATTATCGCCCGTAACCACCTCATTCGGAGTCGCGGCACCGATACCAACCAACCCATTTTTCAATTTTACCTTCACCCGGATTGCATGAATTGCGTTAACCGTATGAAGATGAGTGATAAATGGCTGTTCCAAAGGTATCTCAACCACTTCAGTCATTATTTTAGAAATTGTTAATTCATCTTTCATCAAAAGCACCTCACACTTTGCCACGTTCAAGTCACTAAGGAGTTCATTATGCATAAAAAAGCGTTCATTATTTTATTATTCTTATCTTTTAGTCTAATCCTAAATATTAGCAATGCAAATGCTAAGCAACAACCTTTAAGAAGGATCAATCAGCAGCTTACTGATAACCTTGAAGAGCATCAGGAATATGCCGATAGCGATCCGGGGAATTATGATTATGCAAAATATATTCAGAAAATCTATTACCGTGATCGCAAAACAATTATCATTCAAGTTAAGTCTGGCTTTCAAAAAATGACCAAAAATGATAAGACCAGCATTAGCAATCAAGCCACTGCTCTTACCAGATCGGTTCAATCAAATAACGATAAATATCAAGTGACAATTAAGGTTAAACGGAATGAGAAAGTAATTGGCCTTAAAAAGCCGACCCAAAAGAACTATCAATGGAAATAAACCAGTTAAATATAATTCACCTTCATCACACAGAATAATTACTGCTAAAATTAACCTAAGAAGGTGAAAATGTTGAATGAAGATCAACAAAGATTAATTAAACTAAGTAACGGAATTGAAATGCCACGAATTGGTTTCGGTGTTTGGAAAATTCCGTTTAATCAAACCGCTAAAATCGTTACTAACGCAATTAAGAATCACTATCGGTTAATTGATACTGCTAAACAATACGGAAATGAAGAACAAGTCGGACAAGGAATTAAAGACTCAGGGATTGGGCGAGAGCAACTTTTTCTTACTACTAAAATTTTTAACGGGGATCAAGGAGACGTTAATAAACTTCGGAATGCATTTAATGAACAACTAAAGAAGCTTGGAACCGATTATGTTGATCTCCTTCTTCTTCACTGGCCCGTGTTTAATAAATATATTGAAAGCTGGCGAGCACTGGAAGCAATCTATAACGATAGACAAGCGCGAGCAATTGGGGTTTGCAACTTTGACGTTGACCACCTCCAAAATTTAATGGATCACGCTAATATCATGCCAATGGTCAACCAAATTGAGTTCAACCCTCGCATTCACCAGCCGGATACCGTTGCCTTCTGTCAGGACAACCACATTCAATTAGAGGCCTGGTCACCACTAGGTAATGGGCAACTACTAAGCAGTCCTGTAATTAGTAAAATTGCGAAGGAGCATGGAAAGACACCAGCACAAGTAATTCTTCGTTGGGAACTTCAACAGGGTTTCATTGTTATCCCAAAGTCAGTTCATGAGGAACGGATGCGAGAAAATCGTGATATTAATGATTTTGAATTAGATGCGGATGAGATGGAAGCAATTGCAATGCTTGATGAAGAGAAGCATTCAATTTGGTATGACAAGTATAAGTGGTCTGGAAACCCAAATGGTCGTGATGATTACATCGCTAAGCCGGGTGAATTTTAAGAATTTGAGTAATCGAAAACAGGCAAGAGATCGAATTAGTTGACGATCGCTTGCCTGTTTTTCTTTTTAGAGTGCTGTTAGGATTGCGAGGTAAACACAAGTTACTAAGAATAGGAGAAGAATAAATTTATAAACCCACTTCCAATAGATCGTAATTGGGATCCGTGAAAGAGCGAGGGCCCCAACCAGCATTCCGGCAGTCGGTGTAATCGCAGTAATTAATCCCGTAGCGGCCTGGTAAGAAGTAACTAACACACTCCCGTCAACGTGGGCAAATTGAGCTAGCGAACCCATAATCCCCATCGTTGCTGCTGCTAATCCAGAACTTGATGGGATCAGGAATGAGAGAATAATAAAGAATATAAAGGCCAGGATAATAAAAGCGGCTTTGGGCATTCCAGCTAAAGAAATTTCACCCCAATGAAGGATTGTTCCGGTAATCTTACCATTGTTCATAACAACTTGAATTCCCCGAGCAACCGCAACAATAATGGCAACATTCAGTAAGTCACTCATTCCACTCATAAAGGAATTGATAAATTCGGTTTCCTTAATGTGACCAACAAACATAATGACGACTGACATAAATAAGAATAGCATTGTAATTTCGTTAAAGTACCAACTACCCAATGCGGTCATATCAGCACCTAAGAAGTCGCCAAGGAACGGAATCTGGGTGAGCCATTTAGTAAAGCTTTCAAAGAATGTCCAGGACTTATTAATACTTGTCCAGGGAACTAACCCCACAATCATAATGATAAACGTTAAAGCAAAGACCCAGAGGACATGCTTTTGAACCTTGGTTAACGGTTGTGGTTTTGTCGTCCGCTGGTCAACTTCAAAGAACTTCATATCCGCTTTTCGTTGCGAATAAACTAATGATTTTGTCGGATCCTTTTTGATCTTGTCAGCATAGCGTAATACAAAAGCAATCGTTAAGGCGGTCACAATGATCAATAAGATAATCCGGGAACCGAGTCCTGATCCAGGAGAAATCTTAATAATGCCAGAAGCAACCCCGGTAGAGAACGGGTTGACCGTTGAGGCTAAGTCACCAACTCTAGTACCGAGCAAAATAATCCCGGCAGCAACAAGCGAGTCATAGCCGACTCCCATCATGATTGGAACAATTAACGGGAAAAATGCGAGAGTTTCTTCACCCATTCCGTATGTGGAACCACCAATCGCAAAGATAATCGTCAGCACAACAATTAAACGTTTCTCGTGACCCTTAGAATTTTCGACTATTGAACGGATACCGTCGTCCAACGCGCCAGTCTTATTAACAACTCCCAGGAAGCCACCAATTACCAGAATAAATAATGCAATGTCGATTGCTCCAGTAGTTGCCTTATCACCAATCATTCCAATAATTGGCGCCATAAAGATGTCCCAAATTCCTTGCGGGTGACTAGCAACCGTGTGATAGGTCCCAGAAATCATATTTCCCGCACCGTTAACTTTGTATTCCCCAGCCGGTATAATCCAGGTCAAGACTGCGATTAACGCAATCAGCAAGAAAAGAATTGTAAAGGCCGAGGGCATATGAAACCGATGCTTCTTTTGTACTTTTTCCTCCATAAGCTCACCTACTTTGCAAAGAATTCCTTAGCTACTTGTTTATAGAATTCGACTGACTTATAAAAAGTTTCAATATTCACGAATTCATCAGTTTGGTGTTGCGTATTGTTCCCTGGTCCAATTTCTGCGATTGCAAAATCACCTTTTCCATGAAGAAATTCCGAACCATCACTTGCACCAGATTGACCAATAGCTTTTACTGGACGATCCTTAAATATTTCACCATGAACTTTTTCCATCAGCTTAATCAATGGAGCATTCTTGTCTCCCGGCATTGCTTCTTCCGGAAAACTATAACGAATACTTAAATCATAGTCATCCTTCTGATTCAACTTCTCTACCAGATCATTTAAGGCAGCAAAGACGACCTTATTTGGATATTCAGGAATCGTTCGAATATTTCCCTTAATAATTGCCTTATCAGGAACGGAATTAATCTGTGAACCACCCTGGAAAACGGATTGAACATGGGTCAGCTTACCCAAAATTGGGTTTTCCTGATCAAACTGGGCCATTAACGGCTTTACCTGGGTTGCAAAATCAATCAGGTGATCAATCGCGTTAATCCCCTTTTCCGGTTGAGAACTATGGGCCTGCTTTCCTACTGAGGTAACAATATAATCAATGACTCCCTTCGACGTGTAGCCAATCTCAGTCATATCATTCCCCGGTTCAGCAATAATTAGACCGGCTAGGCCATCTGCATAACCTTCCTTAGTGAGCTGGGCCGCACCATACTCGCCCGTTTCTTCACCAACCGTACAAAGTAACCTAATTTTCCCAGGAACTGAATTATCTTCGAGCATCTCAAGCATACTGATAATTAAAGCAGCTAACCCACTCTTCATATCAGAAGCGCCACGGCCGTACAAATTACCATCTTTTATCGTTGCTTGAAATGGATCCGTCTGCCAATCAGCTTCATCCCCAGCAGAAACCACATCCTCATGACCAGAAAAGCCCAAAATCCGGTCACCAGAACCAATTGCCACTACCAAATTATCTCGTCCCGGAGCGTATTGAACCCGATCAATCTGAACTCCCTGATCTTGGTATGGGGCAAAAAGTGATTCAATATAGTCAGCGACTTCACCCTCGTTATCGTTTACTGACTTAATACTGATCAGCTTCGATAAAATTTCAATCTGCTTCTGTTTTTCCATGATGACCCCTCCTGAAAAAATATCCGTTAAAGTAATCGCTTACAATAAAATCATATCATACATCTGATATTCATATAATACTAAAATTATTTGTTATTAATGAATAATAATACATTATATTAAATATATCAAAATAAAAATGCAATTAAATGAGTTATTTAACATTAAAGCTTAGTCAACAAAGGAGTTCCTGCCATGAAGCCACCTGGTTAATCATCTTTTATCATCAATTAAGTTTGTTTTATCTATTACTTAGTGATAACATTAACATGTAAGCGATTACAAATGAATTAATGTTGGTTTCTATATAGAAAGGGTGTTTCTTTATGGGTGAACTAGAAGGTAAAATCGCAATTGTAACTGGTGCAGCTAAGGGATTCGGTCTTGCAAGTACCAAGGCCTTCATTGATGAAGGAGCTAAGGTTGTCATGACCGATGTTGATGATACTGAAGGTCAAAAACAGGCTGAACAATTTGGTGATAAGGCCATTTTCATCAAGCAAGATGTTTCTGATGAAGCTTCATGGCCAGAAGTATTTAAGAAAGCTGAAGAAACTTTTGGCCCAGTGAATGTTTTGTTGAATAACGCCGGAATCTTGCTGTTCGATAATGCTGAAGACGTTAAGATGGAAGACTTCCACAAGATTCTTTCGGTTGACCTTGATGGGGTTATGCTTGGTCAAAAGTATGCCATCAAGCACATGAAGGAAAATGGCGGATCAATCATTAATCTTTGCTCAATCGCTGGATTAATTGGGATTCCAAACCTCTTCTCCTACAATGCCGCTAAGGGTGCTGTCCGCCTGATCACTAAGTCTGCTGCCCTTTACTGCTGTGACAAGAATTACCCAATTCGGATTAATTCTGTTCACCCTGGATACGCTCATACACCAATGGTTGACGCCTACCCAGAAATGCGGGCTGATTTGGAAGCACTTCACCCGATGGGCCGGCTCGGTGACGCAGATGAGATTGCCAACATGTGTGTCTTCCTCGCTTCTGATCGTTCTTCCTTCAGTACTGGCTCTGAATTTGTTACTGACGGGGGTTACACTGCTCAATAAATATAAATCCTTAATTTTTAGCCATTAATACCAAAAATAAACTGCCACCCAAGTTATTAACTCAGGTGACAGTTTTTAAGTTACTGTTATATTTTACTCTTTATTTTGAATGCTTTTTGGCAAAAATACATACGGGTAAGGCAATTGCGCTGCTGATCAAACTAACAGCCGCAATTTTTTGCTTTTTAGAAAGTGGCTTTTTGGCAATTTTCATTAAAAACAGCTCCTTTATATAAAAATCCAATACCTTTCCTTCCCATACTTATATTCTAGTGTGAATACAGGATAATATAAACTGATATGCATTAGGGAGGTTTTTAATAATTAAGGCCTCCATTAATATGCTATAGTAAATATAATGATTAGGAGGAATGTAATTATGTTAAAGGCTTACAAATATTATTGGGAAAATGCATTTAAATACCAAGCAACCTCAACCCGGGCGGATTACTGGTGGGCAGTGTTAATGAATGTCATTATTTATGCTATTTTATGGCTTCTACTAGCCGCTTCTGGAGTTTCATCAATTGGCTCCCTGGTAAACGGAACAACCCAAGGACTGGGGATGGTACTAATCATCGTGGTTATCATGGGAGTATTCGGCTTTGCGAATATCTTCCCCGCAATTTCAATTGCTGTTCGGCGTATTCGAGATGTTGGTATCTCCGGTTGGTTTCTATTTGCCGTTTGGCTCCTTTCAGTTGTTTTAGGAAATGTTGATAACGCATTTTGCGAAGGACTAATGGCTGCTTTAGAAATCGTTGTATTGGTCTTCATGTGCTTACCAAGCAATTATATTAACAAGCAAGGTTGGTGGAGTCCAAATAAGGATAATGATCAAGAGATTCCTAGCTTACGGAATGAAAATTAATTTAAAAATGATCCCAAGCGTTGACAAAGAAGTGACGCTTGGGCTTTTGTTTTAAAGTTGATTCATGTAGAGACGATTTAGGTGACGGACGCCCTCGCGCGGCATTATCATCTTAAAGGGAGTCGTGAAAAGTTCCCAATTAACCTAAATATGATATTAAAATTAAAGCGCTTTCTATCCATTTTAACTATTTTGTGCAATAATAAACATGTTGACAGATAACTTTGCTAATCATAAAAGGAGATCTTAGTATGGTTGAAGAACAAAAAGTCGCTGTTATTACTGGTAGTAGTCGTGGAATTGGTAAAGGAATTGCCGAACAACTCGGTAAAGATGGCTATGCAATGGTTATTAATGGCTACCATAAAGACGAAACCGATAAAACTACTAAGGAATTAGCTGATAAGGGATTTAAGGTTGTTTCTGCACCTGGTGATGTTTCCAAGAAGAGTACTCACGAAATGCTTGTTAAGACAGCCGTTGATAACTTTGGTCGTCTTGATACTTACATTAACAATGCAGGGATTGCTCAAATTGGCAACTTGCTTGACGAATCTGCAGAAGACTTCCATAAGATTTATGCAACAAATGTTGACAGTGTTCTCTTTGGTATTCAAGCAGCTGCCGAACAATTTAAGAAGCAAGATGATGGTGATAAAATTCGTAAGATTATCAACGCTTCAAGTATTGCTGGACATATCGGTTATGAACAACTTGGTGCCTACTCTTCAACTAAATTTGCTATCCGTGGCTTAACTCAAGTTGCTGCTAAAGAATTAGCTAAGTTTAACATCACCGTTAATGCCTATTGCCCTGGTATCGTTGGTACTGATATGTGGGACTTCATCGACGAAAAGATGGTGGAAGAAAACGGCGGTGAAAAAGGTCAATACCTAAAGGCTGCCATTGACGGAATCGCTCTTGGTCGTGTTGAGCACCCATCAGATGTTGCTAACTTTGTATCTTACCTTGCTTCAACCAAGTCCGACTACATGACCGGTAAAGCAGTCCAAATTGACGGTGGGGTTCAATTTATTTAATTAAGTTTTACGGATGCGTCTACATAGAATTTTAAATATTACAATAGCGGCTTGATTACAGAATTTTCCTGTGGTCAAGCCGCTTTCTATTTGTATAAGCACGATTAAAAATTCAATTACTACTAATTCTTAAACTCATTCGTCGGTCCCAAATAATTAGAATCAATTCCTAACCATTTTTCATTAATTCGGCGAAGGGTCCCGTCTTTTTGGAGAACGCCAAGAGCATAATTAATTTTTCTTACTAGTGTGCGATCACCTTTCCTCATCCCCACAGCAACCCGATCTTGTGGAAAGACATTACTACCAATAAGCTTATATTGGTTAGTCTTAGCTAAATTTTTTGCATAATAACCAGCGTAAATCGTTCCGGCAAGAACCCCTTGTGTCCGCCCTGCTTTTAAATCCATAAAGGCAGAATTGTTATCCTGGTAGATGATTGGCGACCCGCTAATATACTTTTTCAGCAACTGTGGGTACTTATTAAAGTCAGTAAAAGCTGTCGAGCCTTCCTGAAGGCCAAGCTTTTTTCCTTGCATATCCTTGAAGCTATTAATTCCCGAGTTCTTTTTAACGACCAGTGACTGTCCAGAACGTTCGTAAACCCGGCTAAAGGCTTCCTTTTTCTGCCGTTCTGGAGTTGCGGTATAGCCATTCCAAATTACATCAATCGTTCCATTCTTTAATTCGGTTTCTTTCATTGACCAATCGATCGATTGAAAGTTAGCCTTTAACCCGAGCACTTTGCAGACTGCACGCGAAAGATCAACGTCATAACCAACTAATTTCCCGTTTTTCTGCCGAAAGTCCATTGGCACGAAGCTATCATCAACCCCGATATTGAGCTGACCTGATTTCTTAATTCGTGACCATTGATCAACGTGATTAGCACGGTAATTAGGATTAGCGGACTTTTTGCAGCCAGCAATTGGTAATAGAGCAATCATTATGGCTAATGTAATTAGTGCGCGAATAAATCGTTGTGTTCTCATGACTATTTCCCTCCTAAATAAAAAAGCCCCCCAAAGCATCATTGCTTTAGAGGACGCGAATGCGCGGTTCCACCCCACTTCTCGATCACCTCACGATAACCGACTCACTAAGTTCGTTGATTAAATAAAAAACACCTTCGCTACCACATTAATGGTAACGAGGGCGTTGCCGCGGTCCCACCTCGTCCTTGCTGCTTTCTCACAAAAACAACCTTACTAAGTTCAATCAATAAACTCTTGGCGATAACGGGCTCCCCGGTCATTCCTACTTTTTTCAGAAATTCAACTAGCAGATGTGTTTCCTAGAGTCATTTGGTTAGCATCCCATCAACCGCTAACTCTCTAAACAAAATTCCCTAGTACTAATTCTGTTGATCGTTTTTGAATATTGGTTATTACTATAGTCTAATTTCTTATAAAGTCAATAAATTTATTAAAATTAAATTAGAAATCTTTCAGCAATATGCTGATAAATCGTCGGTGCCTGCAAAAAATCATCAACTAAAAGGTGTTCGTTAATCTGGTGAGATTGGCGATCATCCCCTGGTCCATACTCAACGAACGAAAACGGCTTCTCAGCTAATGAATACCGAGAAGCATCGGTTGCCCCGTGTGAAACAATCACCTTTGGCTTACTTCCTTTTATGGCCGCAACCGTATCACTAACAAGATTGATGAACGGATCATGCGGATCAGTTACGACTGGTGCAAAGCTAGCAACTACTTTAAGGCGTAGCTGAGCACCCTGCTTATTCAATTGAACAATAATTTTTTGCAATCGTGCTTGTGTCTCTTCATTATCACATTCAGGAACAGTCCGCACATTCCCCTTCAAGTAAGCGTAATCCGGAATTGAATTTAACTGCTCACCACCATGGAAGACGGTTACCGAGTGAATCACCTTACCAAGGACGGGACTCGATTGAGCATCAGCAAAAGCAGTTCGTTCACCATCAATAAACTGTGCTAAGTTGGCTACCGCATTAATGCCTAAATCTGGACGCGAACTGTGCGCCGTCTTACCAAAGGATTCAATTTCATAATCAAACGAACCACAGTGAGCGTATTCAAGCTGGTTTGAACTGGCTTCTCCCATTATCATTGCATCTAAATCATTAGCATATCCCTTTTGCGTTAACAGCATTGATCCTTGACCACCAACTTCTTCATCAACCGAAAGGAGTAAGCGAACCTTACCATGCTTTGGCAGTCCCGCTTTCTTCATCTGAATTAAGCTAATGACCATGGCTGTTAGACCACCTTTCATGTCCACCGAGCCACGACCGTAAATATTACCGTTGACGATTTCTCCTGAGAAAGGCGGGTACTTCCATTTTGCCGGATCACTAGTTGCTACCGTATCCATGTGACCAGCGAAAGCCAGTACTTTCCCCGGTTGATTACCGATCTCAGCTACTAAGCATGTCCGATTATCCGCAAACTTAACCAATTTGCTATCAATATGATGTTGGGCAAGCACCTCTTTCAAATATTCAGCCAAAGATTGTTCATTGCCATTAACGGTATTAAACTGAATTACTTTTTGTAATAAGGCAATTTTTGCTTGGTCATCCATCGTCCCACTCCTTTCTCATTAATTTTTAATACTAAACACTGTACTCTTAATTAATGGGTTTGTAAAGTGTAATCAATTTTCCTTCTTATAAAGAAAATAACCGTGAATCGCTATTATAACAACGATTCACGGTTATTTATGCTTAAGGAGAGTACAGGATTTGAACCTGCGCGCCCGCTCTACACGGGTTCGCCGGATTTCGAGTCCGGTGCATTACCACTCTGCCAACTCTCCATGATTAGTCATTCGAAATAATTCCGAACAACCAAATTGTATCAAAATTGTGTTCCACAGTAAAGGTAATTATTGATTTGCAATATCATAAGTTGTCTTGCCATTCTTTGCTGTGTACATGGCTTGACTATCATCAGCAGGATTCATGATACTAAGTGAGTAATCATCCCCGATTGCCTTATCAATATCCTTAGAGTTTTTCTTGAAAGAACTTGTTAACTTACTCCAGCCCATTTGTTCAGCTTGACTAGGATCCTGCGCTAACTGCTTAAGTGCGTTAACAGTATCATCATCCGTTGGCGTTATCTTGTAGGTCTTGGTCTTACTATCAAAAGAAACGTCACCAAACTTGGAATATCCCTTTTGGAGCTGCCGCAAGATTGCCATTTCCTTATTTTCTTGAGAAGCTGAACCAGTTCCTGAACCGATATTAGCCTTATTAGAAAATGATGACATGCTCCCACTATTACTTGTAACCTGAGAAGATTGAGCTTCAGATGAAGAATGTTGCTTACTTCGGTTAAATGCTGGAAGGTTCATTACACCATATATTACAGCAGCTAAGCTAAGAACAACGATGATCGTTCCACCCTTCCATTCACGGTATTGTTGCCATGAATTAGCAAGGTAAAAACCACCTAAGATTAACATTAAGCCACCAAAAACAATCAAGAAAATCATTAATAAATACCCCTATTTTTGATACTAAAACTCCATTAATGCTTTCATATCATAGTCTTTAATCTTTTCCCGACCATGTAAATCTTTCAATTCGATTAAGAAGGCACAACCAACGACAATTCCACCAAGTTCTTCAACCATTTTAATAGTTGCGGAAATGGTACCACCAGTAGCCAAGAGATCATCAACAACTAATACCCGTTGACCTGGCTTAATAGAATCAGCTTCCATTTGTAGAGTTGCTTCGCCGTATTCCAGATCATAGGTGGCACTAACAGCTTTCCGGGGAAGCTTGCCCTTTTTTCGTGCTGGTGCAAACCCAACTTGTAGTTCACGAGCAATTGGACAACCAACGATAAAGCCCCGTGCTTCTGGTCCCACAACCATATCAACCTTTTTGTCCTTAGCGTATTCACAAAGCTCGTCAGTTGCTTGCTTAAATGCTGCACCATTAGCCATTAATGGTAAAATATCCCGAAAAATTACACCCTTTTCAGGAAAATCTGGGACACTCGCAACGTACTTGTAGAGGTCTAAAGTCATAAGAAAAAATTGTCTCCTTTAATGTATGTTTAGACAGTTCAATACCCACTTTGCCAGAGCTTTGCTATCACTAAATAACAGCACTTGTTCCGCCTGATATTGAGCAACGCGCTGCTGGTATGGGCTTGTTTCTTTTATGTCAGTTTTGTTTACATCACTGACAGGTTTTAAAATACCATCTTTTATTGTAACAAATCCAGCTGCAGAAAACACTCTTATCATAAAAATTAATCGTTCGGCATTAATTTTTAACCGGGAACTTAACTGGTTTAATTGTCGATTTAGATCAATTTGTGTCGTCCCGATCACTAACCGATATAAACGAGCAAATTCATCTCGAACGGGCATCCCGCTTAAATACACGCTGTGAGGCTGAAAAAGCAGTAGCCGAATCATCGAGGGCGCCTGCTGATCATCACTAAATAATTTTTCAAATTCTTCGAGGTTCGCTGGGCAATCAACAATCGTTACTCGTTGAGCAGAAAAGTCAGTCTTGGCTGCTTCATCAGGTGATAATGCACTCCCCTCTGGTAAATGTGGCTGAATATTATCACGAAGCTTTTTGTCAAATGCAATATAATATCCCGCTTCATTAAAGAGTTGCGGATTTAATTTATTGGTTCGTTGATCAATAATTACTGGATTATCGATACTAATATCCTCCAACATCAACTGAACCGTTCGTTTTCCTCGCCACTCATTAATTGAGAGCTTAACTGCCAGCTTAATTTGGCTGGCCATCGCTGCTTTTAAAACTGTAGCAAGTTTCCCCTTACCAAACGCAATTACCGTAACCTGAGACTGTGGATCGCCCACCATAAATTTCAGGTGTGAGTTATCCTTGCCCATAGTGACAATACTATTAATTTGCTCCGGTTGTAATTCAAAAACTGGCTGTTCATTTCCCGGACCGAACGGCGAAAGGCTTACTAATTGATCATATAATTGCATATTTACTTCAGTAGGACTAATCGAAGCTGCAATTTCCAATGGCTGCTTTTGCTGACCATCAAAATGCTGATTTTCCGCCTCACTGATTAAGACACTTCGTAATTTTTTGACATTTTCAGTCGCAAAACTTAAACCACAAGCAGCCGGATGACCACCGAATGAAGTCATTAGATCTCGATGACCATCCAAGGCGGCAAACAAGTTAAAGCCATCTACGCTTCGGCCAGAACCCTTAGCAATTTTCTGGTCGTCATTTGTACTGGCTACAATGGTTGGTTTCCCTGTTTGGTCCATTAAGCGACTAGCAACAATTCCTAAAACTCCCTGATGCCAGTCATGACCAACCACCAACAATACCGGTTGATCCTGAGGTAGCCGCTCAACCTGTTGCTGAGCTTCTCCCATGATCTCATTCACCAGTTCCTGCCGCTTACTATTAGCTTGATCAACAGCCTTTGCCAATTTAGTTGCGCGATCCTCATCAAGAGTCGTTAACAGTTCAACTCCCTCATTAGCATCAGCAATCCGGCCCAGCGCGTTTAATCGTGGGGCAATTACAAAACCGATATCCTGATCAGTCAGGGACTGTTCACTAATTCCTGCTTCTTTAACTAACGCATGTAGTCCCGGACGCATCCCCTGGCGGAGTTCTTGAATCCCCATCATAATTAACGGTCGGTTCTCATCGCTAACACTAACGACATCAGCAATTTCACCAATTGCAACCAGATCAAGCAGCTCTTCTGGAAATTCATCCAGCAACGCCCATGCTACTTTAAACGCTACGCCAACCCCAGATAGATCAGCAAACGGGTAATTACTCCCCGGATAACGCGGATGCACAATTGCGTATGCATTAGGTAAGTCTTCAGGCATCTCGTGGTGGTCCGTTACAATCACGTCGATCCCCTGCTTGATAACCGGATCGATGACTGCCTTACCGCTTACCCCGTTATCAACGGTGATGATCAATTTTGTTCCCTGATCGATTATTTTCTGATATGCTTCTGCGTTTGGCCCATAGCCGTCACGAAAACGGTTAGGAACATAATAATTAACATTAGCGCCAACATCCTGCAAGACTTCATACATTAAGGCGGTACTGGTAATCCCATCAGCATCATAATCACCGTAAACGGTTATTTGTTCCCCTGCCGCTACCGCTTCTTGAATCCGTTCAACAGCCTTATCCATGTCATGAAGCTGATGTGGATCATGAACTACTTGCATCGACGGTTGAATAAAACGATGAGCTTCTTCCGGAGTAGTAATTCCCCGCTCTGCTAATAAGCGTGCAATCACAGGATTAATCCCTAATTTTTGACTCAGCTGCTCCACTATTTGCTTATCTGGTACTGCTATCCGTTGCCAATCATACTGTGCTTCTACCATTCAAATCACCATTCGTTTTTAAAATCAAGAGAGGAGTGAGACTGACAATTTTATCGTCCCACCCCATTGCCTGGAGAGTTAATTATAGTTCTTTCTTGTTTTGTTGAAAATCAAAGAACTTCTTGATTGCCCAATCACCGAGACCAGGAATAATTCCATATACCCAGCTTAGACAGGTTACATACCCTGGAAGATTGATTTCCCGTGTCTTGTAGCCAACGTTATCCCATATTTGTTCAGCAAGCTTATCTGGAGAAATAAACATCCATTTTGGTAGGTGCGCCCGATATTTCCCTTGAGTATCCGCCTTTTCAAAAAATGGGGTATCAATTGGACCAGGATTAACTGTTAAAACCTGGACACCATAGTCAGCAACTTCCATCCGCAAGACGTTATCAAATTGATTAACCCCTGCTTTAGTGGCGGAGTAAGCCGCACTATTCGGTGTTGGAATCTTTCCGGCCATTGAACCAAGATTGATAATTGCCCCATAACCCTGATCCATCATTTGGCGAGCGACACAACGACTAATATACATTAGAGCAAGGAGGTTAACATCAGTCATTCGTTTAAGTGTTGCAAATGATTCACTAGTTGCCGGTGAAAAATCACCCAGACCGGCCGAATTAACAAGGGCATCAATCCCGCCAACCTCATGCTGAATTTGGGATAAAACAGCATCGATCTGGTCAGGATCAGTAACATCTAACTGGTAAGAAAAGGCAGGACGACCAGATAAAATCAAGCACTGATTAGCAACTTTTTCCAAGCGCTTCTGATCTCGTGCTACCACAATTACAATTGCTCCCCGACGTGCTGCTTCAAGAGCCAATGCTTTGCCGATTCCACTATCGCCGCCAGTTATCAAAACTACTTTATTTTTTAAGAATCGTAGCTGCTTAAACCTTTTCTTCATTTTAAGGACCTCCTTGCTAGTCTACTTATTTTTTAAATGGGACATCGATCACATCAAAATCATTTACTACCTTAGTGTCTGGTACAACATCACGAACCTGGTATGCTAACTGATACGCTGCTTTCCCCGTATACCGTGCTGAAATATGGGTCAATAATAACTTCTTTGCTCCTGCCTGTTTAGCAACCTCTGCCGCTTGAAGGCTCGTTGAGTGATAGTAATTGTGCGCCATCTTTGCTTCATTCTTTGCAAACGTACTTTCGTGCACAAGAACATCCGCTTGATGAGCGAGAACCACCGCATTGGGTGTTTGCCGCGTGTCGCCAAGAATTGCGATAATTCGCCCTGGTTGCGGCTTTCCGATATAGTTTTTCCCATCGACTACTCTACCATCGTCAAGTTTAACTGTCTTCCCGGCTTTTAATTGACCATAGACTGGTCCAGAAGGAATATTATCTTGACGTAACCTATCTACTTGCAGTTCACCAGGATGATCAGCTTCTTCAATCCGATAGCCATAACAAGCAATCTTATGGTCAAGCGACATCGTTGTTACTTTAAACCCGCGTTCATTAAACAATTCTTGATTGTGATCAATTTCAACGAATTTCAACGGATAGCTTAACCGTGATTCACTCACCTGAAGAGCTGTCATCACGAACTTTTTAATTCCTACTGGTCCGTAAATTGTTAACGGCTCATTACCACCCTGAAATGACCGTGAACTTAAGAATCCTGGTAAGCCAAATATATGGTCGCCGTGAAGGTGGGTAATAAAGATCTTTGTTACCTTTCTTGGGCGAATCGTCGTGTGGAGAATTTGGTGCTGGGTTGCTTCTCCCGCATCAAATAACCAAATTTCATTTAACTCTTCCAATAGTTTCAAGGCAACACTAGTAACATTTCGCTGCTTACTTGGTGAACCGGCTCCAGTTCCTAAAAATTCAAGCTGCATGCTCTTTCCTCAATTCCTTCTGATTTTATTTATTATTGTACAAATTCAAAGACAAACTTATCAATTCTGACAGTATCACCGTCTTGAATTCCCTTAGCCCGTAATGCTTCATCAACTCCCATATGACGAAGCTGACGAGCAAACCGTAATTGACTTTCTTCATGGGTCAGATCGGTCATCTTGAATAGGCGAAGAAGTTTTTCACCTCCAAGAACCCAAGTGCCATCTTCGTCACGACTAATCGTAAAGGCGGCCTGATCTTTTTCTGGTGCTTCGGCTTTGTAAACTGCTTCAAGCTGCTCATCATGACTTTCACTATCAAATGCTGGCGTCTTATCGAGGAGGTCAGCAGTCAATTGCATCAGTTGTTGAACCCCCTGATGAGTAACCGCTGAAATTGGAAAAATCTCAGGTTGCTTTGCCAGTGTCTTGTCAGCTGCTAAGTCTTGCTTAAAGGCAACTAGATTCTTTTCCGCGTTTGGTAAGTCCATCTTCGTTGCCACGACAATTTGTGGTCGCTTCAAGAGTTCTGGATCATAGTTAGCTAATTCGTGATTAATCTTCTTAAATCGTTCGATTGCTTGCTTTGGATCATCACTGCTCATATCAACTAAGTGAAGCAACACCCGTGTCCGTTCAATATGACGAAGGAACTTCAACCCAAGGCCAACACCCTTAGAAGCCCCTTCAATCAATCCTGGCATGTCAGCCATTGCAAAATCCCGACCATCAGGTAATAGCACCATCCCTAAATTAGGAACTAATGTCGTAAATTCATAAGCTGCAATTTTCGGCTTAGCGCCTGTAACAACCGATAGCAATGTTGACTTTCCAACCGAAGGGAAGCCAACCAAACCAACATCAGCAAGCATCTTTAATTCAAGTTCGAGGTAGCGATCTTCTCCTGGTTCACCATTTTCGGCAATCTCAGGAGCTGGGTTTTTCGCACTGGCAAAGTGAATATTACCACGACCCCCACGGCCACCCTTGGCAACTACCAAGGTTTGACCATTCTCAACAAGGTCACCAATGATTTTACCAGTATCCAAGTCCCGAACCGTTGTCCCTTGAGGCACGCTAATAACAGTGTCTTCTGCACTCGGACCGGTCATCTGTTTACTCATTCCGTTACCACCATTTTTAGCCTTAAAAATCCGGTGATAACGAAAGTCCATTAATGTTCTTAGTCCCTCGTCAACTTTTAGCACGATATTACCGCCATGGCCACCATCACCACCGGATGGTCCACCATTAGGGACATATTTTTCACGCCGGAAGGAAACCATTCCGTTCCCGCCTTTTCCGGCATGAGCTTCAATTTTAATTTGATCAACAAAAGTATTCATAAGTTGATTTCTCCGTTCTTCTGTTCTAATTACAAGTATATTGGAAAAAATTACCAGCGTCAAAATCAATCATGACTACTACCCTTAGCTATTTCGGCGTTTCCTTGAAGGGAAACTTTAATTAGCTGGGCAGTCTTCATGTTAATTCCTAGCGAATGAATATCCTCGACTGGAGCTGCGGCAATTTTAGTAATTGAACCATATTTTTGCAGCAACTTTGTCCGGGTTCGTGGTCCGACTCCCTTGATTGCATCGAGACGGGAAGCCATTGAATGCCGTGCATGAACACGGCGATGAAATGTAATTGCAAAACGGTGAACCTCATCCTGAATCCGTTGAACAAGGTAAAATCCCTGACTCCGTGGGTTCAGATTAATATGCTCATCATGATCGCCAAAAAGAAGATCAGCTGTCTTGTGCTTATCATTTTTGACCATTCCAACTACCGGAATATCCAGGCCGAGTTCATTTTCAAGGACATCCTTAACCGCATTCATCTGAATTTCACCACCATCCATGAAGATCATGTCAGGCATTGGCTTATTTTCCTTCAATAGCCGTGAATAACGGCGTCGAATTACCTCTCGCGTACTAGCAGCTTCATCAGCATGATTAATCACACTCTTCAGCTTGTATTTCCGATAAAGTTTCTTCGCTGGTTCTCCGTCAACAAAAACAACCATTGCACTAACTGGGTCAGCCCCTTGGATATGTGAGTGATCAAAGGCTTCAATCTTATGTCCCTCTGGCAAGCCTAATGCATCCGTGATTTCTTTCATCGCACCAGTGGTCTTCTTGGTATCTAGTTCGAGGAGACGGAATTTTTCGTCAAGCGATAGTTGCGCATTTTCACGTGCCATCGCCATTAAATCACGTTTTTCTCCCCGCACAGGCGTCCTTACCGGTACTCCTAAGATTTCACTAATTTCTTTATTTGGAAGGCCATGTGGCAGAAGAATTTCTTTTGGTAGGACATTATTTCGGCGATTGTAAAACTGCAGAATAAAACTGGTCATTTCTTCGACGTCAGTATCAACAACCGGAAATAACCGTTTTTCCCGCTTCATCAAGCGCGCCTGACGAATAAAGAACACTTGGATAGACAACCATCCCTTATCCATATAAAAATTAAAGAGATCTCGCGGTGTTTTATCATTAGAAATAATCTTCTGCTTTTCAACCGTTACTTTAATATAGTGTAACTGGTCGCGAATCTCAGCTGCACGTTCAAACTCTAAATTTGCTGCTGCTTCATCCATTTGCTTGGTTAACCGACGCTTCACAGTCGCTGTATTCCCGTTTAAGAAAGACTTAATCCGCTTAATCTGCTCATCGTATTCTTCACGGGGAACAGTTTTAAAGCAGGCACCAAGGCATTGTCCCATGTGGTAATACAAACACGGCCGATTTTGATAGCCGTTACAGCGACGCAGGGGATACACTTTCTGAATGAAATGAAGGGTTTCTTCAGCAGCATAAACGTTCGGATAAGGGCCAAAATAGTAGGCGCCATCCTTCTTTACTTGACCAGTAATCATTGTCCGCGGATCCCGTTCATTTGTAATTTTAATGTATGGATATCCGGTTCCCCGCTTTAACCTAATATTGAAGTAGGGTTGGTGCTTTTGAATTAATGTAATTTCCAGTAAAAATGATTCCTTATTGGTAGAGGTCACGATCGTTTCAAAATCAGCAACTTCAGAAACCATTTTCGCTACTTTTCCCGTATGAGAGCTCTTAAAGTAAGAGCGAACCCGGTTCTTTAAGTTTTTGGCTTTGCCGACATAGATAATCTGATCGTTGATGTTTTTCATTAAATAACAACCAGGTTTATCCGGTAATAATGCCAGTTTATGTTCAAGGTGTTCACTTGCCATAAAGATTCCTCCACTTAAATTGCTAAGTATTAATTATACGTTAAATCAAAGGAACAACGCAAAGGATCTGTCCAGATAATTGTACTTTCAGCCCTTTTTATGCTAGAGTATGAAAAAACTAGAGGAGAGTGTTGAAAATGGGACTTGTTACCCGACGCAGTATGCAATTAGATAAACTGTTTGATCAATTTGCGGT
The DNA here is from genome assembly GCF_932750685.1 of Limosilactobacillus urinaemulieris. Classification (NCBI taxonomy): domain Bacteria; kingdom Bacillati; phylum Bacillota; class Bacilli; order Lactobacillales; family Lactobacillaceae; genus Limosilactobacillus; species Limosilactobacillus urinaemulieris. The sequence goes on along the minus strand of NZ_CAKOBX010000009.1, from coordinate 73,958 downwards.
TGATCCCAAGAAGACGAAGAAGCAACCCAAAGATACCGAAAAGGATAAAGAAACAGCCAAGAAGAAAGATAATAACAAGTAATAGTAAAGCGGCAAGAACGGTGCTAGTTGAGACCATTCTTGCCGCTTTACTATTAGTTAATCTTGTTTTTTAAACCCTTGCGGATAGCGTTTATTTAATTCATTAATATTAGTCTTAGCAACTTCATCAAATGGAATATCAGCCCATTCGGCAATTTGTGAAAGGTACCAAAGGACATCACCCATTTCATGAATAAGTTGTTGGCGATCTAATTTACGACCACGGAAGGTATAGTTCTTTACTAGGTCAACTACCTGACCAGATTCGCCGGCTAATCCTAACGCACAATTAGTTAATACTTGTTCATTGCCATAGAGCGTTCGCTTTGCTGCATTTTGGTATTGATCGAAATCCATTAATTATTCCTCCCCAATTCGCTGTTCAATCCAATTCCACACTTGATCCTGCCCCTGCTTTTTTACAGCAGAGAATAGTACCAATGATGTCTTAGATGTTAATTCCAGCGTTTTGATAATATCATTTTTTACCCGATTTCGAGCATTTGGCTTAACCTTATCAATCTTTGTACCAACAATTAAAGTCGGAATATCATAATAAGCAAGCCACTGATACATTGAAACGTCATCAGCTGTTGGTTTATGCCGACCATCAACTAATTGAATAACTCCACGCAATTGTTGACGTGTAGTTAGATATTCCTCAATTATCTTACCAAAGCGTTCACGTTCCTTTTTGGAAACTTTTGCGTAACCATAACCAGGGACGTCAACAAAGTAAAGTTCGTCTTCAACATTATAGAAGTTTAACGTTTGTGTTTTCCCCGGCTGACTAGATGTATGAGCAAAGTTTCGTCGATTAATAAGAACATTGGTTAATGATGATTTACCAACATTAGACCGACCAACAAGCGCAATCTCCGGATAGTTAGTTGCAGGGTACTGTTTAGGTTCTACTGCACTGATCGTTAAATCAACATTATTGACTTGCACTGCCTTGCACTCACCTTTCTTAAATTATGAAGCTTCCTTTTCGCCCTTCATAACGTATCGTGGCTCTGTGTGTTGAGTTACACAACGTTTATCAATAATTACCTTCTCAACGTCCTTCCGACTTGGCAAGTCAAACATCACATCACGCATAACTCCTTCGATAATCGAACGAAGACCCCGAGCTCCGGTGTTTCGCTTAATTGCTAATTGAGCCATTGCACGTAATGCTCCATCCGTAAAGGTCAATTGACTACCATCAAGACGAATCAATTCTTGATACTGCTTAACAAGCGCATTCTTCGGTTCAGTTAAAATCCGAACAAGATCATCTTCGTCGAGCTTTTGTAATGCCGTCATTACTGGGAGCCGACCAATAAATTCTGGAATTAGCCCGAATTTCAGGAGATCTTCAGGAATAACGTGTTGCAGAATATTCTTTTCGGTAACATTAGCAGCTTCGTCGGAGTTAGTCCCAAAGCCGATTGTCTTATCACCAAGACGTTCCTTAACAATTGTCTCGATTCCATCAAAGGCACCACCGACAATAAAGAGAATGTTCTTAGTGTCAACCTGAATAAATTCTTGTTGAGGGTGCTTTCGACCACCTTGAGGAGGAACATTAGCAATGGTTCCTTCAAGGATCTTCAAGAGGGCCTGTTGAACACCTTCACCAGAAACATCACGGGTAATGGAAACATTCTCACTCTTCTTCGCAATCTTATCAATTTCATCAATATAGATAATTCCCTTTTCAGCCGCTTCAACATCAAAGTTTGCAGCTTGGAGAAGCTTTAAAATAATATTTTCAACGTCTTCACCAACATATCCTGCTTCGGTTAATGTAGTTGCGTCAGCAATTGCAAACGGAACGTTTAGGATCCGTGCTAATGATTGAGCTAAGTAAGTTTTCCCCGAACCAGTTGGCCCAATTACTGCAATGTTGCTCTTTTGCAATTCGGTATCATTATTATCACCAGTTGTCATTGCATTAACCCGCTTATAGTGGTTATAAACCGCAACAGAAAGGGTCTTTTTAGCATCAGATTGCCCAATTACGTAATCATCAAGCTTGCTCATGATTTCTTCAGGTGTTGGAACCTTAAATGTACTGTTCTTACGGTCCTCTTCAAGCTCCTGGTCAATAATTTCTTGGCACAGGGCAACACATTCATTACAGATGTAAACCCCCGGGCCCGCAACAATCTTTTTTACCTCATCTTGCGACTTACCACAAAATGAACAGTGGACTGAATCCATACCACTAGTATCTTCAAACATGGATTGTAGCCTCCTATTAAATATACTGTTTTAATAATAACAAACTTAACTGATTAATTCGAATGATTAGTTTACAAAAATAATCAAAATTAAATTAACACGAATATCACAGTAATACAAATGGCTTCAAGAGATTGCCTAGAAAAAACGAACTCTTGAAGCCTATTTACAACTACGAAAGCATGGGACAAATAACTTTCCCATGCTTTTCGCGCTTAAATATTATTTAACTGATAGTAGGATCGATTACTTATCTTCCTTCTTATCATCGGCTTTTTCAACTTGCTTAGCTGAGTCAGCAACTAAGTCAACAGCCTTCCGAATCTTAATGTCATGTGTAAGCATGTCTTCAGACAAAGCATTCTTAACTTGGTCTTCCTTCATACCATATTGCTTAGCAAGGTCACTAATTTCAGCCTTGATTTCATCTTCAGTTGCAGCTAAGTCTGCATCATCAACGATTGCTTCAAGAACTAAGTTAGTCTTAACCCGTTGTTCAGCATCAGCAGCAAATTGCTTCTTCAAATCATCTTCCTTAGTACCAGTGATTTGGAAGTACATTTGTGGGCTAATACCTTGTTGTTGCATTCCAGCTAAGTATTGTTGCATTTGACGGTTAGTATCTTCATCCAACATTGATTGTGGAATATCTTGAATTTCGGCGTTTTCAACCGCAGCGTTAATTGCTGCATCTTCAATAGCAGCCTTAGCTTGGTTGTCCTTGTTTTCTTGTAATTCCTTCTTAGTCTTGTCCTTTAATTCGGCAAGAGTATCAACGTCTTCGTCAACATCCTTAGCAAAGTCATCATCAAGTCCTGGAAGTTGCTTTTCCTTGATTTCGTGAACCTTTACCTTGAAGATAGCTTCCTTACCAGCTAAGTCTTTAGCATGGTAATCTTCAGGGAATGTAACCTTAACATCAACATCATCGTCGGTGTTGTGACCAATCAATTGATCTTCAAAGCCAGGGATAAATGATCCTGAACCTAATTCAAGGGAGTAGTTGTCAGCGGAGCCACCATCAAACTTCTTGCCATCAATGCTACCTTCATAGTCGATAACAACAGTGTCGCCCTTTTCGGCTGGCTTGTCTTCCTTCAATACAAGTTCTGCTTGTTGTTGACGCTTCTTTTCAAGTTCAGCATCAACGTCAGCATCACTAACTGTAGTGTCTTGCTTTGGAACTTCCATTCCCTTGTAGTCGCCAAGCTTTACTTCTGGCTTAACGTCAACAGTAGCAGTTAATACCCAAGGTTGATCCTTGTCCATGCTCTTAATATTAATTTGTGGTTGAGCAACAGGTTCAATACCAGCTTCCTTAACAGCATCACTGTAAGCTTGTGGTAATACCTTGTTTAAGGCATCTTGGTAAAGTGATTCTTCACCGTACATTTGGTCAAAAATTTGACGTGGTACCCGACCCTTACGGAAACCTGGAACAGTAATCTTCTTCTTGGTTTCTACGAAGGCTTCGTCAAGTCCCTTCTTAATAGTGTCGACATCGATTTCAAATGTCAAAGTACCTTTGCTGGCGTCGCTATCGCGTTCCCATTTTGCTGACATTTTATTTCCTCCAATATACATCAGATTGACCAAACACTAATCAGGCTGGTCTTTACATACTCTACTAGTTTACCGTACGTAAGTAGTAATTGCAACTAATCAAGAAATTCGATCAGATAAAAATTTAAAAACAAAAAAGGCCCGGAAACCGAACCTTTTCTCACTAAAACTAATAATTAAATTAGTCTAAGATGTCGGATACAACACCGGCACCAACAGTGTGTCCACCTTCACGAATAGTGAACTTAAGACCCTTTTCAAGGGCAACTGGCTTTTGTAATTCAACAGTGAATGTTACGTTATCACCAGGCATAACCATTTCTACACCATCTGGCAATTCAATAGTACCAGTAACATCAGTTGTGTGGAAGTAGAATTGTGGACGGTAGTTTGAGAAGAATGGAGTGTGACGACCCCCTTCTTCCTTAGTCATAACATAAACTTCACCCTTGAACTTCTTGTGAGTTTGGATGGAACCTGGTTCAGCAAGAACTTGACCACGTTCGATTTGATCGTGTGAAATACCACGAAGCAATACACCAACGTTGTCCCCAGCTTCACCAAGATCAAGAGTCTTGTGGAACATTTCCAAACCAGTAACAGTTGACTTAAGAACATCATCAGTCAAACCAACGATTTCAACTTCGTCACCGATCTTAACAGTACCACGGTCGATACGACCAGAAGCAACAGTACCACGACCAGTAATAGTGAAGACGTCTTCGACAGGCATCATGAATGGCTTGTCAGTAGGACGCTTTGGAGTTGGGATGTAGTCATCGATAACATCCATCAAGTGAAGGATAACCTTTTCTTGTTCTGGGTCACCTTCAAGTGCCTTAAGAGCAGAACCACGAATAACTGGAACATCGTCACCAGGGAAATCGTATTCGCTAAGTAAGTCACGAACTTCCATTTCAACCAAGTCAACCAATTCATCATCGTCAACCAAGTCAGTCTTGTTCAAGAATACAACGATGTATTGAACACCAACCTGACGGGCAAGAAGAATGTGTTCACGAGTTTGTGGCATAGGACCATCAGTTGCGGCAACAACAAGGATAGCACCATCCATTTGTGCGGCACCAGTGATCATGTTCTTAACGTAGTCCGCGTGACCTGGAGCGTCGATGTGAGCATAGTGACGCTTTTCAGTTTCGTATTCAACGTGGGCAGTGTTAATAGTGATACCACGTTCCTTTTCTTCTGGAGCTGCATCGATATCAGCGTAGTCTTCAGCCTTAGCCAAGCCCTTTTCTGATAATACCTTAGTGATAGCAGCAGTTAAAGTAGTCTTCCCATGGTCAACGTGGCCAATAGTACCAATGTTTACATGGGGCTTTGTACGTTCATAATGTTCTTTTTCAGCCATTAATGAAAACCTCCTGTGAATTTACAAGTATAATGCCAGTCATTTCAGAAAAACAACTGACACACCCTTATGGATATTGTACTACTTCTTTTCGCCAATGAAAAGATTAATCAAATGGCTCTCAAGAAGAATTCTATAACATAATATCAACTATCTGCCAATTTGTAAATAATTTAATTCATGTTTTTATTGTAATTTATCAATGAATTGATTTAGCCTTTTCTGCCAATAGATAATCTGTTCGTTTTCACCACTATATTCACCTGTAGTCGCTCGTTTATACATTACATCAACCCACTGTTCTGGATCTGCGATTGCCTCATCAATTAACGGGTTCAGCAAAATTACTTGAAGATCTAGCTGAATTTGTAACGCTCTCAGGATTTGCGGATCAGTTTGTCCCAGTCGCTTGCTTAATATTTGTTGACACTTAACTACTGCCGGATTTTGATAAGCGGTCGGTAAATTATTTGGAATAATTAAATGCTCTTCCTGATCGATACACAGCATTATAATTTTCTCTTGGCACTTAAGTTGTTGCAATATATTTAAAATATCAGCTTTAACAAATTGTTGGGTAAATGGATCGCGAAGTAGAAACTTTGCGCCAACCATAAAATCAGCTAACGGGAGCTGATCAGCAGCTAATAGGCGCTTACGCTGTTCTTGTAGCGGGTAATCACCAAGGTGGTAGAAAGTCCGGAGCTGGTTTTGAATTGTCGTCTTAAACTCCTGACGATAGTTTGATTCTGCCTGTTGAACAAGAGGAAGCAGGTTAGTAATTATTTCTTCCGGCTGACGTAAAATCATTGCTCGTGTAGAAATAAAATGCTGAGCCTTTAACCCAACCTGAACAAGGAACTTTACATCATTTGAAAATACTTGAGGATTCTGAGTAGCAACTTGATAAGCAAGTTTATACTGCTTTGAATTATATAGTGCCTTCGTTGTCCACTTGGTGAGTTGTTCGTCATCCACCTCATTTTGTAAATCAAACAGAATTGTCGCTGCATCACGCCATTTATTTTCCGTAAAAAGTTTCTTGGCCCTTTCAAATTGTTCTGTTTGTTCAGGATTCATTTTTTACTTCACCTTCAACTTTTTTAAAATTAAGAAACCAGGAAGTTTAGTTCTAAATACCCAACTCCCTGATTTCCTCCAGTATTATTTATGCGTTATTCTTCTTAGCATGGTGTTTCCGACCACGGCCACGACCTGAATATCGCTTTGCCTTTTTCTTATTATCCTGTTTGTTAGGCTCGTTCTCTTCATTTTTCTGAGAACTAACCTTTTTCCGTGAATTTTGGTTAACTTCCATAATTACCGGAAGGATTACCGGGTGTCGTTTAGTTTGGTCAAACAAGAACCGGTTTAATTTTTCCCGAACATCTTGTTTTAAGTGTCCCCAATCAAATTCTTTTTGGTCTAAGTTCTCTTGAACAACCTTCTCAACTAAGTCTGCACTTTGCTTCATTAATTGCCGATTAGTTTTTACAAAGACAAAACCACGAGATGTGATTTGCGGACGAGCAACAATTTTCTTATTCTTCCGGTCAATTGTCGCAACAACAACAAAGATTCCATCCTCAGACAATACTCGACGGTCACGTAAAACAATATTACCAATATCACCAATTCCTGTCCCGTCAATCATGGTATTGGCAACATCAATGTGTTCACCAACATGGAATTTGCCATTCTTATAAGTTAGGACATCCCCTTTATTTACAATGAAGATGTTTTCAGCAGGAATACCGACTTCTTCAGCTAATTCTGCATGACGATCTAGTAACCGATATTCACCCTGAATCGGGATAAAGAACTTTGGCTTCATAAAGTTAAGCATCAACTGTTCGTCATTCTGGTTTGCGTGTCCAGATGGATTAAGATCATCTGAAATAAACTTAACCTCGGCCCCGGTCCGGTAAATCATATCCTTAGTCTTTTGTACTTCGGTTTCTTGGGCATATGAAGGCGTCGTTGTAACAAAGACCAAATCGCTATCAGATAAATGAAGCTTAGGATTATCGCCATTAGCAATTTGTTGGAGCGACTTAATTGGTTCTCCCATCTTTCCGGTTTCCAAGATTACAACCTGGTCTGGTTCAAGGTTATTAGCCTCTTCCATACTAATAAGCAGATCCTTAGGAAGCTTTAATTTGCCTAATTGCATTGCAGTATCAATAATCTGCTCAATATCTTCACCTGAGAGGACTAATTTGCGATCAACCTTAACAGCCGCGTCAATAATTTGCTGGACCCGCATAATGTTAGAAGCAACACTTGCAACAACGATTCGCCCTTTTTGGTACTTAAACGTTTCAAGGATATATTCACCAATATCCTTTTCCCGTGCTGAGGCACCAGTAATTCCTGCTCCTGCAGAATCACTCAACAACGCTAAAACTCCTTGAGAGCCAATTTCAGCTAACCGGGCAAGATCTGTCTGATACCCAGTGTTTGCAGTTTGATCAAACTTAAAATCGCCAGTATAAACAATGTTTCCCTCAGGCGTTTCTAAGACAATTCCCAATGTTTCTGGAATTGTATGGGTTGTTGCAAAGAAGGAAACAGTAACATCGTTAAAATCAATGGCCGTTGACTCATCAACAACGTGAAAGTCATTAAACTTTTTAACTTCTTTATGACCCTTAACCGCTAATTTAGCTAAGGCAATTGTCATTTCACTACCAAAAACAGGAACATCAAAATCCATTAAGAAATATGGCAATGCACCAATTGCATCAGCGTGTCCATGGGTAAGAAAGACACCGACTATATCGTCTTTTCGTTTCTTAAGGTATTCCCAATCAGGAATAACAACATCAATTCCCATTAATTCATTTTCAGGGTACTTTAAACCTGCATCAAGAATGAAAATTTGGTTTTCAATCTCGACAGCGTACATATTCTTTCCATTTTCGCGTACTCCACCAAATGGAATTATTTTTATACTACTCATTTAGCGAGCTCCTTTGTTTAGTTTTACCTTTTTAGGCATTTTATCGTACAAAATCACTATGTAATATCTTACCACAGAATAGTTAAGAATTGGAATAGGAGTACCCTAGGGCTAAAATTTAAAAATAAAAAAAGCCAGAACTTTTTAGTCCCAGCTTTCCAAAGTGATGAATTACCGACGAAGACCCAACTTTTGGATAAGTTCACGGTAAGCATTTAAATCAGTCCGACGCAAGTAAGCCAAAAGGTTACGACGGTGACCGATCTTCTTCATCAAACCACGTTGTGAGTGGTAATCATGCTTGTGTGTACGCAAGTGGTCATTCAATTCGTTAATATCTGCAGTTAAAACAGCAACTTGTACTTGGGTAGAACCAGTGTCACCTTCGTGAGTTGCGAATTCCTTGATAATTTGATCCTTACGTTCTTTAGAAATAGCCATGCTATTTTCCCACCTTTCAATTATTAAATGCGCCAAGTTCTAAGTATTGCGTCGGTGAGGATCGCAAAACTGAGAAGAGGCATGGTTCAAACAAACCTTTAATAATATAACCAATTTTCTTTCAAGATGCAAGCCAATCGTTTCAAAATTCCTCTTTACTATTGCATTGAGAACTAGTCTTTTGTATAATGACAGATGTTGAAAATTCTGGTCAACTGAATATTGGGTAACGGAGGTGAAACTCATGCCAATTATTAAATCAGCAATTGAACGTGTTCGTACTAGCGAAAAAGCTGAAGCACGTAACGCATCCCAATTAAGCAAAATGCGTACTGCTATCAAGAAGTTTGACAAGGCAAAGCTTGCTGGCGCAGATAACCTTGATGATCTTTACAAGGCTGCAATCTCAGCAATTGACCGTGCCCACTCAAAGGGTCTTATCAAGGCTAACAAGGCTGCTCGTGACAAGTCACGTCTTTCAGCACGTTACGCTAAGTAATTAAAAAAGTGAAACTTTTCGGTTTCACTTTTTTATTTTTTTAAATAAAAAACTATGTCATAAGTACTACTATTTCGATGAAAAGACGAATGGTACAACGCATAAATGGGCTTCAGTGCTCGGTAAAAACCGACTCTAAAGCCCATTTGTACTTTCTCAAGGCTAGCTGCTGCATGTCACCCCATCCCTACGCCTTGCTGCTGTCCATACTGAAGCATAAACAATTGAAAGAGTAGTCTCGGATCGCGTTGTGTTGTTTTCAATGCTTTTTCAATGTTAACTAATCCTAAGTATGCACTCTCTAATGCAAGTAAACTAAATTGCCGAACGGTTCGAAGCCCTAACTTAACCCGATATGGGTGAACTTTTAATTTTTGCGCCAAGCTCCCTTGACTAAGTCCTCGTGAACTCAAAATTTTTATTTGCAATAATAAGCGAAATTGACTAATTAATACTGCATTGATTCTTAATGGCGGTTGTTGTCCCGCAATTAATTGATCATACAGGTCAATAGATCTCGTTTGGTCATGTTTAAGAACAGCATTAACCAAATCGAAGACATTTTCATCGAGCGATTGGGGGACTAATTCTTTGACGGCTTGTTGGGTAATATGTCGATCCTGGTACGTCAATAGTTTTAGCTTGCTTAAGTTAGCATTCATCAGCTCATAATCAGCATTTGTCCGTTGAACTAGCTCGTCAATGGCCGCTTCGTCAATCGCATACTGATCGTTGGTAAGCTCAGCACGAATCTGTTGTCGGGCATGTGTCTCATCTAAGGGAGCGGTATCAATCGTTACCGCAACCTTTTTTAGTTCTTTAACAATCTTTTTGCGACCATCTAGTTTTTCATACGGTGCTAAGAAAACTAAAATAGTTGACGGCTCCGGATGTTGTAAATAATTACTCAGCGAGTCAAGATCATGTTCAATTTTTGTTGGTCCTTTTTCTCCAGTAAAGAAATATGGTTTATTGATCAAAACTAGCCGTCGTTCACCGAAAAACGGGGCTGCCATTGCATCATCAAGAGCAACTGCTAATGGCGTTGTTTCCATATCATAACTTCCAACGTTCATTACCCGCTCTTCTTCAGGAATTAGATTAATAAACATCTCCCGTACTCGTTGTATCAATACCTGCTGTGTTCCAAGGGCAAGATAGATCATTGCAGGAGTTTTACTCGTTATTTGTTGTTTAAGCGTGGTAACATCCACCCGTATTCATCTCCTTTTAGTTTTGTTTGCCAATGATAGTTGTTTCCATAGTAACGGTATCGAACCATTCCATATTTCTGAGTTGATACTGATTTAACATTATTTTTTCTTAACGTAATTAGTGTCTCTTGATTAGGATGACCATACCGATTTTGTCGTCCAGCAGAAATAATACCTATTTGCGGCAGAAGTTGCCTTATGAATTGCGGATCACTTGATGTCTTACTACCATGATGACCTAATTTTAGGACATCTACCCGCAAATCAGGATTACGGTGAATAACATTTCTTTCTCCCTGACGATCCAGATCTCCCATAAACATAAATTTAAGTTGACCAAAGATTCCGCTCAAAACCATTGAATCTTCATTTTTCCCCTCGCCTTCATCAAAAGGGTGCAAAACACGAAGCTTTGAGTATGGTAATTTATTACCAGCTACTACCGGAAGAATTTGAGGAACTTGTTGACAATTGACAGGAATTAATCTTATCAAGGAATGCTGCTTTTCCATTCCCTTTGGCACCACGATTTGCTTCACTCTGAAGTTTTGTAAGATCGATGTTAAGTAACCAATATGATCTAAATCATGGTGACTAAGATAAATTGTATCAATCTTACTAACTCCGCAGCTCTTTAAATAATTAATGCTGGTTCTCGTAGCATAATCCCTTTTTGCTTGCACAAGACATTTTCCAAATAATAATTTTCCCCCTGTATCAATAAGTTCTATTCGATTGCTAAGTGGATAGCGAATTATTATGCTATCACCCTGACCAATATCAACAAAGGTAACCTCACCATAAAGCGGTACATGAATAGTAATAAAAGCAATAGCATACAAACCAGCAAGAAAAAGCAATGGTCTCAGCCGATAATGATCCATCATTAGTAAAGTTACAATAAACAGTATCCAAATAATGATAACTGATGGTTTGCCAAACCTAATCAATCCTGGCCAACTACTTAGCTCTCCTAGAAGCCATTCAAACTCCTTTAGCAAGTAATTAACAATCACTGGGAAAAGTGGCAACCACTTAAATAATAATGTACTAATAATTACAGCTGGAAAAATAATTTCTGAAAAGAACGGAATAATAAGGAAACTACAAATAAATGTTAAAAGGTGAATTTCATAAGTAAATGCCAATATCGACGGCAAACTAATCAGGTTTAAAAACAATGACTGTCGATAAGAGCGAATAGTATTAGGAATTACCTGTAATGTAAACGATAATAAGTAACTTAACTGACCACCAAGAGTTAGGAGAAGCCAAGGATCAAACAATAAACCGCCAAGCAGGCTCATTGCCCACCCATCAAGCGGACTTAATCCGGTCACTCGTTGAATCAAGTTCATCTCCGCCATGATTACAGCCCGAATCAGGCTAATCGAGCCACCACCAATAATTAAATAAATTGGCAGGCTAATAATTAAAAGCCATTCAATATCTTCACGATTAAAATGTATTCTAACTAATCCTTTTCTTAAACAATCAGTTATTAAAACAACGTGCATCCCAGAAATACAAAACAAATGCAATAACCCTAGTCGCTTAACATTCTCCATCAGCTCTGCACTCTGATCATTCTTCATCCCCAAAATTAGTTGTTGACAATAGCTGGCAAGCGGATGAGGAAAATGACTAAAGTAGGTAGACAACTTCGCACGTAAAATATGGCACCGTTGGGTTAACCCTGGCTGATAATCATTCTCAATTCGCAGTTGTTTGCAATTGACCTGATTATAAATGTGGAACTGCCAATAATACCGTTGTGAATCAAATTGATTAAAATTAGTGGCCGGCTCAGGAGGGTGCTCATTCCCGGAAATTGTCCATCGCATTAGTTCCCTTGTCTTGCTAATCTTTTGGACTTCCTGATAATTCTTTGCAAAGTAAACTAGAATTATCCTTTCACCTGTTTGAATATCTGTTGCTCGAGCACTAATAAAATAATCAGTACTCGTTACTTGATCTGGTAAAACCAAGAATGTCCGATTAGTGATTTTGCACTGTTGCTTGACCGTAGTTAACCGAATTCTCTGCAGTTCATTAAAGCACCCAACTGATACAAGAATTGCAATACAGCACGTTATAATTAAAATTAGTTGTTCTTTTAAGCTAATGATTCGATAAAAAATCAGTACAAGCAGAATCAGTAGCCAATAATAATGATTGAGGATAATTGCCGTTACTAATCCGGCAACAATCGCCGGAAAAATAATCCGATTATAAATCGTTATTTTTGCTCTGGATGAATATATTGATCCAAAGCTACCTGTTCAAGGATATTGTCGTCTAATTTAATTTGATTAAGGCGGATATTCTTTAAGTTAATTAGTTTCATAGCATATTCATCATTATGATAATTCCGAATATAGTTAATTTCCTTGATCCCAGCCTGCAAAAGGCTCTTTGTACACTGTAAGCAAGGAAAATCGGTTACGTACAAGCTAGCACCATCAGTAGAAATTCCGAACTTGGCACATTGCAAAATTGCGTTCATCTCGGCATGAATAGTTCGTACACAATGACCATCACGAAGATAACAACCCTCGTCAATGCAGTGGGCATCCCCCGAAACAGAACCATTGTAACCACCGGCAATAATCCGCTTATCTCGTACTAAGACGGCACCAACGGATAACCGATTGCAAGTACTTCTTGATGCTAATAGTGCTGCTTGGATCATGAAATATTGATCCCAATCAATCCTCTTTTTCATCTTTTCCACACTTTCCGAATACTTTTGATGACTAGTATAACAAAATTAAAATCAAACTAAAAATTAGACCGCTAACATCGGTTTCAACTTAGCAACGGTTTTTTCACCAAAACCATTAATATTTTTTAGATCATCGACCGAATTAAAACTTCCATGTTCCTGACGATATTTGAGGATTAAATCCGCTTTTTTATCCCCGATTCCCGTAATCTTACATAATTGCTCTTTAGTAGCAGTATTAAGATTAACAATTTCCTGACCACCATTAGGAGCGTTCTCATTCGTTGCCGAGGTTGATAATCCCCCTCCCGATAATGATGCCGGAACTCGTTCACCCTTTTTCGGAATATAGATAACCTGAGCGTCAACTAGCTGCTTAGCCAGATTCACTTGGTTCATATCGGCATCGGGAGTTTCATGTCCCGCTGCAACTAAAGCTTCATTTATCCGCGAACCGCCCGGCAATCGATAGACCCCTGGATGAAGGACCGCTCCCTTAATGTCGACACATACTGCTTTCCCTCCTCTCACCTGTGATTGTTTCTGGGTGGTCGGTACCTTCTTATCGGCTGCCATAAAGGGATCATTGTTAGCATTAGTCTGTGAATGATATACTTTGCCACCAACCATAATAACCCCAACTAACAAAACGACAACCATGATTATCTTATTACGGTAATTCAGCCAAATTTCCTCTAAATGTTCCATAAAATATCCCCCTACCAATATAGAACGCCAAAATCTTGTTTTCGCACGTTTAAATTTTAAAAAGGGAGGAACAACCTATATCCTCATTCCTAGGAAACTCACTTGACCTTCAATCCAAAAAATAAGAGACCAGAAAATTGCTGTTCTCTGATCTCTAACTTAACACCTGCTATGGGTGTGTTCTTAAATATTTAATTGCATCATTAAATGACGATACCGGCACTACTTTCATCCCCGGAGCGGACTTTTGTGCAGTTTTCTTGGCTAATTGGTAATTCGTCATGTGCTGCTCCTCGTACTTAAGAAGGAGCTTAGATGGTTTAACATAGGGAGCAAAGAAAATTGTTGCGCCAGCCTTATGGGCAGCAATCACTTTTTTATCAATCCCACCAATTTCACCAACTGAACCATCAGGATTAATCGTTCCCGTTCCAGCAATCTTCCGTCCGTGGCGTAAGTCTTGGCCAGTTAACTGCTGATAGATCTGCAAACTAAACATTAATCCGCCAGAAGGTCCTCCTAGTTGCCCCGGATTAACCTTAACCGGAATTTTGGTATGAACCTTAACATTATCAGTCAAAACAATCCCAATTCCCGCCCGAGAACTAGCAATCTTTACTAGCGGCTTAGTGACTGTTTGCTGATGACCATCGTGAAGATAAGTTACCGTTAATGGTGAACCGACCTTTCGCTTAGCAATATACTTCTGAAATCCTTGTGCAGTATCAAAGTGCTGACCATTAACTTTAGTTATCGTATCGCCGACTTTAATATCTTTTTTGAATTTGGAATTTTTTTCAACTTCAAGAACATAGATCCCAAGGTACCGTTTGCTAACTTCCTGATGGGCAGCTTTATATGCATTCGCAATCGCTTCATTAATTGCACTTTGCATGTAAAAGTCTTGAACCTTATCAAAGGTCGCATTATTTTGACCACCAGTAACAGCTTGCTTACTTTCAATCGTATTATAAGGGGTTAATTTGGCCCACAGATAGGTTGCGGGACGTGCCTGCTGAAGATAAACAGAAGTAATCATGAAGCTTCCCTTTTGCTTATCAGGATGACCCTTAATTTTAACGTAAGAACGTAAACTATCGGCAGTTCCCGGACTCTCAATATACTTATTAAGCGGCCAAAACAAGAACCAGCCGATAAATAATACGGCAAATAACGTCAGTAATATTCGCCGCATAATTAACTTATCTTGTTTTTTCATTATGCTCCTTAACCTGTTTTAGCTTTTCCTCTTCAATCCGTTGCTTCAGCGCTTCATTAATGTTTTTTGGCAGGTAAGCAGAGATATCGCCACCAGAAGATGTGACTTCCTTTAGAATACTGCTAGACAAATGTTGGTACTCTGGCTTTGCAAGGAAGAATACCGTCTCACACTGATCATCTAAGAAATTATTCATTGCGGCAATATCACGTTCATATTGAAAATCAGTTGTATTCCGCAAACCACGCATTAAATAATCAGCACCGATCTTATTCATTAAATCAACGGTTAGACCATCAGTTGTAATTACTGAAACATTATCCAATCCTGAAACAGCTTCACGAATCTGTGCTACTCGTTCTTCAACCGTGAATAGTGGTTTTTTACTTCGATTAGTCATTACGGCAACCGCCAACTGATCAAATAACGCACTTCCCCGTTTAATTAAGTCAAGATGTCCTAAAGTCAATGGATCAAATGTTCCAGGAAATACTGCAACTTTCATTCTGTTTACCCTCTTTCAAATCGATAAAAACTCAAAACCGTAATTCCGTAACTTTGCTGTTTAATAAAATTAAACGAACCTATATTCTCAGGCAAATTAGCTTCCTGATTAGTTTCGGCAACTATTAACGCATCATCATTCAGAAGACTAAGTTCAACCATTTTTGTCATATCCTTAACAATTTGCTGTTTAGCATATGGAGGATCAAGATAAACCAAGTCAAATTTCTTTTCCTGTTTTGCAAGAATAACCAGGGCTTTTCGCGAGTCCATCTTCAAAACAGTAAATTTTTCGGGATGCTTTGTTACCCCAATATTATCCTTAATCGTCTTAATTGCCGGATAAGCGCGATCAACTAGAATCGCATGCTCAATTCCTCTTGAGACCCCTTCAATACTAAGACCACCACTACCGCCATATAAGTCAAGGCTCATTCCGCCACTAAAATAAGGACCAATGATGTTAAATAATGCTTCTTTTACTTTATCAGTTGTTGGTCGCGTTGCCATTCCCGGAACAGCACTTAATCGACGGCCACCAAATTCACCAGCAACAATTCTCATTCTTAATCATCCTCATCATGTTGTTTGTATAAACCCGTTTGTTCCAGATCGGTTAAGGTCGGATCAAGATCTGGGCGAGCTGAACTAATAACTCGCTTAACCGCACGCAAATGTTGAACTCGCTCTTTAACTTCATCGTAACGATCCTGATTAACGTATAGAATTGCATAATGGAAATGCTTTGATGCATACCGCAACTGACCATAATGATGTAAGCTTCGCAATACCCGACGTCCATTGTAGTAGACAATGATTGCTCGTCGTTTGGTTAAGTTGAACATGGTCTTTACCCCCTAGCACTTCTTTGTTGACGAACGCTTCTTCGTAACGCCCGCTGTTTATTTTGCTGGATACTAATATTCATAATGATTCCAACAGTGAATGATAGGATCAGCATACTCGACCCACCGTAACTAATAAAGGGAAAAGTTACCCCAGTAATTGGCAACAAACCTAAAACTCCCCCAATATTAAAGAATGCTTCAATTAAAATAAACGTCGCCGAACCATAGCACAGTAACATCTCATACATTGAATTACTACGGACGCCAATTTGAATCATCCGACAAATGATGATCATCAATAGTATTAGAATAACACTAACACCAACTAGTCCTAGTTCTTCACTTGTGATTGACATGATAAAGTCGGTGTTTGGTTCAGGAAGGTAACCCATCTTCTGAACACTATTTCCCAGACCAGAACCAAAAACACCACCATTACTGATCGCATAGTACG
This sequence comes from Limosilactobacillus urinaemulieris, assembly GCF_932750685.1. NCBI lineage: Bacteria > Bacillati > Bacillota > Bacilli > Lactobacillales > Lactobacillaceae > Limosilactobacillus > Limosilactobacillus urinaemulieris. The sequence continues at coordinate 57,139 of NZ_CAKOBX010000009.1, read as the reverse complement.
AATTAACTAACTGACTTCCAGATCCAGAAGCATTACCGAATGGATTCAGAAAAGCAACAAATCGTGCCATCCGATAACCATGAATTAAGCCACTTTCAACCGCCTTTTCAACTAATAGGTAGCACATAATAGGAATAATAAGCAAGACGCTAATCCCAAAACTCCAGCGAAAATCACAGGCAAGAAAAAGAACGGCAACAATCATCACATTAATTGCCATCCCCCCGATATCCGGTTGGAGAACAATTAAGAGCAAGCAAAGAGCAACTACCAGCCAGGGACCACCCCCAGAACTAATAAAGTGATCATTTCGAGCCCGAACCCGTGCCATCCGATCAGAAAGATATAAGATAAAATAAATCTTACAAATTTCCACTGGTTGAATGTTAATCACACCAAGGTTAATCCACCCCTTGGCCCCATTGACCGCATGACTCAGCACAAGAACAAACAAGAGCATCCCAACCATCACAAGTGTTGAATCACGTAAAAAACGTGGCGTTCGGTAATGCCTTAGGGGATAGTTAGCCCCAAAAATTAAGCAGCCGATCCCCATAATTACATAGATCGTTTGCTTAATCAGGTAGGAAGTTGGGTTTCCTCCATTCTGCATTTCAATTGCTGAACTAGCAGAATACACCATGACAATTCCAATCATACATAAAACTAAGTAGGGGACCATTAAATAGTAATCCCAGTAATGAAAGTTCTTTCTGATCTGAGAAATATGAATTTTATGAATATGTTTAACTTTCACTATTGCACCTACCTAATTGAAAAAATCCTCTTTTATTATACACCAAAAAGAAAAATAGTCCTGCAGATGATGTAGAGACTACCAACTGCAGCACTATTCTTAAAATAATATTATTAATTACTTCCGCGAAGCAGCACGACGACGCTTAGCTTCCTTTTCACGAGCATTAGTATTCAAGATCTTCTTCCGCAGACGAATGTTTTCTGGAGTAACTTCACAGTATTCATCTTCATTCAAGAATTCAAGTGATTCTTCAAGGGAGAAGTGAGTAGGTGTCTTGATATGGGCCATTTCATCGGAACCAGCGGCACGAACGTTAGTCAAGTTCTTACCCTTAGTGATGTTAACCGTAATATCATTTTCACGGCTATTTTCACCAACGATCATTCCTTCATAAACTTCAGTACCTGGATCAATCAATAATTGACCACGACTTTCAATTCCCATCATAGCATAGGTAGTTGCCTTACCAGCATTCATGGAAACAAGAGTACCCTTTTGCCGACCAGGGTTCCAGTTTTTAATAACTGGAGCATACTTTTCAAAGGTATGACTCATAATTCCGTAACCACGGGTCATTGTCATAAATTCGGTGGAGTAACCAATCAATCCACGTGATGGTGCTAAGAAGATCAACCGTGTTTGACCATTCTCACCTGGTTCCATATTCTTCATTTCACCCTTCCGCTTAGAAAGGCTATCAATAACTGAACCGGTGTATTCGTCTGGAGTATCAATTTGAACTTCTTCGAATGGTTCGCACATTACACCATCAATTTCACGATAAATAACTTCTGGACGTGATACTGATAATTCATACCCTTCACGACGCAAGGTTTCAATTAAAATTGAAAGGTGCAATTCCCCACGACCTGAAACAGTCCAGGCACCTGGATCATCTGTATCTTCAACCTTTAATGAAACATCAGTCTGCATTTCACGCTTCAACCGGTCTTCAAGTTGACGGGCAGTAACAAACTTACCTTCACGACCAGCAAATGGTGAGTCATTAGTCCGGAAAGTCATCCGTAATGTCGGTGGATCAATCCGTAATGGTGTAATTGCTTCTGGATGTTCTGGATCCGTTACGGTTTCACCAACATTAATGTCTTCCATCCCTGAAACAGCGATCAAGTCACCTGCTTCAGCTTCCTTAATTTCCAACCGCTTCAATCCGAAGAAACCGAATAGCTTAGTAACCCGGAAATTCTTCTTTGAGCCGTCAAGCTTCATTAAGGTAACATTATCACCGACCTTGATCTTGCCACGGAAGACCCGACCAATACCAATTCGACCAACGAAGTCATTGTAATCCAAGATCGCAACTTGGAATTGGAGAGGTTCATCAGAGTTATCAATTGGTGCAGGAATAGTCTTGATAATGGTATCAAACAATGGCTTCATAGTATGTTCTTGAGTAGAAATATCAGAATCATAGCTTGAAGTACCATTCATTGCTGAAGTGTAAACAACAGGGAAGTCAAGTTGATCTTCATCAGCCCCTAATTCAATAAAGAGGTCAAGGACTTCATCAACAACTTCTTCAGGACGGGCCCCCTTACGGTCAACCTTGTTGATAACAACGATTGGTGTAAGGTGTTGTTCAAGAGCCTTCTTCAAAACGAACCGTGTTTGAGGCATAGTTCCTTCAAAGGCATCAACAACCAAAAGAACACCGTCAACCATCTTCATAACCCGTTCAACTTCACCACCGAAGTCAGCGTGTCCTGGAGTATCAAGGATGTTAATTTGGTACTTACCATATTTAACAGCAGTATTCTTCGATAGGATGGTAATACCACGTTCACGTTCAATAGCGTTAGTATCCATTGCCCGATCTTCAATGGAAAAGTGTTCTGGCAAGGTATCTGATTGTTTAAGCATTTCGTTAACTAAGGTAGTCTTACCGTGGTCAACGTGGGCAATAATCGCAATGTTCCGAATGTCGTCACGAGATTTCAAGATTCAATCTTCCTTTCATCTTAACTCTACTCTAACAAGTTCAGTATACACTGTCCCGCGAGTGATTTCATAAAAAAACTGCGACAAATTAGTCACAGCTTCGACAACTATTTAGTAATCTGCCAGATGTCCTGACAAACTTTTTTCGTTGCTACTAATACAGTGTTTGATGATAGCACATTAAGCGGCTGGTCGTCAATTGTTTTCACTAGCAAACCTAGTTCTTCTGCAATCACTCTTCCGGCAGCAATATCCCACGGCTTTAATCTCGATGTATATCCGCCAAGCTGGCCATTTAGCACGTGGATTATTTCAATCCCCGCGCTTCCATACATTCGCAGTCCAGCAGCCTGCTGGGCAATTTCTTGTTGATGACAATTATTCTTAATTAATTGCCAGCCATTAATTGCAATTAAACTATCTGCTAAAGAAGAATTAGCTGGCGTACTTAACCGCTGTTCGTTGACATATGCTCCATGTCCTCGCCAAGCATGGTATAAGCGTTTATTCATCACATCCATAATGTAGCCTAAAGTTGGCGTCCCATCACAATACAAGGCTACCATAATAGCAAAATGATCCCGTTGCTTAACAAAGTTTAATGTTCCATCAATCGGGTCAATAATCCAGACGTTACCATTTAAATCCGGATTGATCTTTTGGTTAAAACTCTCTTCTTCACCAACAATTCGTGCTGATGGGTCAATTTCTAAAAGACGGTTCCTAATCAATCGTTCATTCTGTCGATCAACATTTGTCACTAAATCATTGGCTGACGACTTAGTATCAACCTTAAGCGGTGTGTTCATTAGTCCGATTGTCTGCTCCCGAACACTCCACAAAAGTTCCTGAACTTTCTGATCAAGTCTTTCTAGTATTTCACTATTTATCATCCCGATTCACCCGGATCTTCCCTGCTGCTTTTTCTTTTGTCATTTGCATTACTTGATATAAGGAATAGCCTGAAACATCCTCAAAACGCTTCCCTAACTGCTTTTCATAAGCCTTTGAGTTTGCCACCTGCTTGAATTTCTTGTATTGATCAATAATTGCCTGCCGGTCAATACCAATCTCATACGCATCTTCCACTACCCGAAACATCCCAATCACTGCCTTCATTTCATCAATTGTCCAATCAGGATCAATCGGATAGGAATAATTATTCTCCTTGATTGCCATTAACCATCACACCCTTTCATTACATTATTAACTACTACCATTTATTTTAGCTTTAAACCCACAAAACACGCTACCAAAATGATAGCGTGTTCTGAGGATTATGGATGTTTTCCGACATTCTAAATGTGAGTTGGGAAACCAAGAGCAACATCAGCTGCTTCTTGAATTGGTTCATTCAAAGTTGGGTGTGGGTGAATTGTCAAAGCAACATCTTCAACATTCATTCCACAGTTAACAATTAATGAAAGTTCCCCAGCTAACGTACTTGCTTCTGGGCCAACTACTTGTGCACCAACAACGTTCTTCTTATCCTTAGTGTAGATAAAACGAACAAATCCTTCTGGTTCATCAAGTGAAACGGCACGTGCATTACCAGCAAATGGGAATTGTGCTGTAGCAACTTCGATTCCCTTTTCCTTAGCTTGGTCAGCATTCATACCAACTTCAGCTAATTCTGGGTCTGCAAAGCAAACTGCAGGAACACCAACCCAATCATTAGCGGTATTCTTACCAGCAATTGCACCAGCAGCAGTCTTTCCTTCGAAGAATGCCTTATGTGCTAAAGCGGGACCTGGAACAATGTCACCAATAGCATAGATATGATCAACTGAGGTCTTACCCTGCTTGTCAACAACAACCTTACCATGGTCATCCAACTTAACACTGGTCATTTCAAGACCAAAGTTATCAGTGTTTGGCTTCCGACCTACTGAAACCATGCAGTAGTCAGCCGTCAATGATTGTTCTTTGCCATCTACTTCATAGTTAACGGTAACACTCTTGTCATCCTGTGAAGAACTCTTTGCCATTGCATTTGTAACAATGTCAATTCCTTTCTTCTTCAGGTTCTTTTCAACAACCTTGACCATATCCTTGTCAAAGCCATTCAAAATTGAACCGGTTCCTTCAAGAATTGTTACGTGTGAACCAAGGTCAGCATATGCACCAGCCAATTCAGTACCGATGTAACCACCACCGATAACAACGAATTCTTTTGGAATTTCAGGAAGGTTTAAGCCACCGGTAGAATCAATAACCCGGCCATCAAACTTGAAGCCCCTGATTTCAACTGGACGTGAACCAGTAGCAAGAATTAAGTTATTCCACTTAATTACCCGGCCATTATCATTGTCCATGAATTGCTTAGGACCAGTCTTCATAACCCGAAGTTGTGAGTCATTGTCCATAACAGCTTCACCATCAATGATTTCAACCTTGTGCTTCTTTAAGAGCATCTCAACACCACGGGTCATCCGGTCGACAACCTTGTGTTGCTTCCAATCTTGAGTCTTTGCAAAGTCGATTGAAGCATCGGTCTTTGAAATTCCGTATGTTGAGGAATCCTTTGCTTGTTGCAAACGGTGACCAGCAGCAATTAATGCCTTGGATGGAACACAACCAACATTAAGACATACACCACCGAGTCCTGGTTCACCCTTTTCAATCAAGGTAACCTTTTGACCCAATTCTGAGGCACGAATGGCGGCAACATAACCACCAGGACCTCCACCTACAATAACAGTATCTTTTTGTTCAACATCAGCCATACTAATTAGCCCTCCATCATCAATAATTCTGGATCTTCAAGGAGCTTCTTCAAGTAGTTCAAAGCTTCTGTAGCAAGGGCACCATCAATCAAACGGTGATCAACGGTTAATGACAACTTCATGTTGTGACCAACGACAATTTCACCATCTGCATTAACAACTGGTTCAGTTGCAATTGTTCCCATACCAAGAATGGCTACTTCAGGTTGGTTGATAATTGGTGTGAACCAGCCACCACGCATTGAGCCAATGTTAGAAATGGTAATGCAACCATGAGCCATACTTTCTGGGCTAAGCTTGTTGTCTTCAGCAGCTTGAGCGTTATCAGAAATTTCCTTAGCAATTTCAAACATGCTCTTTGAGTCTGCATTCTTAATGTTAGGGTTGTAAAGGCCGTGATCAGTACTTGTAGCAATACCAATGTTGTAATAGTGCTTTTGAACAAGCTCTTGAGTACTATCATCAATTGAACTGTTGAATTCTGGGTACTTCTTCATCATTGCAATCAAAGCCTTAACAACATAAGGCAAGAATGTTAGGTGAATTCCTTGGTCAGCAGCAACAGCCTTGTACTTCTTCCGGTTAGCCATCATCTTTGAAACTTCAGCATTTGCAAAGACAGTAACCATTGGACTGATATTTGCAGATTCACGCATGTTCTTAGCGATAATTTGACGCATCTTGGACAATGGTTCACGAGTTTCGGCATCTTTGCCAGCACCTTCATAAGGCTTGATAGTGTTACCTGCAGCAGGTGCACTAGCAGCAGGAGTTGCAGTATTAGCAGCAGGAGCTGAAGCGGCAGCACCGTTAAAGTTATCAATATCTTCTTTTAATACTTGACCGTGATTACCACTTGGTTGAACCAATGAAATGTCAACACCCTTGTCACGAGCATATTGACGTACAGATGGCATTGCCATAACAAGCTTATTTGGTTCAGCTAATGGTGCTACTCCACCTTGCTTTGGAGCAGGTGCAGGTTCACTAGAAGCAGCTGGAGTTTCGCTTTCAGCTGGAGCACTTGATTCTTCAGCGGCTGTGTCGTTTGCGCTGTCATCAGCATCTTCGGCGTCTTCACTATCAACGTTTGTGCTTACACCGTCCTTGCCATCATCGATCAATACAAGGTCATTACCCTTTTCAACATGATCGTCTTCCTTTGCTTCGATCTTCTTAATTGTCCCGGCAACAGGAGAAACAAGTTGGGTGGTTGATTTATCTGTTTGAATTTCTACTAATGGGTCACCATCTTTGACTTGGTCGCCTTCCTTAACTAAGAAAGAAGCGATGTCCCCTTCAGTCAAACCTTCACCCATTTCAGGTAGTCTAAATTTATAAGCCATATCGATTTAACTTCCTTTCTTAATCAGTGGTGTATGCACCGTGATTAATAATTAACAGCTTGTGTTGCGGCATCTTCAATGTCATCAGCACCAGGAAGCCATACATTTTCTGCTTGTGGGAATGGGTAAACAGAGTTTGGAGCAGCTACACGAATAACTGGAGCATCCAAGTACATGATGGCACCTTCTGAAATAGCAGAAGCTACTTGTGCACCAACACCGGCCATCTTTTGTGCTTCTTGAACAATTACTACACGGTGAGTCTTCTTGATAGATTCAAAGATAGTATCTGTGTCAAGTGGGTAAAGTGAACGGAGATCGATAATTTCTGCTGAGATATTCTTCTTAGCAAGCTTCTTAGCAGCCTTTTGAGCTTCTGAAACTTCACCACCATAAGCAATGATTGTTACATCGTTACCTTCTTCAACGACATTTGCCTTGTCCAAAGGAACAGTGTACTTGTCATCAGGAACTTCGCCCTTAACTGAACGGTAGAGACGAAGGTTTTCAAGGAAGAGAACTGGGTCATTATTTTCAATAGCAGAAATAACAAGTCCCTTAGCATCATAAGCTGAACTTGGTGTAACAACACGAAGACCTGGAATACCTACAAAGAAGTTTTCAAGATCGTCCCCGTGTAATTCAGCAGTATGAGTACCACCACCGTATGGAGTACGGATAGTGATTGGCATGTTCTTAGTACCATCATATTGGAAACGTACACGTGACATTTGTCCAGCAATTGAGTCCATTGCTTCAAAAGTGAAGCCCATGAATTGAATTTCTGGAACTGGACGCCAACCAGTAGCGGCTAAACCAATTGATAGACCTAAAATACCAGATTCAGCTAATGGTGTACTAAATACACGGTCCTTACCGTACTTTTCTTGTAAGCCGTTAGTAGCACGGAAGACACCACCGTTTTTACCAACATCTTCACCGAAGACCAAGGTCTTTGGATCTTCAGCCAAAGCAATGTCAATACCTTCAGTAATAGCTTTGATATAAGTCTTTTTAGCCATGATTACTTCGACTCCTTTGCTTCGTACTTCTTAATTTGTTCTTTGATATCTGGGGTTGGAACTTCAAAGGTCCGCTTAAGCATATCTGTAACCTTTTCTGGTTCTACAGAGTCAGCTTCCTTCATAGCCTTCTTGAAGTCTTCCTTGCATTCATCAGCATACTTGTTTTCTTCGTCTTCAGACCAGAGACCCTTCTTAGTCAAGTACTTACGAAGCCGAATTAATGGATCCTTGTCGAACCATGGCTTTTCTTCTTCCTTAGTACGGTAACGACTAGGATCGTCACCGGCAGAACTGTGAGCACCAAACCGGTACGTTAAGGTTTCGATTAATACTGGGCCATTGCCGGCAGCAGCGAATTCACGAGCTTCCTTAGCAACTTCATAACATGCCAAGATATCCATTCCATCAACTTGAACACCTGGAATACCAGCTGCAACACCCTTTTGAGCAATGGTTTGAGCATAAGTTTGAAGCTTCCGTGGGTATGAAATTGCCCAGCCGTTGTTTTGAATAATGAATACGGCAGGAGCTTGGAAGGCACCAGCAAAGTTCATTCCTTCGTAGGTGTCACCTTGTGATGAACCACCTTCACCGGTATAAGCATAAGCAACGGCATCTTTTTCACCGTTCTTCTTAATACCAAGAGCACCACCGGCCATTTCAACCATTTGGGCACCAATGATAATTTGTGGACGTAATGCACGAGCGTCAAACATGTTACCTTTGAGGTGACCCTTTGACCAAAGGTACATTTGAGCAACAGTTGCACCGTGTTGAATCAATTGAGGTAAGTCACGATATGCAGGGAATAAGAAGTCATTCTTCTTAAATGCAGCCGCGGTCCCCATTTCTGAGGCCTCTTCACCCCAAGTTGGGGCATAAAATCCTAAACGACCTTGCTTGGAGAAACTCATGGTTTGTTCGTGAAGTGCACGTTCCCAAACCATCTTCTTCATTAAGTCAACTAACAGATCATCACTGAAGTTAGCCATTAAATCCTTGTTAACGACATTCCCATCATTATCGAGAATTTGAACAGGCTTTGCATATGGAGCGCCTTCTTCAGCTTTAATCTTTGCAAAGTCAACAGCTTTGGTATTGGCCATTATAAAACATCCCTTTCCAAATCCAATTAACATCATCGTAAGCGATTACTTACCTTACTTACATTATTTAGTATACCTCTCTTTAAACATAATACAAGCGCTTTCATAGACTTATTTTGATTAATTCGACTAATATTTTCTTAAGTTGTATACGTTTTCAACAAAAATGGTTGTTTGTTCTTTATTTTTTTACTTTTCTTTGTTTTTACCGTTATTTTTATTCAATTTCAGTTTGTGATAAACTACTATTTGTTTGAACAATCAACTTTAAACGATCAATAATGTAGATTAGTTTTTTATTTGGAGGATGATCATTGTGTATTTAATGAAAGATATTGTTCGCGATGGTGACCCTGTCTTACGGAAGCGTGCTGCAAAAGTAACATTTCCACTTTCAGAAGAAGATCAAGAATTTGCCAAGCGTGCTATGGAATATCTTGAAGTGAGCCAGGATCCAGAACTATGTAAAAAATATAAGCTCCGTGCAGGTGTCGGGCTGGCCGCTCCACAAGTTGGTATTTCAAAGCAAATGGCTGCTGTCTTGGTTCCATCCCTAGACGAAGATGACGATCAACCTTCATTCAAAGATGTTATTATTAATCCGGTAATTGTCAGTGAATCTGTGCAATATGGAGCACTCACTGAAGGCGAAGGTTGTCTTTCAGTTGATAAGGATGTTCCCGGATATGTTCCTCGTCATGACCGCATCACTTTACGCTATCAGGATGTTAAGGGTGAGACTCATCAAGTTCGGTTGAAAAATTACCCAGCAATCGTTTGTCAACATGAAATCGATCATCTTCACGGTGTTCTGTTCTACGATCATATTAATAATGATGATCCATTTAAGGCCCCTGATGATACAATCATGATTAGCTAAACTTACTTATAAAAAATGCTCCAGTATTCGGTAACTACTGAACACTGGAGCATCTTTTGGTTATAAGGGACTCGATTTTCGTAAAAGGTTATTTTTTGCTTTTTTGATCATGCTGATCCAACCGGCGAAGATCTGCAATATATTCTCGTGTAGCCTCATTTAAGACATACGCAACATCAATATGCAGAACATTCTCATACGTCCACCAATCGGTTACTTTAAAGACCGTTGAACTTTTCTCAAAGGATTGGATCTGGTTTTGCTTAGCATAGTCAGTTAGTTCTTTTTCAAGATCCGCCCTGCTAAACTGCTTGTCTGTAAGATGGTATTGCATCGGAGTAAAGTGAAACTCAAATGCTAAAACACCTTTCCCCCAAACGTCCGCAACGATTTCGGAAGATAGTGAAAAAGAGTGACCGGTTAGCTGAGTAAGACAATAATTTACTGCCCGATCGGTTATTGATTGGGCCTGATTCTTTAACATTAGTGTTGCACGATTAATCAATAGGCGATGAACGGCAACATAAATAAGAATAACAACAATAACCGCTAAGAGAACTAGCCAAAAGAACGACATAGGCTCATCCCATTTCTTAATTATATTTAACTTAATCATACCATTTTACAATTTTAAGTAACACAGTTGATTAGATGTGCTAAAATAATTTAAGTAACTAAAGTTTAAATAACATAATAAGGAGCATTTTACAGTATGACTTTCAAGGTATACTACCAACCCGATGCAACTAAACGACCGGTTCGTGAAAATACTCAATCATTGTATATTGAAGCTGATTCAGAGGCTCAAGCATTATTATTGGTTGAAGAAAATACTGACTACAACATTGAATTTGTTGAACAATTAGATGACAAAGCTTTGGAATATGAAAAGCAAAATCCAAACTTTAAGATTACTAAGTTCTAATTGCCAATTAAGACAGTCGGGAAGGAAATCTCTCGACTGTCTTTTACTTGATCCTAGGGAGGTCTAATTATGCATTACGAGATAATCCTAAATCCAACTGCAGGAAATGGAAAAGCTCAAAAAACTTGGAACATTCTCCGTCCAGTTATTGAAGGACAGTTAGATTATTCCCTCCACAAAACTGATTATGCTAATCATGAAGCTTTCTTTGCCAAGCGAATTGCTAAAGCCTACCCTCACAATTCGGATACCGTTGTAATTGTGATCGGTGGCGATGGAACCCTTCACAACGTCCTAAATGGATTAATAAAAGCCGGTTCCGCCCTTCCACTATCATATATTCCTGCAGGAACCGGCAATGACTTTGCTCGTGGCTATGGGATCTCGTTAAATCCAGAAAAAGCTCTCCAGCAAATAATTTCCACAGCCAAGGCACGTACCATTACAATTGGTCATTACACCGAGTCGATTAAGAATGAAGAAGGTTATTTTCTCAACAACATTGGAATTGGCTTTGATGCCGCAATTGTTAGCCGAACCAACTCGTCAAAGACTAAAAAGGGGCTCAATAAATTACGGTTAGGGAACTTTTCCTACCTCAGCAAGGCATTCGGTGTTATTTATGATCAGCAGCCGTTCCAACTCACCCTTCAGGAACAAGGTCACCATTATATTTTTGCTAATGCCTTTATTGTAGTAGCAACAAATCACCCATATATTGGTGGCGGCTTTCAAATTGATCGTTCAGCCAGTGTTAATGATGATGCAATCAATATGGTCATTGCTGAACGAAAAAATTGGCTTCTTACCCTTTGGGAGGTTATTCAGTTTGGTCGCGGTAAATTAGCGGAATCACGATTTGCCCACCGTTTTCATGCTAAAGCTCTCCATTATTCCACAACTTCACTGGAATTTGGTCAAATTGATGGCGAAAACATGGGAAATCGGTTTTATGATTTAAATGTTGATACTAGTCATTACCAATTTTGGCAGGAGCCGCACAATTAAATACAATAATCAAAAATGGACCGGGAACTTAATGTCTCAGTCCATTTTACTATTTATTGGTACGTTAATTATCTTTAGGATAGCCTACCAAGTGTAGTTTTCCGTGAATATATTCACCGAGATAAATGTCATTAATACTCTCAAACCCGGCTCTTCTCACCTGTTCAGTAATCCAGTTTTCATCATGATGAATCAATTCCAGAACATCCGTGTTAATTTGACCATCATTAATTAAGGGAAACCGGATATTCTCATCACTATTTTCAATTACCACCAATTGACCATTCTGCTCCAGAATACCGCTTTTAACTTTAGCAATTTCATAAATGCCATGACTTCGCAAGCGGAACATTAACTCATTGGCAGTCATCCCTGCTCGCATACAATTATCCACCAGTAACTGACCATCCTTAATTAATAGTCGCGGACGACCGTCAATAATATTTTGAATTGTCGCGTTATGCTCCTTAGCGTATTTAACGATAAACACAATCAATGTCCAGATTAACAGAACCATGACGAATTGGAGCACTGTAATGTCTTGGTTGTAAATGATCCCACCAATAATTCCCCCAAGAACATAGTTTTGTACTTGGTCGATTGCGGATGTCGGTGCTAAATTTCCTTTTCCTAGAATATTAATCTGGAAAATAAGGCAGATCATCCCTAAAACAAATTTAATCGTAATTAAACCGTAATCCATAACCGTCCCCCCCTCTATTTTTGAATAATTACCCGATGATCAACAACATGTGCCCGAGTAAGCGTATAGTTATCGCCACTTGGACTCAAATTTACCCGATAATCTTTTTTATCGAAGCGGACAATAATTCCATCAGTTAGGGTTGTCGAATTAACAACAACTTTATTTGGACTAATACCATGATCTTTAGCAACTGCGCGTATAAAGGGGCGCATCTGTAATGATTGTGACTGTTGTGAGTATGTCTTTTCCAAATTAGTAACTTGCAATCCCGCAAAAATTAACAAAAGAAGAAAGAAGATAATTCCTAAGTCACGATAACGAGTTTGTAATTGATGGCGAAAATAACGAAAAGAGTTAATTAAAACTAATAATATCAATACCAGAATTACAGCATAGTTCACTAAGCTATTAAACTGCTGTTGGTGCATAAAGTAACTCTCTGTATAAAAAGTCATCAATTCTGCCTCTCTATTTAATATAAACTACAAAAACAACCCAAGACTAGTTCACAGTGAGAATAATCTTAGGTTGTTTTATTTTACCGTCCTTAATGTTTACTTAACTGTACCAGCGAAACTTGGTTTAAAGTATGAGCTTAAGTTATATACAGCAACATTTGTTCCAGGCTTAGCAGCAGCAGCGTATTGGTTGTTCCCCATATAAATTCCTACATGGTATGAGCTTCCTTGGTTTCCCCAGAAGAGAAGGTCTCCCGATTGAGCCTGGTTAACTGGTTTAGTATTAACGTAGCTTTCCATAGCAACGGTGTTATGTGGTAATTGCTTTCCTTCAGCATTTGCATATACGTATTGAACAAACCCTGAGCAATCCATTCCACTTAATGAGTTTCCGCCCCATTGATATGGAACACTGTTAGAACTAGCAATCTTACTTGCTAAACTAACGACTGAACCAGATTGCAAGTTAGCATTAGTTTGACTTGGAGCTTGTTGGCTAGTTGCTTGCTGAGCAACTTGGCTTTGTTGAACTTGTGATTGTTGCGTCGGTTGAGATGCAGCAGAACTAGTAGCTACTTGTTGACTCTGTACTGCAGTTTGGTTAGTTGCGGCTGCCCGTGAAGCTGTACTATAAGCTACTGCTTGAGTACTATTAGCAGAAACAGGTTGTTGACTATTTACCTGTTGATCATCTGCTACAGCAACTGCAGAACTTTGTTGACTCGGAGCAGCAGAATTATAAGCAGCTGCATTTACTGTACTTGTATATGCTGAACCAACCATCTGTGATGATTGCCCTTGTTGATTAACTGCTTGTTGAACTGTGTTTCCCATTGCTTGTGGTTGAGCGGCTCCACTAACAGCTCCTTGAACAACTTGCGGTTGAGACTGTTGAACATTTCCTGTAACGGTAAATGATTGTGGTTGAGCAACTGGGGCAGTACTCGATTGGGCTACTGCTGAATTAACGTTTTCCCCGTTAATTGATAATTGTTGACCAACATAAATCAAGTCTGGATTCTGAATATGATTCCAAGCAACAAGATCATTAAGACTAACGTTAAATTGAACAGCTAGTTCACTTAAAGTATCGCCACTCTTAACCACATAGATACCATTCTTAGCAGCTGAAGCCGACTTAGAAGAAGCTGATGATGATTGAATTGGTGCTAATGATAACTGACCGCTATTCCGAACCGCATTAGCAGAAGAACTCATTGATGCTGGCTGTTCAGCATGATTAGAACTCTTTGCCTTTGCTTCAACAGTATTATTAGCTTGGGTAGTCAGTGCAAAAACACTTAATGCTCCTAGCGTTCCAGCAACTAATCTTGTTGATGAACTATACTTACGTACTTTCTTTACCATACAGAAACATCCTCTCCAAATAAACGAAAAAATAATTGCTAATTACTTAATTGATAAACTCAAATCTTCTTTACCATATCATTTTTTTAGAAATTCTTGTACTAATTTTAACATTTTTAAAGATTTTATTTTTTTATCAAGGAAAAACGGCCTAAAGAAAGTTACAAAAAGATTATTTTGCTTAAATTTTATTAAAGACAGGTCAGGATTGAGACTGTTAATTTCATTTCATTGATAAAATAAAATTAGTTATAGGAGGAAGTGATCGCATGATTTGTATATACTACCACACTAACGATCCTTCAAAACGGAAGGCAGTTAAGTGGCTTACCGCTCACCAACTAACGGTTCATGAACGGAACATCGAAAAACAGCCATTAACTAAAACAGAAATTCTTGAGCTGCTAAGCAAATCGATTAACGGGACTGCCGACTTGATTTCTACCCGTTCTCGAGATACTAAAGCACTTCAGTTAACTTCTGAAACCATAACAATTAACCAGTTAGTAAAAGCAATTCAGAAGAGTCCTCACGTTTTGAAAAATCCAATTATCTGTGATGAGAGCAAGTTAGTAACTGGCTTTGATCAAGAAAAAATGGGAATTTTTATTTCACAACAAGAGCGAAAAGACGAATTGGCAGATCTATTACTGAAGCAGGATATTCAAACAAGTCATTTTGCATTTCCCATCTAAAGCAGATCGTTTTACTATGCAATTATAATTATTATCTTAATGAAAAACGCCAGACTAAGTTAAAGTAATCGTTAGTCCTGGCGTTATCTTTATTACATTCAAAAAAGCAGGAAACTATTAGGAAGAGTAGTAATTCTTAATAGTCTCCTGTTTTTCATTTAATGCTTAAATAATTCATGAATTGATTGGTGATTGTGGACCCGAATAATTGCCTCTTTTAACAATTCCGCTACGGAAAGTCGATGAAGTTTATTAAATTCCTTTTCAGTAGGTAGTTTAATTGTATCGGTTACCCACATTTCTTCAAGCGGCGAGTCCTCTAGTACTTGAGGAGCATTGCCAGACAGAACTGCATGGGTTGCAACCCCGTAAATTCTTTTGGCACCAAATTTTTGTAGTGCCTTAGCGGATAAGCTCATTCGTACACCAGTATCAACAATGTCATCAACGATAATGGCAACTTTATCCTTAACGTCCCCAATAACGTATTCTGGAACTTCTTGACTACTCCGTTCACGAACTTCATCGTTCCGGTTATCAACGATTGCAATTGGTGCTTTAATTTGTTCTGCAAAGCGGCGGGCTAAGCTAACCCCTGCATGATCAGGCGAAACGACAACAATATCGTTACCAAGATCACGTTCCTCTACATACTTAGCAAATAATGGTGTAGCTTGAAGGTGATCAACTGGAATATCAAAGAAACCTTGAACCTGAGCAGCGTGAAGATCGATTGTAATTAGTCGATCGATCTTATCCATTTCAAGTAAATTAGCGATCAACTTGGCAGTGATTGGTTCCCGACTCCGTGCTTTTCGATCCTGCCGTGCATACCCATAGTATGGCATTACAACATTAATCTTGGCTGCACTTGCCCGCCGTAAAGCATCAACCATAATCAATAATTCCATCAAATTAGTATTAACGGGATCAGATACTGACTGGATTATATAGGTTTCACAACCACGAACACTTTCGTCAATCGTTACCTTAATTTCCCCATCTGCAAAATGACTAACTGAAGCCTTACTGAGTGGGAGACCGATCTTATCAGCAACACTCTCCGCAAGAGGCTCATTAGAGTTCAAGGCAAATAGGCGAACATTTTTCGCATCTTTTATTTCAGTCATTGTTATTCTCCTCAAGATAAAATCAACAATACACAGTTATTATCGCAAGTTTTCCTATTTGGTGCAAGTTGAACTATTTTTTAAAATCAGTTGGCCGAACTCCTTCCATCCCGATCATCGGATCGATTTCTCCAGATTTAACCAATGCAGGAGTTAGAATCGTTTGTTTATCTTTAACTAACTTATCCCCCGAGGCGTCCCGATCACTAGTATGTTCTTCAATATTATCCGGTTCAAACTGCCCTTCTGTTCCCTGTTCAAGTGGCGATTCCAGTTTACCGTGATGTTTCCAAACATCAGTCAACCTCTTCACCAAACTAGTTTGTCGATTAACAGATTGACTATTAATGGCCGTAACAAAAGCATATGTCTCCCCAATCATTATTAGCTTATCAGCGGCCCGAGTAATAGCAGTGTAGAGGAGATTTCGCTGTAACATCCTACCAAATTCATGGACTAAGGGTAAAATTACCATCTTAAATTGACTGCCTTGAGATTTATGGATCGAAATACTATATGCCAAACGAATTTGTGACCACTCTAATCGTCCATAATTAACTTCATTCCCGTCAAAGTCAATCGTCATTGTGGCATTCTTTTTTCCCTTGCTACCGCCATTTTCAATTGCAGTAATTCGACCAATATCACCGTTAAAAACGTTATTCTCTGGACTATTAACCAGTTGGAGCACCTTATCACCAACCCGGAAAATCTGTCCCCGAAATTCAATCTCCTGCTTACTAGCGGCTGCCGGATTATAAACTGATTGAGAAAGATCGTTTAGTCGATCAACTCCCGCTGCGCCCCGATACATTGGTGCCAGGATTTGGAGATCATTAGCATCGTAACCGCGCTTTTGACTCATCTCAATAATTTGTTTCACAACCCCTGGTACTTGCCGTGAGTGACACGCAATAAATGAACGGTCCGCCATTTTGACCGTTAAATTACTTGGAATTTTCCCTTCACGAATATCGTGAGCAAGGGGAATAATTGTTGAGTCTGCTGCCTGACGATGAATCTTTTTTAATTCAATCCGTGGTAAGTCAGCGAACTCTAGTAAATCATGGAAAACCTGTCCAGGACCAACTGAAGGCAACTGATCCTTATCACCAACAAAGATAACGTGCATTGATGTCGGTATCGACTGAACCAGAACCTTAAACAACAATGTATCAACCATTGACATTTCGTCCACAATCAATAGTGATCCTTCAAGGTCCTTAGCGTTTAATTCTGTTGGCATTTCACGACCATTCAATCCTAGTAAGCGGTGAATCGTGCTTGCTGGCAAATCGGTTGCCTCACTCATTCGCTTAGCGGCCCGACCAGTTGGTGCAGCAAGCAAAATTGGAAATGCCTTTTCCTTATACTGATTTGGATCAAGTGCAATTTCATGAAGTTCAGCAAAAGCCTCAACGACACCCTTAATAATTGTTGTTTTCCCAGTTCCTGGTCCCCCGGTAAGGAGCATTACCTTGGAAGTTAATGCCGTCTTGATCGCTTCTGTTTGAATTTCATCATATTTGATTCCAGTTTTTACTGGAAGGTTTTCCAGAATTGTCGTAATTTGCTTCCCGTTCTTTGCCTCGTCCTGATTTTGACAAAGTCGATGTAAATTTTCGGCAATTTGCCATTCAGCCTTATACAGACTTGCCGGATAAATCCGTTTATCTTCATACTGAATGGTCCCATTTTTTTCCATTTCAACAATCTGTTGAGTAACCTTAACAGTTGGAATCGGTTGGCCATTAGTATCAGAAAGCAAGCGCATACTTCCCTGAAGCAACGGCTTAGCGCTGGTATAAGTATCGCCACTCATCATTGTTAAATCATCAATTGATTGGATAATGGACGCTGAAATTCGTCGTTGATCATCTGCAGGAATTCCCATTTTAATGGCCACCTGATCCGCCCGCTTGAAACTAATTCCGTCAATATCTTGAACAAGCTGGTATGGATTTTCACTAATAATATGAAGAGTTTCATCCCCATAACGATCAAAAATGGCACTGCTAAGATTACTGCCAAACCCAAGGTCATTTAACCCAATGATAATTTGGTCCATCCCCTGATTAGCGTTCAGGTTCTCAACAAGACTAGTTCGAACTGCTTCACGTAATTTCAAACCATCAAGAATATGCGGATCAGCAGTAATCTTATCAATTGCATGGATGCCTAATTGATCAACAATCTTTTCAGCGGTCTTTTTCCCTACTCCAGGGAACTGCTTGCCAGCGAGGAAATTAATAATTCCCTCTTTACTGGTTGGCTGGTTAGCATGATATGAACTTGCCTGGAATTGGCGACCATATTTAGGGTGATCAATTAATTTACCCTCAAAGCGATATGTTTGATCATCACGGAGATCACCGAAACTCCCCGTAACCGTTATTTCACTTTCATTCCAATCAAAATTAGCATCTTCCACCGAAACTAACAAAACCTTATAAAAAGAATCAGGACTGTCAAAAATGTCTGATTGTACTTGACCAATAAAAAAGGATGGCTCTTCTGGCGCCTCAAATAGGTTAATTTCTTCTGCCATGAAAGTCATCCTTCCTTAAACTTATTATTTATCATTTTGCGGCTTTTGCGTTGCTTGTAATGTCTTTTCAATTTCAGCAATCCGCTTTTCACTCTTTGTGTAGTAATCTAAGTCAAGCTGTCGTGCTTGATTCAAGTAATCCTTGTATGGTTCTCCAAGGACCATTGCTACTAATCCACGGTTAAATTGTGTATCTGCTCGACCAGGGTGGTGCTTTAAAATTGCATCATAGTACGATGCAGCCTGCTTAAATTCACCCAAGGCAAGAAGAGCATCCCCCAGCGCCTGATCAATTTCTGGATCTTCCGGCCGTAATTCATGGGCTGTTAAGCCATAAGCAACGGCCTGCTTATACTGCTTTTTCTTACTGTAGCTTTGGGCGAGCATCAGGTAGGAATCAGCCTTTAATTTCTTATCGTCAATCTTGTTGTAAAGCTTAATCGCTTGATCAACCTTACCAACTTCATAGTATAAGTTTCCAAGACCATAATTTAATAGGTTTTGAGCTTCCTGATCACCCTTAGCCTCAAAAATCCCTAAAGCCTTCATAAATAGTTCTTCAGCTTGGGCATAATCCTGAAGGCGAGTTAACAACGATCCCAAGTCATAATAGTTATTAGCTTTATCAGGATATTCATCAATCGCGGTAATCAGCTTATGTACTAAACGTTCTGTTTGTTTCTTTTGTTCTTCACGGTTAGTCTGTTGTTCAGTCATTTAAATCCACTCTCCTCAGATTGTATCAGTCGGATCAACATTAGCCTTATGCAAGTACGAAGTATCATTCCACTTTTCCAATTCAAAATGTTCAGCATCATCTGTAGTCAGGATAGTAGTGGAAGTATTACTAAGGCCACCACGATCCTTCAGGTGTGCCAGAGGCGTTCCCACAAGAGCATTGATACTAGCATTAAGTGCTGCCCCATGAGAAACAATTAAGATTGACCCATGCGGATCATTTCGGCAAAACTCTTTAATGGCTGCCCCCATACGGTTAATCACCTGCGCAAAGCTTTCACTTTCTACGATAGAACTATCATACTTGTCCGGATGATGGCGGAAATTTTTTAACACATCAGGCCACTTTTTAGCAACCGCATCGAAATGCATTCCCTCCATTTTTCCCAAATTAAATTCTTTTAACCGACTATCAATTGTTAGAGGAACCGGACGATTGAGGTACTGTAATAGTGTCATTGCCGTTACCCGAGCGCGTTTTAACGGGCTGGCATAGACATGATTAATTGGAACATCTTTTAATGATTCCGCAAGCAATTCAATTTCCTTATAGCTTTGATCAAGTAACGGTGAATCGCCGTTAGCTCCTTGGTATCGTGATTCAAGATTCCATTGTGTTTTTCCGTGACGGATTAAGTAAACTTTAGTCATATTATTCGACCTTTTTTCTCTATTTTAACAAAAATTAATCGCCGTGTTCCAAACTTTTCTAAATATGTATAGGGAAGCATACCACCTATATACTAATAACGGTATCTTCCCTACTTTGCATTATTTTTATGTTTTAAACGTATTGGCAAAGGTGATCATGGTTATATGCCCGGTCAATAATCGCACTTCCTAGGCATTCTTCACCATCATAGAAGACGACTGCCTGCCCCGGTGTAATTGCTCGTGCCGGATCATCAAAGGTTACGGTAACCATTTGCTCGTCTTCAGAGATATGAACCGTTACACCGACATCCTTTTGCCGGTAACGGAATTTAGCGGTACAGTGAAAATCATGACCATACCGACTTACCACATCATCAACCCAGTGAATATCACTAGCTTCTAGGTGAGTTGCGTAAAGATGCTCATTTTCATATCCTTGACCAACATAAAGGACATTTTTCTTAATGTCTTTACCAATGACAAACCAAGGAGCATTACTCTTCTTATTACCGCCAAGGCCAAGGCCCCGACGCTGACCAATCGTATAGTACATTAGTCCCATATGTTGGCCGACTACCTTGCCATCAACTGTTTCCATATTTCCTGGTTGCGCTGGGATGTATTGACTCAAAAATTCACGGAAGTGGCCGTCTTCACCAATAAAGCAGATCCCAACAGAATCCTTCTTCTTGGCTGTAGCAAGCCCAGCTTCTTCAGCAATTTGGCGAATCTCTGGCTTGGTATAGTTTGCTAACGGGAACAGGACCTTATCTAATTGCTGGTAATCCAACTGGCTTAAAAAGTAAGTTTGGTCCTTATTCTGGTCCTTTGCCCGCATCAAATGCATCCGTCCATCAGCATCACGCTTTAAATCAGCATAGTGCCCCGTAGCAACGTAATCTGCACCAAGCTGGTTAGCATAATCAATAAATGCCTTAAACTTAATTTCTTTATTACAGATAACATCCGGGTTAGGTGTCCGTCCCTTCTTATATTCAGCAATAAAGTACTTGAAGACGCGATCCCAATACTCCTTTTCAAAGTTAACTGAGTAATAAGGAATACCAATTTTAGTTGCTACCTTAGCAACATCTTTGTAGTCTTCTGTTGCGGTACAAACCCCATTTTCGTCGGTATCATCCCAATTCTTCATAAAGACACCAACAACGTCATATCCCTGACGCTTTAATAGGAGGGCGGTAACTGATGAATCAACCCCGCCGCTCATTCCAACAACCACCCGTGTATGGCTCTTGTCAGACATTATTTAATCACCATCATTTCAAATAGATTCTGGAACAATCTACGATAGAAGGTCGCATGTTACCAGTGTGAACTATTGTATCAAAAGTTGCCAACCACTGCATTAATTTACCCTTTTGTTACTAAAAAAACATTCCGCTTAAGCATTTCTTTTAAAATAAAATGATACTGCTCAACAAACTCCTTAGCACGAGGGTGAGTAAAGATATTAATCTTCCGCATTCCATTTCCGGTAACTGTTTCCATTTTAAACCCAGTCAGATCAGCAGAAATCAGGATCCGGAGCTTAGCAACTGGCTTAAATGGATTGTCAGTATCAACACTTCCAACATACTCAAAATTTCCTCGTTTAGTTTCTTCAAACCCTAAATCAATCAGAGTGTAACGTTTAACTTCTGGACTAAGTGAATATTTATCTGAATCTCCTTGAAGTTGAACTGTTTTTGCAAACTGCATTAGCCTTCAACTCCTTTAATCTTTTTTAGCTTATTAACAATTTCAATAATTGCATCAACCAGGCCATTAACCTCTTCTTCCGTATTTAACGCCCCAAAACTAATCCGAATTGATTCACTAATTCGTGGACTATCCTCACCAAACATCGCAGTTAGTACATGGGAAGGCTCAATACTTCCGGCAGTACATGCAGAACCACCCGAAACGGCATAACCAGCAAGATCGAGGTCGGTTTGCATTACATAGGTTGAAATCCCCTTAAACCATAAATTAAGAACATGGTTAAGGGCATTGGGGTCGAGCTGTCCATTGACCTCAAAATCAACTCCAGCATCCGTTAAACGTTTAACGATTAACTGCTTAAAGTGATAGTAACGTTCTTGACGGTTTTGCTTTTCTTCAGGCGTATCAATGGAAACTGCCTTAGCAAATGCCGCAATAGCTGGAACATTCTCGGTCCCGGCACGGCGCTTTGTCTCCTGATCACCACCGCGAACAAAACTAGGAAAACTAATCCCGTCGCGACGGTATAGAAAGCCAACCATCTTTGGACCATTCAGTTTATGGGCCGAGGTTGACATGAGGTCAATATGATCAGCCTCAACATCAATTGGTAAAAGGCCATAAGCTTGAACGGCATCCGTATGGAACCATGCTTGGTGATCTTTTAAAATTTCACCAATTTCATGAATTGGCATTCGACTACCGACTTCATTATTTCCCATCATGATTGACACAAGAATCGTATCGTCCCGTAAGGCTGCCTTAAAATCCGCTAATGAAATGTTGCCATTCTCATCAACTGGCAGGTAGGTAACATCAAACCCCAATGATTCTAAATAATGTAATGGCTTCAAAATTGCTTCATGTTCAATTGCGGTGGTAATGATATGCTTACCAAGATTCTGTCGCGTTAATGCCGTCTGAATTATTGCGGTATTATCGCTTTCGGTTCCCCCACTAGTAAAGACAATTTCTTCATCTTTAGCGTTAATACTTTGAGCAATTACATGACGACTATTTTCAAGGACTAATTTGGAGTGACGACCGTAAGAATATCCCGTTGAAGCATTTCCCCAGGTATTCTCCGTTTGCTTTATCAGCTCATCAATCACCGGCTTTGTCATTGGTGTTGTTGCTGCATTATCGAAATATACTTCACTCACTCTTCATGTGCCTCCCTATTTATTCAAATCCGCAAAGAGTTGTAATAGCATCTTAGCGGAACGCTTACCAGCATCGATAATAAATTGGTCAAAACTAACTCCGGCATCTTCGTCCCCAGTATCAGACATTGCCCGAACGACAACGTACGGGACATTATGATCGGTCGCAACCTGACCCACAGCTGCCCCTTCCATTTCACTTGATAGTGCATCAGGGAAGTAATGAAGGATCTCTTGGATCGCATCCTTACTAGCAATAAATTGATCCCCAGAAACGATTAGCCCGCGTTTAACGTTTAAGCCGGTCTGTTCACCAGCCTTTTCAATAGCTTGTCCCCACTTTGCAGATGCCTTAAAGCGGGGTTCTTTCCCTGGTAATTGACCATAAGCATAGTCAAATGCCCGGGCATCAACGTCATGATAGGCTGTCTCACTTGAAATGACAACATCGCCAACATGGAGTCCATGGCCAATTCCACCTGCAGATCCAGAATTAATCACTACATCAACCTCAAAATCTGTAATTAAGTGTTCTGTTGTGATTCCAGCTTCAACCTTACCAATGCCGGATTCAACTAAAATAACATTCTGGTTATCAATTTGTCCAGAATAGTATTTTTTACCGCCGATTTCCTTTACCTGTTCATTCTCTAGTGCCGCTGTCAATTCCTTAATTTCTTCTGGCATTGCGCAAATAATTCCAAACTTCATTCTCTTCATCCTTACTTTACAAAAAATAAAATTAAATAAACGATTATAATAGCGACTACTAAGCTAATAATGGCAATATTTAACCGTTTTCGTAGCCGTTGCATCTTCTGCTCACTGGTTAGCTGTTCCTGCTCAATTTTCTGATCAGTACGAGAAAGCTGTTGCTCCTCTTTACTATCATTAGAAATGGTCGTCTGTTGCTGACGATACTGTTGGCGCGTCAGTCGTTCATTATTGTTTTGCGGATCCTTATCCATGATTATTCATCCCTCGCCAATAATAAATTGCCATAATCGTCTTGGCGTCTTCGATTTGTCCTTCATCAATCATCTTTAATGCCTCATCAAGGGTAACCTTCTCTAATACCAATTGCTCATCACGATCTTGAGGCAGTTCATTTTCAACCGGGGTTAAATCTGTCGCTAAGTACAGTGTCATAAATTCATCCATCACCCCGATCGATGTATAGAATGATGAAATTTTCTTGATTGTTCCTGCTTTTAGACGGGTTTCCTCATTCAATTCGCGCTTAGCAGCATGGAGGGCATCACGACTATCACGTGAATCAACCTTTCCTGCAGGGATTTCCAGGGTCGTATTATGAATTGGCGAGCGCCATTGCTTTTCCAAAATCATTTTATGATCTGCAGTTAAGGCCAGGATTGCCACTGCTGGAGCATGATGAACAATTTCACGTTGTGCTTTTAAACCTTTTGGAGTTTCAACCTCTTCAACAGCAACCTTAATTAATTTACCGTCGAAAACATCCTTCTCACTTAATGTTTTTTCTTCAAAGTTCATTTTAATAGCCTCGCTTACTGAGTCGTTGAACATGTGCCGCTTGTGGTCCGCGCTTTCCTTGAACGATAACTAACGCAACCCGTTCTCCAGGAGTTAAAATTCTTAAGCCGTGACCTTCAATTCCCGTATAATGAACGAAAACTTCGCCTTCATGGGGAACAGTGATGAATCCCCAGCCCTTTTCACGATCAAAGCTTTTGACTGTGCCTTGTAACATTAATTTCACCTACAATAAAAAATACCAAGCAACATAAACGTCACTTGGTATTTTACAACGCTAACTAGGTGTTTGTCATTGATGGGCAACTATTTTTCTAAGCCTTCATCAACTGTTTCTGGGAAACTTTCCCGAACTACCTTAGCACAACGAGCACAGAGAGTTGGGTAAGCTGGATCTGATCCAACATCTTCCTTAACCATCCGGCACCGTTGACAGGTTTCTCCTGGGGCAACACTGACCTTGACCGCAACGCCATCATTGTATTGATCAGCATCAGCAGCTGCTTCATCAAGAGAATGAAGGTTAAGCTTTGAAACTCCCAATAATAATTGAACATCCGCATCAAGGCTCTCTAATAGTTCCTTATTGTGTTCATTTACGTAAAGGTCAACTTGCGCTTCTAATGACTTACCAATCATCTTAGCGTTCCGCGCCTCTTCAAGACTCTTCAAGACGTGTGAACGAACTCCCATAAATTCAGACCACTTATCTAAAAGTCCTTCTTCACCATCAAAGTGGCGTACTTCTGGAATTTCAGTCAATTGTACGAATTCTTCCGGTTCGTTCATGTAACTCCAAACTTCTTCAGTTGTGTGAGGCAAGATTGGCGTAAGCAACTTAACCATTGTTAACAAGATGTCATAGAAGACGGTTTGCATTGAACGCCGAGTTTGTGAATTTTCAGGTTCAATGTAGAGAACATCCTTGGCTACATTCATGTAGAAGGCAGACAAATCATTGTTAACAAAGTTAATTAATAACCGATAAGCATCAAGGAAGTCGTAGTTATCAAAATCAGCGCGCATCTTTTCAAGGAAATGATTAAGCTTAACGAGCATGTACTGATCTACGGAATTCAAATACTCGTAGGAAACGGTATTTTCGTTTGCATCGAAATCACTAGTATTAGCAAGCAAGAACCGGAAAGTATTCCGTAACTTACGGTATGCTTCTGAGATCTGTTGGAAGGTTCCCATTGAAACCCGCACATCAGCAGAGGTATCAGCACTCATTACCCAGAGACGAATAATTTCGGCCCCCATTTGTTGGACAACCTTATTCGGATCAATAACGTTTCCTTGGGACTTGCTCATCTTGTTACCACGCTTATCAAGGGTAAATCCTTGGGAAACAATCTCCTTATATGGAGCATGACCAGAACAAACAACACTAGTAATCAAGCTGGAATTGAACCATCCACGATACTGATCAGATCCTTCAAGGTAAAGGTCAGCTGGATAAGTCAAGTAATCCCGCTCAGCTAGAACCCCCTGATGGGAAGAACCGGAGTCAAACCAAACGTCCATAATATCGGTTTCCTTAGTAAACTTACCATGAGGTGAATGTTCGTTAGTGTATCCTTCTGGGAGAAGATCCTTTGCGTCACGTTCAAACCAAACATTAGAACCATATTTTCTAAAGAGATCTGCAACATGATTGATCGTTTCTTCTTCCATGATTGGTGTACCATCTTCAGCGTAGAAGATTGGCAGTGGCACACCCCAAACACGTTGCCGTGAAATTACCCAGTCGCCACGATCCTTAATCATATTACGAAGACGAACTTTCCCCCATTCTGGGTGGTACTTAACATCTTCTAAGGCATCTAAGATATTTTGACGCATCTTTTCAATGGATACGAACCACTGATCCGTTGCCCGGAAAATAATTGGCTTCTTTGTCCGCCAGTCGAATGGATAACTGTGCTTTAATGGTTCTTCAAGAAGAAGAGCATTATTATCTTCAAGTTTTTGTAGTGAAATATCATCAGCCTTTTGGTAGAAGACTCCATCAAAGTCGTCGCCATTTTCCTTTGTCAGGACACCCTGATCATTAATTGGGGCGAAAATTGGCAAGTCATATTTTTTACCAAAGTTGTAGTCATCATCACCATATCCTGGAGCGGTGTGAACAAGTCCAGTACCAGCATCAGCAGTAACGTAATCAGCAACACCAACCAAGAGTTCACGATCAAGGTATGGGTGCTGAGTGGTTAATCCTTCCAGATCCTTACCAGCAACATGCTTAACTACTTGATAATCTTCCCAACCAAGTTTCTCTGCTAAGCCTTCCAAAAGTTCTGTTGCGACAACAAATTGCCGTTCATCATTGGCGGGCTTAACGACTGAGTAGTCAAACTTAGCATTTACTGCTACCGCTTCAGATGCTGGAACAGTCCATGGAGTAGTAGTCCAGACAACTAGGTAGGTATTACTATCAAGGACATCCTTACCATCTTTGACTTGTTCAACAAAGAAGGCTGTTTTAGCAGTAACATCGTGGTATTCAACTTCAGCTTCTGCTAATGCTGATTCGGATGACCATGACCAGTAAACTGGCTTCTTGGCTTGGTATAAGAGCCCCTTCTTAGCAAATTCACCAAAAACATGAATCTGTGCAGCTTCAAATTCCTTATTCAAGGTTAGGTATGGATGATCCCAATCACCGCTTACCCCTAACCGTTTGAAATCCTTTCGTTGCTTATCAACTTGTTCCAAAGCATACTTCCGACAAAGGTCACGGAATTCTGTTAGGCTCATCTTCTTCCGGTCATAACCGGCCTTCGTCAATTGGTGTTCAATCGGCAATCCGTGAGTATCCCAACCAGGAACGTATGGTGACCGGAAACCGCTCATTGACTTGTAACGAACGATAAAGTCCTTGGAAATCTTATTCATGGCGTGACCAATGTGAATGTTCCCATTGGCGTATGGAGGGCCATCGTGAAGAACAAACGTTGGCTTCCCCTCATTTAATTTTTGGCGTAATTCATATACTTTATTTTCTTCCCAAACACTTTCACGTTGCGCTTCAGTGACTGGTAATTTCCCCCGCATTGGGAACTTGGTTTTCCCCAAGTTTAATGTGTCTTTAACTCGCATATGCAATTCTCCTTTCTCAATTAACAATTAATAACTAAAAAAGCTTCATCCCATCACTGGGACGAAGCTTTCCGTGGTACCACCCGTTTTCAGAATATTTAGTTAATCAAATATTCCCTCAACCATTGTTTAACGGTAATGAACCGACCTGACTTAAATATTCAACCAGGTACTCGGGACCGATCAAGTAAAACAATACTACATATTAGCCTCACACCATTCGCTAACTCGCTGAATCATTCTTGTTCTACTAATGTCCTTCAACGTTTTCGTTACTAATTATTACAATTTAATTTAAACAACTAGTTATTATCCGGGAAAACAACAACAGTGTCACCCTCATCTTCACTATTGCTTGATTCGGTAGATGGGGACGCTACAGAATCATTGGTTGTCGTTGATTGTGCCTCACTCTCATCACTTTGCGCTACTGCTGAAGTATCGGCAAATGCTGAAGCAAAGTCAGTAGGTGAGTTAAAGGAAATTGTTTCTGCAGAACTAGCAGGAGCGCTTTCACTTTCTTCTGATTTAACAACAACCTCTGAATCTGGCGTAACGGCCGAATCCGATACAACGTTACTTTCAATTGCAACACTGCCAGAAGTCGTCTCATCCGCAACAGTAGCAGTTGTACTTTCAGATTCAAAATCACTAGTTGTAATTGAGGTTGATTCTACACTTTCACCCGAATTATTGTCAAGACGAGTTCCTAAAATATTTTGAATTTCTCCATATTTATCAATATCATCGTTTGCTAATAACTTATCCCACTCATCGCTCTTAACTACTTCCAATTGGGATTCAAGCATTACTTGCAACCGTTGACGGAAGATCCGCGTTTGTTTCTTTAAGTCACTAGTTTCTGAAGTTAACTTCCGAGTCCCTTCTGCAGTATTTTCAACAATTTGATTAGCCTTTTCGTTAGCTGTTGAAACAATGTCAGTTGCTTGTTTTTGGGCTTCACGCACCATAATATCAGCTTCCCGCTTGGCATTGTTCTTAACTTTATCAGCGGCTTCTTGAGCAACCAGAATTGACTTATTCAGTGAATCCTTTAACTCACTAAAGTATTTCAGCTTACTTTCATCGGCCTTTACCTTTTCTTGTAGCGCCCGATTCTGATCGGTTAATTCCTGAACTGTTTGTCCGACTTCTTTAATAAAGTCATTCACTTCAGTCGGATTATAGCCACGCATCTTAGTATTAAATTGGATTTGATTAATTTCATCTACAGTTAAACTCATCGGTTTTTCCTCCATGTGATCTTAAAATTAAGCGCGAATGATTGATAAAGTAATCCGCTGCTTATTCTTTCTAGTAATGCTCCCAACCTGATCCATTCTTAAACGGCCAGCATGTCTAACAGACAACATATCATGTTCCCGAACTAAATAATCCGGACGTTGCATTTCTTCCCAGTTAATTTGAACAAGGCCATGTTCTAATAACTGCTTTGCCCGATTACGAGAATAGTTAAAGCCAGCTGCAATTATCGCATCAATTCTTAGTGACGAAACAGTCGTTGATAGCTGTTCCCAATCATCTTCAGGAAGAATTAACTCCTCAAGTGGAATCGGCTTCCATTTCACCTTAATCTTACCAACGTGATCAATTCGATCATGAATAAACCGAGCCATCTGATTAGTAACCATCACTTGCCACCGTTTTCCATCAGTAACAATATCGCCAAATGATGCTCGTTCTAACCCTTCACCTAATAATGTTCCCATTATTTGACGATGATGGAGCTCAGCAAATTTTTGTGGATAGTCAACTTCTAAGCCCGTAACAGCAAAGTCAGCTACCTGTGGCTGATAATATGACGGAAAAAAGAGTAACCGCTGCATTTCAGCATTTTGCCAACCACCAAACGATCTCAGTTTAACGTTATCATCACTATTAACAAGCGTTTGTGCGATATATTGCTGACGAGGATTAAGAAACGGCGTTAACACCGGACGATATTGATCATTAGCCTGGACTATCCAGTCACTAATTTGATCGATAATTGGCCCCTCATCGGCACGGAAATGTTGTTTTATGTTTAATTCATCCATTATTTATTAAATCATCATGGTAATTGCTTTTAGCCCATACTGAACAAGGTAAAGAACAAAGATCGCTACAATCGGTGAAAAACTAATTCCTCCTAATGGCGGAATGAAGTCAAACCACCGCATATACGGTTCTACCAACCGATTGACAATCTCTCCCAAACGACTTCCTCTTGCATTTGGAAACCATGATAACAAGCACCAAATGACAATCACCAGGATATAAATATCAATTAGTTGGTAAATTACCCAGGCTAAAAAATTAATAATTGCCATTACAAGCTCCTTTTTCGCTAAATTTTATCCGGATCATTTTTGAGCGTATCCGATAAATTACCAGAAACTTCAAAGTTCTTCGGTGTACAAAGGAATATCTCTTTCCCGATCCGCTTAATATCACCATTAATTGCAAAAACAGTTCCGTTCAAGAAGTCAACAATCCGACTAGCAACTTTGGCGTCCATTTGAGAAAAGTTAACAATTACTGCTCGATCGTTTAATAACTGATCAGCAATTTGTTTAACATCCGCGTACAGTCGTGGCTCATACAACGCAATTTTACTTGAACGCTGGCGAACACTATTCATTGAAACAACCTTATTATCCCCTTGCGGAACAGGAGTCTGTTCATCATAGTATTCTTCTTGGTTATCAGAGTCACCATCACTAAAAAGACTCTTGAAAAGATTATTAGCCATCTCAATTCCTCCTAACCTTTCTAAAATCACGAAATGGGAGATGCCCTAAAATAGTGCCTCTCCCCATCTTTTACCTATTCATTATTGACGACGATTCTTAAAGAATGGTGGTGTTGACAAGTTATCATCGTCATCGTCAGTTGCGGCAGAATCATCATTAAAGACATTAAATTCTGGCTTCTTTACGTGTGAAAATTCATTATCCGTTTGTTCATTTGAATCATTGATTCCCGCAGTTGGATCATTCCAGCCATCAAAAGGATCATCTGATGCACTTTCCTGACTAGGCTTGTTATCATCACTCTTAGGTTCTTCACTTACTGGAGCGACGTGTTGAGCTGAGTGAGCCTTCTTACTCTTCTTTGCATCAATTCCTGTAGCGATTACAGTTACCCGTACTTCATCGCCAAGGGATTCATTCAGTGACATCCCGAATGAAATATCAACATTTGTGCCAGCAGCCTGCTTAATTACATCAGATGCTTCTTGAGCTTCAAACATTGAAAGATCCTTACCCCCAGTGATATCCATTAGGACATGTTGCGCACCAGAAATTGACACTTCAAGAAGTGGTGAGGAGATCGCCTTCTTGGTAGCTTCAGTAGCACGGTTTTCTCCCGTTGCGCTACCAACACCCATTAAGGCAGAACCTTGATTAGACATTAATGTCTTAATATCAGCAAAGTCTAAGTTGATGTATCCAGGAGTAACAATTAAGTCAGAGATCCCTTGAACACCCTGACGAAGGACATTATCTGCTTCCTTGAAGGCTTCCATCATTGGCGTCTTCTTATCAATCATTTCAAGCAAGCGGTTATTAGCAACAATAATCAAGGTATCCACGTTAGCCTTTAATTTTGCTAATCCCTCAGTGGCAAACTTATCCCGTCGCGGTCCTTCAAAAGAGAATGGTCGGGTAACAACACCAACGGTTAATGCACCGCTATCTTTGGCAATTTTAGCAACTACTGGAGCAGCACCAGTTCCGGTACCACCACCCATTCCGGCAGTGATAAACACCATATCTGAACCTTCAAGTGCCTTTTGAATTTGTTCTTCACTTTCCTCAGCAGCTTTATCCCCTACTTCAGGATTAGAACCAGCACCAAGTCCCTTAGTTAACTTTGGTCCTAATTGGATCTTTGTCTGTGCTTGTGAAGCGTTTAGTGCTTGCAGATCGGTATTAGCAACGATAAAGTCAACACCCTGAACCTTTTCAGTAATCATTCGGTTGACAGCGTTACCACCACCGCCACCGACACCAATAACCTTAATCTTAGCTCCAGCAAATTGATTTTCCATTGAATTCTCGTTATCCATTCGACACCCTCCGTTAGTTTATTAATCAAATAAGTTGTTAAAGAGGCTCTTGAACTTGTTACTAAACGAGCCATCTTTCTTTTTCGTATTTTGTTCTCGATCAGCCCGCTTTTGAATTGGTCTGCTATTACTATTAACAGCACTCTCACTTTGGGGTTGATGATGATCATTACTATTTTCTGCCGTTGTCTTGCCAAAATCAGCTTCTTGAACGACTTGCTTAATTAATTGATCAATCCCAGACAGCCGATCTTCATAAAGGCCAAGTGCGTAACTAATAGCAAAGCGTGGGTGACGAATTCCCATCTGTTCAGGGACAAAGACTTTTACGTTACCCGAAAAGTATTGCTTAGCTAGTGATCTAATACCTGGTAGGGCAGCAACACCACCAATTAAAATCACTCCACCTGGTAACTCAGGGGCGTTAATTCGTTCCAATTGACGTGCAACCCGGTTAAAGATTTGCCGAATCCGAGCTTCAATAACCTCTGAAAGGTAGCGTTCACTATATTGAACCGGCTTATCTTGACCAACAACGTCAACATCAATCTGCACATCATCATCTGCTTGGGTACTATCCGCAAAGCCATGATCACGCTTTAATTGCTCAGCATTTTTTAGTGAAGTGTTTAAAACGGTTGAAATATCCTTAGTGATATACTGTCCACCTTCTGGATCAACGTAACTGTACTTTAATTGGTGATCATGGATAATACTCGTTGTTGTTTGACCACCACCAAGGTCAATTACGATTGTCCCAAAGTCTTGCTCACCATCATTAAGCAGGTTAAATCCTGTTGCAATTGGTGCAACAACAAAATCACGAACGGTGTAACCAGCCTTTTGGATCGCTTTTTTGGCATTATGGATAATCGTTTTTGGTCCAGTATAGAGAGTTCCCTTCATTTCGAGACGAACTCCAACCATTCCACGGGGATCTTTAATCCCATCAAAGCCATCAACTGTGAACTCTGTTGGCACTAGATCAATTACCGTTCTTTCAGGCGGGATACTTTGTGTTAACGCTTCTCGTGCTAAATTCAAGACATCTTGATCAACAATTTCACGTGATTGACCATTATTGGCAATAGTAATCATCCCGTGAACCCGTTGCATCTGTAAATAATTTGCTGGCAAGCCAACAATAACTTGATTAATGTCTATATTGGACTTCTCCTCAGCCTGAGCAATCGCATTTGAAATTGCACGAGCAGTCTTATCAATATCAACTATTACACCACGACTCATACCTGCCGCTGGCTCAACACCGACACCAATGACCTTAATTTGCCCCTTAACATTTTCACATACTAATGCTTTTATCGAGGTGGTTCCAATATCTAACCCAACATAAACCTCAGAATTATCCATTGAGAGGAACCTCCTAAATTTTTTACACTAAAATAATATTTTAATTTATTAGTCTAATTTAGATTTTACCATAGTTAATCACTTGTAAAAAAAGATCTTCGCAAGTTTTTTTAATAAATTCATTTATCTTTTGAACCATAGTCATAAGAATATGCTCCAACTCGCAAATCGACAACCCCTTGTCCCTTCATTTTAGTGAGGATTGATGGATAATATTTTAGCTTATCCCCAACATTCGTTAAATTGGCTTTAACCGTATTGCCATCCTTCATATACAAAATAATTTGGTGGGGAGACTCCTTAGTCGGTTGGTACTCTATTGAAGAAATCCCGTGATAGATAACCGGCTTTAATTTTCCAAGTTGTTGTCCCAGAATTTTCAACTGCTCACGATCTTTTTCAAATCCTTTAAAGTCAATATTAGTATTTTGTGCTGTTGTTAATTGGAGTTGACCATTCGTTAAAACAGCATATTTCTGCTTACCGATTCGACCTTCACCTAGCAAGTGATTTTCCGTAATTGCTACATGAACACTCTGGGGGCCACGAAGATTAATCCTTAACGACCTAATTTGCGGGTCCCTTATTTTAGCTTCACGCTCTAAATGGCGCTGTGCTAGAAATGCTGTCCAAATCAATCTGCCTCGCCAAATGGTAGTTGCTTTTTCGACCCGTTCATTCGACAATTCATTATTTCCACTTATCGTAATATCAGTAATTTTACTTAAAGGAGAAATAATATAAATCATTATCAGCAAAATGATCCCGAAAATCCATGCCAAGACACTAATTCTTTTTTTACTAGAGTTCCGACGCTGCTTCTTGATTCCAACAACCTTATTGCTTATTGGTTGATGTTCTCTTGCTTGCGCAGAATTATTCTGCTCCTCTAAACGTGCTAGTCGTTGTGAGTAACGACGGTGCTCCGGAATAAAATTGTCTCTCGTCATTTTACTCACCACTAATGTTCATTCATCGCCTTATGAAGTACCTCAATTAACTCATCAGCAGCTTGTGGGTGACCAATCTTACGGGAAGCATCAGCCATTTTGGCACGAAGATCTTTATTTTCCATAATTTTATCTGCTTGAAGCAATAATGCCCTACTATCTAACTTATCCTCAGTAATCATTACCGCTGCGTTCTTTCGTACTAGTGATTGGGCATTCTTCACCTGGTGATTAGCAGTTACATATGGGCTAGGAATCAAGATTGTTGGAACTCCCAATGCAGTTACCTCCGCAATTGTTGTTGCTCCAGCACGAGAAACTAAGGCAGCTACTTTAGGCATCTTAGCAGGCATATCCTTAATATACGGAACTACCTTAACATTCTTGCCAATCTTTACTCCCTGAAGTTGCTTTTTAACATTATCATAGCGTTTTTGACCAGTCGCAAAGATTACTTGGTATGGACGCTTGCTAAGTTCTGGAATTGCCTCAACTACTGTTGTATTAATCTTTGGCGCACCCTGGCTACCACCGAAGACCATTAATGTTGGAACATCGTCCTTCAATCCATATTCTTGCCAGGAAAAAGTACTTGCAGTCTGAGAAGCAACCTGCTGAGCACGTGGGTTACCGGTCATCGTTACTTTTTCTTCGGGGAATTGGTTCCTAGCGGCTTCAAAAGCAATTGCAATCTGATCAACATACCGACTTAAGAACTTATTTGTTACTCCCACAACACTATTTTGTTCATGAATAACGGTTGGAATATGTTGCTTAGCTGCAGCATATAGTACAGCACCACTAACGTAACCCCCCGTTCCCAAAACAACATCGGGTTTAAAGTCACGAATAATTTTCTTTGCGTGGTGAACAGAGCGTAAAAACAGATAAACCGTTTTAAAATTTTCAAGCGAAAGCGACCGCTTGAACCCTTGCATGTGCATAGTTTCAAGTTTGATTCCTGCATCAGGAACAATTTTATTTTCGAGACCGCGAGTGGTTCCCACGTAAAGAACCTCGGTATCCGATTCGACCTGCTTTAAGCGTTCAATTAGGGCTAGTGCTGGATAGATATGTCCACCAGTACCACCTCCAGAAACAAGTAACCGCATTATTTTCCCTCCTCTGTCTTAATTAGGCTATCAACCGCTTCAATAAACTTATCACCACGAACTTCAAAGCTTGGGAACTGATCCCAACTGGCATTAGCGGGTGAAAGAAGAATGACGTCTCCTAGATCACTAACCTTCCAGGCGGCTGGAACAGCAGTAATGGCATTTTCACTTTCAATAATGGTTGAAATACCAGCTTGTTCAGCGGCGGCTTTCATCTTATCCTTACACTGACCAAATACAATTATTGCTTTAACGTGCTTTTTGAAATACGGTACCAGTCGTTCAAAGGTATATCCACGATCAAGGCCACCAGCAAGCAAGATTACTGGTTGTTCAAATCCTTGAAGAGCGACCTCGGTTGCTTCGATGTCAGTTGATTTAGAATCATTGTAGAACCGTCGTCCTTGATAATCAGTTACGTACTGAAGCCGATGACGAACCCCGCTAAAGCTTGTCAGGACATCAACAATATCCTGATTAATTACACCACTCAACTTAGCAGCAGCAATTGCGGCTAAGGCATTCTCAATATTCTGTGGACCGATGAGGCGAATGTCTTTAGCATCCATAATGTATTCACCACGCCAATAGATCTTCCCATCTTCTTCATAAGAGCCATCATGACTCTTATTCTGACGTGAGAAAGGAACAATTGTTGCTTGTGAACGACGAGCAATTTGTTGCCACTCATCACGATCCCAGTTCATTATGAGGTAATCAGCACTTGTTTGATTTCGCGTAATATTTAATTTAGCGTTAATATAATTTTCTCGAGTTTTATGGTAATCAAGGTGATTAGAAAAAATATTAGTAATAATTGCAATATGAGGACGAATTGTTGGTGTCCCTAACAATTGAAAGCTGGAAAGTTCTGTTACCAACGTATCTTCCGGACCTAATTCAGCCGCAACTTTGCTGAAAGAGACACCAATGTTACCAGCATATTCTACCCGGTGAGCATTACTCTTAGCAATCATTAACTGCGTCAAAGTTGTTGTTGTCGTTTTCCCATTACTTCCCGTAACACTAACAAGATGGCCTTCAAAGACTTCCCATCCCAGTTCTGCCTCAGTAATAATCGGGGTCTTTTTCTCAACGAATTTAGCAACTAATGGATTATCATAGGGAATTCCCGGGTTCTTTACAATAACATCAAAATCTTCTTCCGCAAGACTAAGTGGGTTAGAACCAGTAATTACCTTAATCCCTTCATTTTTTAAGTTTTCAACTACTGCCGGATCCTTAGGAGTTGCTTGATCGTTAGCAACCACGTTTGCACCCAGTTTCTTTAACAAGTGAGCAGCGTTAAGACCGCTAATTCCGAACCCCATTACAAGAACTTTTTTATTATTATATGTTGTTACTTTTTTCATTTTTCTAGCCACCTGGTTAAAGTTAAATATTAAAGATTAAAATACTTGCCACTGCAATAATTGAAGCAATTAAGCCAACACCCCAAAAGACGATGTCGATTTTCCACTCACTCCAGCCACAAAGTTCAAAATGGTGGTGGATTGGCGTCATTTTAAAGATCCGCTTCCCGGTAAGTTTAAATGAGGCAACCTGCATAATTACACTAGCAGTTTCGCAAACATAAACGATCCCAATTACCAACAGTGACCATTCGTGATGAAGTAATAATGAAACAGCAGCTAAAGAAGCACCAATCGCTAGCGATCCCATGTCACCCATAAAAATTTTAGCAGGCTTATGGTTGTACGGGAAGAAGCCACAAAGCGTCCCGATCATTGCTAAACAGAAAAGAGCAATTTCGGCATAGCCTGGTTGGTTGATGTTAACCAACGCAATAATTAAGTAGGCAAGGAATGAAATAATGGATAAGCCACTGACTAAGCCATCTAACCCGTCAGTTAAGTTAACAGCATTTGAGAAACCAACAATCCAAAAGATGATGAAGAGCCCGTACCACCAGCCAACTTGACTAGTTCCAAAGCCCATTTGGAATCCTTCATGCTGATAAATTACCGTAAAGACCATTGCAGCAATTACTTGACATAAGGCTTTTTGCCATGCCTTAAATCCTTCATTTTGGTGGTGGAAGATCTTAATGCTATCATCCCACATTCCGATCAAGCCATAAACAACAAGAATGAAGAGGAGTGCCCACATGGTATTAGTCAGCATTCCTAAGAAACCACCAACAACTAAAATGGTAATTACGGCAGAAATAATAAATAAGAGTCCTCCCATTGTAGGGGTTCCGGCCTTCTTAGCATGCCACTTTGGCCCTTCTTTTCGAATTTGCTGCCCTTCTTTTTTTGCTCGAAAATAGCGAATTAACGAAGGCATTAATAGAAAAGTAATTAAAAACGAACAAACTAAGGTTACAACAATACTAATAAAATTCATATTTTCCTCCTAGATTAATGCCGAGAAGAATACTCGACAGTCAGTGTTGATGACTTCTTCACACTATCATTAGCTTTGATACTCTGCTTTGTAACGTAACCAGAGCCCTTTTCCTTTAACTTAATCCCCATCATTTGAGTAAGCTTTTGAACATCATCGGAACTCCAATTACTAATGTCAGGCATCTTATATTCTCCCCCGGTGTCTAAAATAATTCGTTGATTAATTAGGGAAGATTGACCGCTAACAATTGATTGATGCTTGACACATTGCCCTGACCCAATAACAACCGGGACAAGGTGCTTTTTATTAAGCCGATCACTTGCGGCCTGTGGTGATTGGTTAATCAGATCTGGAACCTTAACAATTCCGGAATTCTTTTGTTTAGTACTCTTTTGCCGACTAAGAATAAACTTCATTGTTGGGTTAAAGACTTCCGCAATCATCTTAGTTGCCGGTTTACTTAAATTATGCGGTTTTCGTAACGTGACATACATTACATAGCGCGGATTATTGGCAGGTGCAATTCCAACGAACGAGTATAGGTAACTACTATCACTATTACCATATCCTCCAGCACCACCAATTTGCGCGGTTGCCGTTTTCCCCGCAATTTTATAACCATCAATTTGATAATCATGACCAAGGCCTTTTTGGTCATAAATAACTCCCTCCATCATCTTAACGACTTTTTTAGAAGTTGAAGCCTTGATTGGTTGGCCAACCTTCTTCGGAGTTACCTTTTGAATTGTTTTTCCCTGATTATTAGTTACCTTATCAATAATGTACGGCTTCATCATCTTACCATTATTAGCAATTGCACTAAAGCCCTGCATCATTTGCATTACATTTACAGTAATCCCTTGACCAAATGCAGTGTTGGCTTGTTGAAGGATCCCCTTAAAAGCGCTATAACCGCTAACTTCATTATTCATCCCTTCAACATTTACCTTATTAAACATTCCAAAGCGGGTTAAATACTTCTTCCAAGTCTTGGCCCCCATATTTTGTTCGACATGAGCGAAACCAACGTTACTTGATAAGTCAAAAGCATCCTTATACGAAATTACTCCCCACCCAGATGTTTGCCAATCAGTAACCTTCCCCCCACCAATCTGCCAGGTTCCAGAATTAAAGGTTGCGTTCGGGTCAAAGTGCCCAGAATCAATTGCTGCACTTAGGGCAAATGTCTTCATTGTTGATCCCGGTTCGTACACATCCTGAACTAGCATATTCCGCCAAACAGGATCTTTTTTTGAACGAAGTGTTGGTCGCTGAGATGCAGCAATGATTTTACCGGTCTTGGCATCCATAACTACCGCAGTCATTGACTCTGCTTTTGATTCCTTAAATACCCGAGTCATTTTGTTTTCCATAATATGCTGAACCTTAGCATCAAGGGTTGTATAAATATTATCCCCATTGACCGCCTTTTTTACTACCCGGTTACTATTAGCTAAGCTATAGCCGTAGACATCCTTTTTATCTTGGCGAAGGCCATTCTTTCCGGTTAACTTTTTATTAAAATAGCTTTCAAGACCGACCTGACCAACTAATGTCATTTGTCCTGTTTGCTTATTGGTTATTTTAGGTGTGGCCATCCCAATTATCTGCGATGCAAATTCTCCCTCTGGATATGACCGCGCCGGTGTTGCAATAAAACCGATCCCGGGAAGCTTTTCTGCTTTAATCTGCTGCATCTTAGCAACTGATAAGTTAGCACCAGCGCTTCCAAATTCAACCTGATAAGACTGCCCCTTTTTAGAGAGCGTCTTAAGGATTTCTGATTCAGGCATTTTAATGTACTTAGCGAGGATCCTTGCTGTCCGTTTTTTATTTTTCACGTATAGCGGTTTGCCATCCGCTGAACGCTGACTCTTATCTAAGACAGCATAAAGGGTGTACCTACTGGTATCTGTTGCTAAAACCGAACCATGCTGATCATATATATTCCCCCGCTTCGCAAGAATGGTTCTTCTCTGGGTATAGATTTGTTCAGCTTGAGAACGCAGATTAACGTGTTGAACATCCTTTGTAATTGCAATATAAGCAAAACGAACGATAAATAACGTAAACATTGCAACCACTATTATGAAGAGCCACTTACCAAAAGTTTCTCTGTTGCCATTATTTCCGTTATTTTTCGTTCGTTGAGTCATCTTATTCATTATTTATTAACGTTCCTTACGTTTGAATTATGATCCACTAATCCATACTTCTTAGCAGCTGATCGCAGTTGAGACTGACTCGTCATTTCAGCAATTGCTTGCCGATGACTAGCATTATCATTTTTTGCTTGATATACCTTTGTTTGTAAGTCTTGTAATTGATGCTGACGAGTATTGATTGTGTTTTTAGTTGATAGAAGTGAAATTGTTAAACATAAGGTTACAATACTACAAACAGCGACTAACCCGCGTTCAAAGTTTGACCAGGTAACCGTCTTAACAGCAGGGCCCAATTGCTGGCGAGCTTGAACACCAGGATCAGTTGTCCTCGGCTGATCACGCGAAATCCTTTTTGCAGTATTTGAAACCATCTCAATCACTTTCCTTTTTACATTCTTACTTCTTTATTCTTTCAATTATCCGTAACTTAGCACTATGAGCACGGTGATTATTAGCTAATTCTTCTTGACTAGGGAGGATTGGCTTCTTATTAATTAATTTAAATTTAGGTTGCATTTCTGGCGGAATTACTGGTAGTCCTGGTGGTAATTCATCAGCTAATGAGACCTGTTCATGGAACATTGTTTTTACTAACCGGTCTTCTAATGATTGAAAAGTTATCACACTAATTCGACCGCCAACATTAAGCAATTCTAGTGCTTGTTCCAATGAATCTTCTAACGCTCCCAATTCGTCGTTAACCGCAATTCTAATTGCCTGAAAAGTCTTTTTTGCTGGATGACCGCCGTGCCGACGCGCAGCTGCCGGAATAGCTTCCTTTATCACTTCAACAAGTTCAAAAGTTGTTTTGATTGGCTCATTCTCTCGACGTCGTTCTATCTTGCGTGCAATTTGTTTAGCAAACCGTTCTTCGCCATAACGGTAAAGAATCTTGACTAGCTTTTCATATGGCCATTCATTAACAACATTCATTGCAGAAAGCGCCTGCTGTTGATTCATCCGCATGTCTAACGGTGCATCCAGTTTATAACTAAAGCCCCGTTGCGCATCGTCAAATTGTGGTGACGATACTCCCAGATCATAGACAACTCCATCAACGCTCTTAATACCATTTTTCAACAGTGCCGTTCTTAAATTACGGAAATTATCCTCAATTAGGATTGAACGACCATCATTAATGAACTTCTTCAAGTGCTGTTGGTTATATTTGATTGCTGTCTGATCCTGATCGAACGAATACAGGTGACCAGTTGTTAACTGGTTAAGGATTGCCGAACTATGGCCCCCGCCACCTAAAGTAGCATCAACATAGGTTCCATCTGGGCGGATATTTAAACCAGCAACAGCTTCATTTAATAATACTGTCACATGTTTGAACTCTGTCATCAAAAATCCCCCATTAAAAATCGATATTTAGATCTTCAGCAATCTGGTCAAAATCATCTTCAGTAGATTCAGTAAACTGCTCCCACTTTTCTGCACTCCAAATTTCAAGCCGATTAGCAACCCCTACCACAACACACTTCTTTTGCAACTTAGCATGTTGACAAAGAGTATCCGGTAAGTTAATTCGTCCTTGCTTATCAAACTCGCAATCCGTTGCAGCCGAGTAAAGAAAACGAACGAAAGCCCGGGCATCACGTTTTGTTAACGGTAATGCCTTCAGCTTTTCCTGAAGTTGTTCCCATTCGTTAAGCGGGTAACCAAATAGGCACCCATCTAAGCCACGAGTGACAATAAAGTGAGTGCCTAATAGTTCACGAAATTTTGCAGGGATGATCAGTCGGCCCTTGCTGTCGATCGAATGTGTATATTCGCCCATAAACATTGGCCTTTACCTCCCCACAACCACTTTATAGGTAAAGTCTACCACAATCCCCCACTTTCCACCATATCATTTCAAAAATTATAGTTAATAATAAAAAAGTTAGTGAAAAGCCGTTTCTTGTTAAAAATAGCTCTTCACTAACTAGTGATTAACATTA
Organism: Limosilactobacillus urinaemulieris; assembly: GCF_932750685.1. Classification (NCBI taxonomy): domain Bacteria; kingdom Bacillati; phylum Bacillota; class Bacilli; order Lactobacillales; family Lactobacillaceae; genus Limosilactobacillus; species Limosilactobacillus urinaemulieris. Next base: position 15,616 of record NZ_CAKOBX010000009.1, on the reverse strand, counting down.
TTAATATTATACTAATGGTAAATTCTGACAGAACAACGATCCGACGAAGAAAATCGCTGCCAAGATTACCGATAATCGCCAAAATACCGGCCAATAACGACGGTAAATAAATTCGCCATAGTGAACCGTTTGAACAACAATTAAAAGGAGTGCAGCAATCATCCAAATTGCAATCGGGTACGCAATCCAGTAAAGACTGGCAATATTATACACACTTAGCAACCATAAAATAATTGTCCAAACAACCGGACTATGAACATGACGACGCCGACGAGCAAAGTGAAAGACCTTGCCAATTAAATTCTCAACAAACCAAATAACAACAAGTAACATTAATTGAAGAAATGCGATTCGATAATCCATAACTGGTTCTGACTACTCCCGATTAATTTCTAATAATAGTGTATCACAGCATACTAAGAAGTTTGAAATCACCTTACAAAATGATGTAGACTATTACTATTATAAATTCATCTATGAAGGGCGGTAAAAGGATGCAACACAAAAAGAAAACACGTTTTCAAAAGATTACGATGGTTGCTATCTGGCTTATGTTAATTGCAATGCTTGGTTCACTAATTTTCGGTGCCATTGCTTCATTAGGCGTAATGTAGTTAAATTAAGCAAATAATAAAATAAGGAGTTCAGAGATTTTTCCGGTTTCTGAACTCCTTATTTTATTATTCAAATTAAGATTACACCTATTCATCCTCGTCTTGGTCTTTTTGCTTAAAAACTTCCCGAGGTTTAGAACCATTAGCTGGCCCGATGTATCCCCGTTGCTCCATATCATCAATGATCCTAGCAGCCCGATTATAACCAATTCGGAATCTTCGTTGGATTAGCGAAGTTGAAGCTTTTTGTTGGTCCACAACAAACTTCAACGCTTCAGGGAAAAGCTCGTCTTCATCCTCGGTCTTTTCTTCCTGGGCAATTTCATTATCGGTAACAACCATCTTCTGATCATATTCCGCTGGCCGTTCCTTTTTAATAAAGTCCACCACCGCTTCAACATCCTGATCAGAAATAAATGCTCCTTGTACCCGAACCGGCTTATTTTGATCAATCGGCTCAAAAAGCATGTCACCCCTACCGAGTAATTTTTCCGCTCCGTTAGTATCAATTATTGTCCGTGAATCAATCCCACTAGAAACCGCAAAGGCAATCCGCGATGGCACATTTGCTTTAATTAACCCGGTAATAACATCAACTGAAGGCCGTTGAGTAGCAAGAATCATATGAATACCAGCAGCCCGTCCCATTTGCGCGATTCGAACAATTGCATCTTCAACATCATGGGAAACGGTCATCATCAGGTCGGCTAATTCATCAACAATTACCAGAATTAACGGAAGCGCTGGTTGTTCCGTTGCCTCTTCTTGGACATTATTATCGCGAACTAACTGGTTATAGCCTTTCAAATTACGGACACCAAACTTGGCAAATAGTTCGTACCGGCGTTCCATCTCAGCCACCACTTTACCTAGCGCCCGTGCAGCCTTCTTAGGCTCAGAAACCACCGGACTAAGCAAATGAGGAATGCCATTATAAACACTCAACTCTACTTTTTTCGGATCAATCATTAAAAACTTTACCTGGTGTGGCTTAGCTTTTAATAAAATGCTCGTAATGATGTCATTAATTGCAACTGACTTCCCACTACCAGTAGCACCAGCAATTAACAGGTGCGGCATTTTGGTTAAATCAGCCATCATTACATCACCCGTAACGGTTCTCCCCAAGGGAACATTCATCGGATGATCATCGTGAGGCATTGACTCAATCATGTCCCGGAAGCCAACAGTTGCAACTTGTTGGTTAGGGACTTCAATCCCAATCAGCGACTTTCCTGGGATTGGTGCTTCAATTCGAATGTCTTTAGCAGCAAGAGCTAATGCTAAGTCATCAGCTAGGTGAGTGATTCGGCTAACCTTAACACCAACCGCCGGGCGTAACTCATATTTTGTTACCGACGGGCCAAGATTAACATTTTCAACCGTTGCCTCAACACCAAACGATTTTAAGGTATCTTGGAGCTTCTGGGTATTCTTTTTAATTGCATGTAAATCATCCCCCTGATCCGTCTGGGGAATCTTAGTTAACAGGTCAAGCGGCGGTAATTGGTAGTCGGCGTCTTCTTTTTCAGTTGTCGTTGCTAATTGCAAATCATCACTCGCAGAATCTTGTTGTTCAGTCACCGTTGGTTTAACCGTCGATTCTTCATTACTCGTATTAGCAACGGTGATTCGCGGTTCAACCTGAGAGGAACTCATTTGCTGGGGTGAGCTGGCTGGAGCTGATTCATTAACAACTGGTTTAGAGTTTGCCTTTTTAGCTAAGCTAACGTTCTTTTTCGCCGATGTCCGTCTTATATGAGGACGTTTAGGAAGCCGTTGTTTAAACTGGTGAACAGCTGCTGGAACCTTTTTTAACTGCTGACCAAAGCTAGTTAAAAACTGATCCCAGGGAATCGCAAAGAAGATCACAATTCCAGCAATAATCATTAACCAAGCTAAAATTGCTGTTCCCTGCTGGCCAATTAAGTAATTGCTTCCACTATAAAGCAATGCCCCAATCATTCCACCACCAATGTTCGTTGAATTACTGGTTTGAAAGAAAACCTTGCTCAAATTATTCCAGGTAACAGCAAGGAAATTAGCATGAAGATTTAAGTGATTAAACATTAAATAGTGAAGCCAGATCAAAGCTCCAGAATAGGCAACAATAAATCCCCAGATCCACCGCTGATTATACTTTGGCTGATGACCAAACAAGGTTAGTGATATTCCAGAAATAAGAGCAAGGATCATTACTACTGGGTAAGATTTGCCCACTAAGACACTAAAGATCCCGACTAGTAGCTGACCAATAACTCCCAGATTAAATAACCCAATCAGCATTAAGAACGCAAGAACTAGCCCCACTAAATTAGCTACAATCTTTGCTTGTCCCTTTTTGCTTGCTGAACGACGGCGACCGGTTCCCGATCGTTTTTTCCTTGCCATAATAGAATTTCCCCACTTACTTTAACTTATCAAAATGGTATTTATGCACCCGAGCGAGGTTTGGAAAACTTTGCTGACGAAGTGCTTCATAAATGACAATGGCTGCACTATTCGAGAGATTTAATGCCCGAATATTATTGTCATTTTGTGGAATTCGGATAGCATTTTCTGGGTACCGCCGCATAAATTCTTCAGGTAGCCCAGTTGTTTCTTTACCAAATAAGAAATAATGATCACCGTCAGCTGTATAATCCACATCAGTATAATCACGACTCGCAAACTTCGATACAAGATAAAGCTTACTAATGTCAGGAACAGTCGAAACAAATTCCCGTAAATCATCGTGGTAGGTAATCTTGACCTTATCCCAATAATCTAATCCTGCACGTTTCATGTGTTTATCATCCGTTGAAAAGCCAAGCGGTTTAATTAAATGTAATTCTGTATTCGTCCCTGCACATGTTCGGGCGATATTCCCAGTATTAGCAGGAAATAATGGTTCAAATAGTACAATATGGTTTGTCATTATAATTCTCCTTAGGCAAATAAAAAAAGCAGGGTCTCGGTGTTGGCACGGCGAAACGCTGCTTTAATGAAGTACTCCTTGGCAATTACCAACGAATCTGTTCGATGTCAATTGCCAAACGATTTCTCATAAGATAATTTACCACCTTTAAATCGAATTGGCAATACCCTTAATTACTTTTTTTGGCTACCAATAAACTAACATCAACAGTAATTGAAGTAAGGTTTTCTAATTCATCCCCAGTAGGCTGGTGAACATCCCTGCCCCAACTCATTGGCGTCATCTTAATCATATCAGTAACTAGCTCATGAGGAAGATTAAATTGATAACAGATTGGAATCTGTTTTGCATCTGGATAATGCTGCTTAAATAGTTTCAAAACTTTACCATTGTCATAATGATAATGTTGATCCTGATTTCCATATAGTAAATGACGCAATTCCAAGAGATAATCGGCATTGGGAATTACCTTCATTAAACGACCATTCTTTTTTAAAACCCGGTTAAATTCACGGTAATCTGAAGGTGAAAAAAGTTCCAAAACTGTATCGAAAGATTGATCAGCAAAGGGTAACTGCCGTAAATCCGCTACACAAAAGAAAGCATCAATGTCAAGCTGAGTTGCTAAGGTAATTCCCGGTTTTGAAATATCAAAGCCAACATAGAAATCTTGGTGATGACGAAACGCAGCTAGCTGGGCTAATGGGGTTCCTTCACCCGTTCCTACATCCAAAATGGACTGTGGGGATGTCGGCAGTAGCGAATTAACCTTTTCAATAATCGGTTTAAATAGTCCTGCTTCAAGTAGTCTTCTTCGTGATAAGAACATTAGCCGATCATATTCCGTTGTCCCCTGAGTATTCAAAAAGTGAAGATAACCATGACGATTAAAATCAATTGTATGGCCCTCTGCACACACTAAAGTATTTCCGGTTAGCTTGATATAACCCTGGTGACAAATGGGACACCGAAACGTATTCAGGTGATTCTGAACTAATTTTTCAGCACGTTCGATCTTTTTCATTTGATTTCTCCTATTTTTTTACTATTTACAGTGTACCATAGCTAGTATTAAGCTTAACGAATTGCTATCATAGAGGTAAGCATTTTCAAAGGAGGCAGTTTAATTGACTGAACAATTTTTAATCGGTACATATACCAAGAAAGATAGTAAGGGTGTCTACAAGGTAACCTTAGATCCCCAAAAAGAAGAAATTACCAAGGTTGAATTAGCAATCCCTTCACAAAAGCCAGCGTACTTACAGGTTGGTTCAGACAAGCGGGTTTATGCAGTTAAGCAAATTGATGATCAAGGCGGTGTTGCATCATACTCCCTTAAAGATGACAATGCCAAAATGCTAAGTAAGGTTTTGGCCGCTGGAGCTCCTCCTGCATATGTTGGTCTTGATGAAAAGCGCCACTTACTTTACAGTGCTAATTACCACACTGCAAAAGTTGATGTCTTTAAGATTAATGATGACGGAACACTAACACAAACTGACTCGGTCCTTCACCAAGGAGCTACTGGTCCACAACCTGAACAGGACAGTCCTCACGTTCACTTTGCAGATTTAACCCCTGATCAACGTCTAGTTGTTTGTGATTTAGGGATGGATTTGGTCGTTGTTTACGATGTTTCTGCTGATGGGAAATTGACTGCAGTTTCCCGCTATAAGTCAGAGGATGGCTTTGGTTCACGCCATATTGCATTCCACCCTAATGGTAAGTATGCTTACCTTCTCGGTGAATTAAGCAGTAAGCTTGAGGTTCTTCAGTATAATGCTACTGATGGAACTTTCAGCCATGTTCAAACCATTAAAACAATTCCCGATGATTGGACTGCTCATAACGGAGCTGCCGCAATTCGTCTTTCCAAGGATGGCAAGTTTATTTACACTTCAAACCGTGGGGAAAACACCATTGCGGTTTTCGAAGTACAACCTGACTTTACGGTTAAGCACATCCAATCCATCTCAACTGAAGGTGATTTCCCTCGTGACTTCAACCTTAGCTCTGATGAATCATTCTTATTAGCTTCTAACCAAAACAGTGATAACTTGACCCTTTACAAGCGTGATCCAGATACCGGAAAGCTGGTCTTATTACAAAAAGACGTAGCATGTCCTGAACCTGTTTGTGTTCAACGCTTCTAAATTTATTAAGTAACCAAAATGACCACTACAGTTTGTTAATTATCTAAACTGTAATGGTCATTTTTAGTTTAAATTGAGTCAATTAAATTCTGCATATCTTCCGGTACAGGAGCCTGAACCTCTATCCACTGTTGCTTAAAGGGACTATAAAATTTCATCCAGTAACAATGAAGTGCTTGGCGAGAAATTATTTGTTTACCACCATACATTTCATCACCAATCAATGGATGACCTAAGTACTGAAAATGGACGCGAATTTGGTGGGTTCTTCCGGTATGTAGACGAATACGTAATAGCGACATTTGAACTGTTGATTTTTCTAGCCAATATTCCGTAACTGATGGCTTTCCAGTAGGAATTACCGTTCGCGAAACGAATTTTTCGGGATCCCGATCAATTGGTGCATCAATATAACCATGAGGAGTATTGATTTGCCCGCCAACAACTGCATAGTAATTTTTCTTTACTTGGTGTCTTTTTAACTGCTGATCCATAACCGCGTGGGCAAAACGATGCTTGGGGAAAACTACCAAGCCACTTGTGTCCTTATCCAACCGTGTAGCAACGTGAATTACTAAATTCTCATAACCTTGACGTTCATAATAATTCCGAACCCGGTTAACTAAACTATCAGCAACCGTAACATGATGCGCCGGAACTGTTGCCACTCCTGCAGGCTTATTAAGGATTAAAAAGTCGCGATCCTCATAAACAATATCAATAGGGAGATCACTAGGAATAACATTATCATTCGGCTTCTCAGGAGGTAAGATCAGTGAAAAATGATCACCAGGATTAACAAGATCAACAGTCCACCGATCCTCACCGTTAATCTGCATTTTTCCTCCATGATAAACTGCAACCTTAATTAGACTTGCACTGACCCCTTCATGCTTTAAGGCAGCGCGAAGCCTCCGTGGCTGATTTCCTGTATATTGCCATTCGAATTTCATTATTTTGCGCCACCAATAAACGAATCTTTAACCCGGTGCCAGAAGTTATTGTGACGGTATTGGGCAAAGTTAATTCGCTTTTTAGCAACCTGATAAGTAATTTCTACTAATTTACGTTCCCCAACTGATGGTTTTAAACGAACCTGATCCCGATCACAAGTCATCACGTGCCCATTAAGATCTTTTAAGCGGAGCATCAACTTTGACTCAGAACCAAAAATAATTGGCGAGCCCAATGTTCTAAATACCCGATTATTTAAGGATGCCATTTCTGCTAGCTGAAAACCCACAATTTGGGGATCCATAATTGCACCACCAACAGACTTGTTATAAGCAGTCGAACCTGTTGGTGTGGAAATGCACAGCCCGTCACCCCGAAATGTTTCAAAAAGTTCATTATTAATGAAAACATCACAAACCATTGTCTTCGTAATATTTCGAACAGTTGATTCATTCAATGCTGTATAGTGATCAATCGAACCGTCAGAGTAAATAGCATGCATATCAAGCAGTGGGTACGAAACAGACTGGCCGCTATCATTAACCAGACTTTCAACTAGATCATCCATCTCATAATTTCGCCAGTCAGTATAGAAGCCAAGGTGGCCCGTGTGGATTCCAACGAACCGAATCTTATCTAGTAAAGCTTCATAGTGATGAAATGCTGACAGTAAGGTTCCATCCCCACCAATAGTGATAACCACGTTGGGTGCATTTTGATCAAGCACTAACCCGGCTTTGCTCATTTCTGCCTTAAGTAACTTACTGATTCGTTGTGACTCTGCTGTTTCATTGTTATAAATTGCGACTCGCATATAATCTCCTTATCTGTCTGGAATGTTCTGATCACCTGGTGTTCGATTCGAGAACATCGTTTGTGCTTCTTGGATTTCTTCGCGAATTTCTGACATTTCATTATCAAGTTTAAATGCAGCTTCTGCAGCTCGTTGCAACCGCGCAGATAATTCTTCCGGAAATTCACCTTGATACTTATAGTTTAATGAGTGTTCAATTGTTGCCCAAAAGTTCATTGCTAGTGTCCGCACCTGGATTTCAGCAAGAATCTTTTTCTCACCGGAAATCAATTGAACCGGATACTCAATTACAATATGGTAGGAACGATACCCGCTCGGTTTAGCATTACTAATATAGTCACGCTCTTCAAGGATTGTCATATCACTCCGTTGACGAAGCAGATCAACTACTTGGTAAATATCTTCAACGAACTGGCACATAATCCGTAATCCAGCAATATCCTGCATGTCCTGTTCAAGTCGGTCTTCCTGAACGTGCCGCCTGATCATTTTCTCTTTAATGCTATCAACTGGTTTTACTCGCCCAGTAACAAACTCGATCGGCGAATGCTGCGTTTCATCCTGATATTGTTTACGGATACCTCTTAATTTAACTTTTAATTCATTAACAGCTTGTTGGTAAGGTAGTAGAAAGTGTTGCCAATCTTCAACCATATAAAACCCTCCCATTAAAGTTCGCATTTAATTCTAGCACAATCATTCCTTAAACAGCATAAAACTGATTCATAAATCATAATTCTTTACAAATTTAGCTTTTTTGGCAAAAATAAATTTGTTTAGAAAACTTGTCAAATTAGTGTTAAACGAGGGGGAGCATTTAATGCTAGAAATTTATTTATTTGTCAATCCACTAGGGAGTCGTTGCTTTCGGTGCGAACACGATGTTCTTAAAATCGACCATCAACTCAACACCAAAGTTAATTATCGCTTTATTCCATTTTTTAATATGGCAACCATTCAACAAACTATTGAAGCTTACCATTTAAATCAGCACAGTTTAGCTGTTCGTCAAAACGTTTCTCAGACGATCTACCAAGTAATTCTTGATTATATGGCGGCCTCTTTTCAGGGGAAAAAACGGGGACGGCAATTTCTTTTATTACTTCAAAACGCCTTAATCAGAGAAAATATTAACTATAATAATGATCTGGTAAAGAATGTTGCTTTACAATCTAACCTTGACCTAGAAATGTTCATGGAAGATCGAGATTCGTCTCTAGCAAAGAAAACCTTTCGTCAGGAGCAACAGGTCGCAAAAAGTCTAGGAGTTAAGGAAGCTGCAACTGCGGTCGTTTTTGATTCGAACCAATCACAATATGGTTTTTTACTCAATAACTTTGATTACGATACACTTATTACCGCCTACCAAAATAAGCAGTTAGAAGACGAACTATCGGTAACTAACTTTGTTAAAAATTACCAATCACATCCCCAAACAAGAACCGTCCAAAAATAATAAAGCTAAGGAATGGCCCTCAAAGTTCAAGCGAGAACTTTGGGGGCCATTTTATTATTAGTATTTTAAGCGAGCGTTCATAAACCCATAATTAACGAGTTTCCCGAGCAATTTCATTGATTCCTGGTAGGATACTTCTGCCATCTGTCCGTTAACCTTACTTAAAAATTCAGCGATATCATCTTTAGTTAAGAATTCTCGATCCGCTTGGTGCTGTAATGCCAACGTCTGCGTCATGACTTGCTCTGAAAAATCTTCAATCATTGGCTCCACCTTTTGGTAATGTTGATCGGTAATCGCCATTATAGTGTGATTTAGCCAGTAAATATCCTGAATATTAAAGGTAGTTTTCGTATCACAATAATGTTGTGGTGTTTCCTGAATATTTGTATAAAACGGAACAACTGCATTGATTGTATTAGGACCAAAGGCAAGCCACTGAACCCCACTAATTTGTGGATCAACATTATTCCTAATTTGAAGAATATGAAGCTCAAGATTCCGGTTTAAGGCAATTGAACGAAATGGTGCATTCTCATTAGTGTATGGATCATAATTAGTACCTTGATAATGAGAACTCATTAGCTCTTTAATCTCTTGAATCGTAATTTTACGTTGTGGGTAATTAATAAATGGCAGCATTTGATCTGTCGGTTGGTTTCCCCGATCACCGCTTAGGCAACGTTGAACGTACCATGCTCGGGGATTATTGTAGCGAGTATCGCGGACCGTGCTACTGCCAAAAATCAAGCGCAAATTATAATCATTTGGTTCTGGATTGAGGTGGTTACGATCTATTAATTCTTTTAAATCTGTAGAACATAATGTATTATTTGCTGAAAAATCAAAGTGGGTAATGTTCAAGCGGTTTGGTGCAATTACATATGCATCGTCAGGAATCCTAACCGCAGCCCAATGATGGCCGCCGATTGTTTCTAAATACCAAACCTCTTCTTGATCGCCAAATGCCATTCCATTTGCTTCATAGGTTCCGTACTTTTCTAAGAGTTGACCAACCCGTTCGACAGCCTGCTTAGCAGTTCTAACATAAGGCAAAACGAGGGTTAGGAAGTCTTCTTCACCAATCCCATCTTCATTATTATACGGGTCAAGACTAAGGATTCGTGGATTGCTAGTAATTGTTTCAGTTGCCGTCATTGAAACATTAGCAGAATTAATCCCATTCGCCCCGAAAATTCCAGCACTACTGTCCGCATCAGGAGTAGCCGTATAACGTAATGGGTTAGTCGGAAGATCAATCGTAAACTTTGTTGTTTTGCTTTCATAATGGCGTGGTTGCTTTTCCGGCGTAACTACTACAAATCGCTGTGGATCAAAGTTATTCGAATAGTCTTCAACGCGGCAAACAATTGTTGAGCCATCAATGGTTGCCTTTTTCCCTGCAAGAAATGTTGTACAAGTGTGATATTTCATCTAGGTCATCCCCGATTTGTTTTTTCTTCTATTATTTCATACTTTATTAATCCCCACTAATGATTTTATTAAATTAATCGTTGAATTTCTTGGTATTGCTTTATAAGTGATCTTTGATAGCTTGGGTGTCTGATTAAAATAACTGTCTGCCCATTTATCATAATATTGCCACTTTTTAGTAATTGTTTAGTAAATACTCTTAGGTAATCATTAATGATCTTTGATGAAGAAAGACAGGGAAATTTCACCCATTCAGTTAAATCTACCTCTTTTAATAAATGGAGCCATGATTTCAAACTAAAACTAGTAAAAAGCGGGACATTATTTAATCTTTTTACAACCAAACATCGCCAATATATTTCTGGATGGTTAGTAACTTGAATTCCTATAATTTTTTGGTGACAGATAACTGGCAATCCTCCGGTAAATTCCTTAATACACGGATTAGTTCCTTGGAGTAAAGAAAGCCGATGAAGAATATGATAATCATGGGTTACTCCTTTTAAACTAAGTGGTTGTTCTTTAATGGCTAGTTTAATTAACCTGAGTATTTTAGCCTTAGTATCCCAAAAAATAATTGTATACTGCTGATTAACTAACTGGACAAACTTTTGTGTTTGCCGCTGATTTAACTTCCGCTTATATGGTGAACCCAAAAACCAATAACACTTTATCCCAATACTTTGATAACCAAGAGTTCGTTTTTGCAGAGCAGTTAGAGGTAATGGACTACATTGAAATTCAATTACGATTCGTTGCCCACCTACTCTAAGGAAAACATCTGCCCGTTGTTCTAACTGGGGAATATAAACCTCAAGTTCTGCTTGCCATCCCTTTTTTCGTGCCCATTCAAAGATTTGTTGTTTCCCCAGGAGGTGTTCATAACTTTCGCCTTCCCGTAGAACACATCTACTATTTACCTGATGAGCAAAATGAGCAATCCTACTCTGACCTTGCTTAAGGATAAGGTGATCCCCACACTCCGGACAACAATAGTTTTTTTCCGGACAAGCATCAGCCGCGTTTATAAATTGACCGTTTAACTTTGCTACTAACAACTTTTCCGCCTCCCTTATATACAAGACGGCAAAAGTTATTAATTGCATCAAAAAACATCCCTGAATTTTAGGTAATTCTCGGGATGCTTCTTTTACGACTCTTTAGTTAAAATAATGTTGAATTAAATGTAAGGCAGAGATTTCCATTAGCTTTTTTGAATGCTCTGCTAAATAATCAGATGCCAGATTAGTTGCGTTTCCATATTCATATGCTAATGCAATCTGGTTCTTTATCTCTTCATCCGTATTCTCATCAGTAATGAGGTATTGCAAAGTTAAATAATATTGATCATTGTACTTGTATAGTTCACTAACGACATTATCGTCCGCAGCAACTTTTGCATATTGAACCAGATCTTCAAACTGATCAAACCTAACGACAACCAGCTTTGTCAACGTGTCTGAATCATTTGTTGATATTGGGTAATCATCAGCTTTCAGTGTCTCATCCGACTCATTAGTTGGTGATTCTTCTTTCCGGCGCTGAGCAATACTCTGTCGAAGGTAATCTGTAATCGCGTCATTTCGATCATCACCCATCGCATTAACTTGATCATTCTTACTGATAAAAAGCTCTAGACCATTCCCTGTTGGCATTACCTGGAAAGTTACTGAATCATTATCTTGAAATTGGTGAGTAGAATCGACTTCCTTTAAAATACTATAGAAGAAATCTTGGATCTGTTTATGATCACTTAACAAATCAAGAATCTTTATTCCCCGTTCCTCAAGATCATTCGAGTCGACTAAAACACGAATTGTATTTTCATTAATGCGCTCCATTTCCATAAAAAGCACCTCCTTCGACTCGACACCTATATTACTACTATTCTAACTAATTTATCACAAAAGTAAAGGAAGAAAAAACGCAATATAAGACTTGTCCAAGTCAATACATTGCGTCTATTTAATACCTTATTCTCTAATTTTAAATCATATTAGCTTTTCGTTCAGCTTCAGCTAATTCTAATTCCCGAACCTGCCGAGGAAGAAAACGACGAATCTCATCTTCATTATAACCAACCTGAAGCCGTTTCTCATCAACAATAATTGGTCGCCGTAATAATCCTGGATTCTTGCTAATCATTTTATACAATTGCTTCATCGGCAACTCATTCAAATCGACATTTAACTTTGAATAAGCTTTAGAACGCTTAGAAATAATATCTTCCGTACCATCCTCTGTCATTCGTAAAATGTTCTTGATTTCACCTATATTAAGCGGTTCAGAAAAAATATTCCGTTCTTTAAAAGGAATCCCATTTTCTTGTAGCCATGCTTTTGCCTTGCGACATGAAGTACAACTTGGAGACGTGTAAAGTGTAATCATTAAATAAGAAGCCTCCTTCTAGAGCTAATTCTTTATAATAAACTCACCACTATGGTTCTAATTATACAATGTTTTTTATATTATTAAAAGTGGTATCGTAGTTTAGTTATTTTTTGTAAGTAAAATTATAACATGTGACAGTAACATTTCAACCCCTTTTACCGCTTAATTAAATATTTTTTCAATAAAACTTTGTTCTAAATTGAAGTTAGATTTGTAGTCAATTAACCGATAATTGGTAATTAACAGAAATAAAGTATTATAATAAATTTATACAATTAAAAGGAGGAACTGCCATGTTATCAAAATTAAGTTTAACGTTTGGATCACGGCAAATCTTACAAGATATTATTAACAAGTATCCAGACAGAAAATTTAAGCTCATGCAGGCTTCAGTTCACAGCAATAATTTAGCACTATTTGATTTTTCTAATGAACCAACCATTTTTAAGTCTCCCGTTGAATATACAGTGTTAGGAGAACGATTAAATAGTAATTATCGAGGAATTCTTTACTATCAATCATTCCAAGTGGATAATGATCATCAAAAGGTCCTCTTTAACACCCTTAGTAAGATGGTTGATGATCCATCCCCATTAATTAATGGGCAGGCTTTTCTCCAAGTTAACAACAAAGATGAAAGCACCACATTAGTTCTCCTTACTGCATTAAATGATTTTGATGATTTAATGGCCTGGAAGGAAACTGAAGACTTCGAGCAGTTAGCCAGCTTTACTACCCGCGATCCTAATAATACATACTATGATGAAGTATATCGCCCATTAATGTAATTGAATTAAATAACTGATAAATCACAAAATAATAACTAGGTAATTACTCCTTAGCTTAGATATTATTTTGTGATTTTTTGTATCTTAAATAACATTATTAGTTTTCTCAAATGGGCGTTAATATTCTTTTGCGTTTTTCACAATATCGATTATTTTATTGAGGTACACTTTAACCTTAACTGAAATATGAGTGACCATAACTATCAAATAACTTCTTTGTCAATCTGTCCTCCTTTGCTGTAAATTAATCTATGGAAAACAAATTCAAGTAAGTTAAAAAGGAATCATCTTATTAAGGTGATTCCTTTAGAGCAACTTTATAATATAAAATTGAAACTGCTGATCGCTACTACTTAAATATAAGTCAAAATAAAAAAAGCCAAGTAATAAACTTGACTTACTATAGCGGTCCGTACGAGACTCGAACTCGTGATCTCATCCGTGACAGGGATGCGTCCTAAACCAACTAGACCAACGGACCAACAATTGCGGGGGCTGGATTTGAACCAACGACCTCCGGGTTATGAGCCCGACGAGCTACCAGGCTGCTCTACCCCGCGATAATAAAAAAATGACCCGTGCGGGATTTGAACCCACGATACCAGCGTGAAAGGCTGGTGTCTTAACCACTTGACTAACGGGTCAAAATAACGGAGAAGGAGGGATTCGAACCCTCGCACCGCTCTCGCGATCTACACCCTTAGCAGGGGCGCCTCTTCAGCCACTTGAGTACTTCTCCAAAATGGGCCTAAATGGACTTGAACCATCGACCTCACGCTTATCAGGCGTGCGCTCTAAACCAGCTGAGCTATAGGCCCATATAAAAGCGGGTAACGAGAATCGAACTCGCGACAACAGCTTGGAAGGCTGTGGTTTTACCACTGAACTATACCCGCATAATATTCAATTAAATGGCGCGGGACGGAATCGAACCGCCGACACACGGAGCTTCAATCCGTTGCTCTACCAACTGAGCTACCGAGCCAAAAACGGTCCGTACGAGACTCGAACTCGTGATCTCATCCGTGACAGGGATGCGTCCTAAACCAACTAGACCAACGGACCAACAATTGCGGGGGCTGGATTTGAACCAACGACCTCCGGGTTATGAGCCCGACGAGCTACCAGGCTGCTCTACCCCGCGATAATAAAGGAGGATGAGGGATTCGAACCCTCGCGTCGCTCTCACGGCCTAGCGGTTTTCAAGACCGCCCCCTTCAGCCACTTGGGTAATCCTCCATAATGTAAATAATAACAATCCATCACAGATAGTTGATGGACCTTGTAGGACTCGAACCTACGACCGGGCGGTTATGAGCCGCTTGCTCTAACCAACTGAGCTAAAGGTCCAAAACAGCCAGTCAATCGCGGCGGGGGGAATCGAACCCTCGACCTCCCGGGTATGAACCGGACGCTCTAGCCAGCTGAGCTACACCGCGAAAACCTAATAGATTAAATATTAGAATCAAATCGGGAAAACAGGATTCGAACCTGCGACCCCCTGGTCCCAAACCAGGTGCTCTACCAAGCTGAGCTATTTCCCGAAAAAATGCACCCAGAAGGAGTCGAACCTTCAACCTTCTGATTCGTAGTCAGACACTCTATCCAATTGCGCTATGGGTGCATAAGAAGTGCCGAGGACCGGGATCGAACCGGTACGGTTATCACTAACCGCGGGATTTTAAGTCCCGTGCGTCTGCCAATTCCGCCACCCCGGCATTATAGAATTGACAAAGCGGAAGACGGGATTCGAACCCGCGACCCCCACCATGGCAAGGTGATGTTCTACCACTGAACTACTTCCGCATATATAAGTGCCGACTAGAGGATTCGAACCTCCGACCCTCTGTTTACAAGACAGATGCTCTGCCAACTGAGCTAAGTCGGCGTACACTTTTTTTATTATACCAAACCGTTACCTATTTGGCAATGAGCCGTGGCGGTCTCGAACCGCCGACCCTCTGATTAAAAGTCAGATGCTCTACCAACTGAGCTAACGGCTCATGAGCTTAATGCTCAATGGAGGATACAGGGCTCGAACCTGTGACCTCCTGCTTGTAAGGCAGATGCTCTCCCAACTGAGCTAATCCTCCAT